>JAITEG010000127.1 GCA_031282145.1 Spirochaetaceae bacterium | reverse complement strand
AAAACGCCCGGCTAAGACAGTACCCCTGGTATGGCCGTTCTTATTCGCCGTCAATCCTGATGGTATAGGGCTCCGCCGGTTCGTCGTCAAGGCAGGAAATTTGCAGATAGCAGGTTCCGGCCTGAAGCCGCATGGGCCTTATGGCGTATGTTCCAGTTTGAGGGTCTTCGACGGTTCGTCGCAGACTTCCGGGGGGCCAAAATACTGAATGGCGCCGGGAAAGAGGAAACTGGTTTTTACCGCCCAAATATCCCGGACCGCGTCAAAGGCCTTAAAGGGTTTGCCCTCCAGTTCCACCAGCGCTTTTCTGATCACCGGTTTTTTGGATCCGTGGCGCTGTTCCATGTTCATCATCATGGTGAGGGGAACGCCGCCGGCTATCCACTGGTCCGCCGGGGCGGTGAGGTTTCTGACGCTGGAAAGGTAGCCCGTAAGGCCCGAGGCGATCAGCACAAAGGCGGAAAATCCGAGGCTGTAACAGTAGTCGGCGTCAAAGTTGGAGGGGAAGGCGCAGCGGCCTTCGTAGCCGAAAAAGTGCCCCAGGGCGCTGAATTTTCCCTTGTAGAGCCCCGCGCTCTTCATGGCGGCCAGTTTTTTCTCCACCATGCCGGTTAAAAGTTTTTCCGTTTCAATCCGGGAGACCTGGACATTGCCGTGGGGGTCCCGGTCCATCAGGAGTTCCCGGGCAATCTCCGGCGGCAGGCTCTGGAGGGCTTTATAAGAGGGTTCCGAAATCCGGCGGCTGAGCCAGTAAATCTGGTCGATGAAAGAGCTGATCCCGGCGAATTCTTCCGCCTCCTCCGCCATGGCGTCGTTCAGTTCCCGGATCAGTTTTTTCATCTCCGGGATAAATTCCACCAGGCCCTCGGGGATAAGGACTACGCCGAAGTTTTCGCCGTTTTCCGCCCGCCGGGCCACGGAGGCGCAGATATGATCCACCACCTGATCCAGGGAAAGGCCCTTGGCCTCCACTTCTTCGGAGATAAGGCAGATATTAGGCTGGGTCTGGAGGGCGCATTCCAGGGCGATATGGCTGGCCGCCCGGCCCATGAGTTTGATAAAGTGCCAGTATTTTTTCGCGCTGTTGGCGTCCCGTTCGATATTGCCGATAAGTTCGCTGTAGGTTTTGCAGGCCGTATCAAAACCAAAGGAGGTTTCCACATATTCGTTTTTGAGATCGCCGTCAATCGTTTTGGGGCAGCCGATAACCTGGATGCCCGCGCCGGCCTTTTCAAAATATTCCGCCAGCAGGGCCGCATTGGTATTGGAGTCGTCCCCGCCGATAATCACCACCGCATGGAGTCCCAGCTTTTTCGCCGTTTCCAGGGAAGAAGCGAACTGCTCCGGGGTTTCGATTTTTGTCCGTCCCGAACCGATGATGTCAAACCCCCCGGTGTTCCGGTATTCGTCGATTTGGGAACCTGAGAAAACCAGGGCCTTGTTTTCAATAAGGCCGCTGGGCCCTCCCCGGAACCCGTAGAGCTCCGAGGCGGGATTCCCCTTTTTAAGGCCGTCGTAGAGTCCGGCGATCACGTTATGTCCCCCCGGCGCCTGTCCCCCGGAAAGGATGACCCCCACCTTGAGCTCCCGGCGGATCCGGTCATTTTTTCCCCTGACAAAATGGGCCAGCGGTTTTCCGTAGGTTTTTTTGAAGATCTCCCGCAGCTCATCCCGGTCCGCCGCCGCTTCGGTGGGCGAGCCCAGCTCCACGGCAATATCGTCTATCCCCCCGCATAAGCTGGCGGGCAGTTTGGGCTTATACGTATAACGGACTTTTTGCAGGGCGGAAACATCCATACTTTTCTCCTCAAAAGCATTTTTATTCATATTTTTTTATAACTTGAGATTGTTCTATCAGACCTTTGGTCTGCACCAATCGGGTTTTAGAACAACCTCACCTGAGTGAGTTTATAATAGTAAAAACAATGAAGCTTGAAAAGATGGCTTTCCCGCTGCGCCCTTACCCGATGGTGGTTCCCACAAAATCCTCCCCCCGGAGGATTTTTTTCAGGTTTTCCAGGTTTTTTCCCGCCGCGCAGATTACTTTTAGGCCGATCTTCGCCGCGTGGCGGCTCGCCACGGGATCAAAGGGAACGTTTTTGCCGGGGACCCATTCGTCCCCCACCAGGGCGCGGAAATCCTCCCAGGAAATTTTGTCCAGCGGTTTGGCATGGGGGTTTTCCCGGGGATCGCCGGTGTAGACCTGCTCGATATTGGAGAGGTTGATCACCATGGGGGCCTGGAAGCGTTCCGCCAGAAGCACCGCGTCGTAATCGGAGGAAAAGCCCGGCTTCCAGCCGGAGGCCACCAGGACCCGGCCCATCAGGGGCTCCACCTGGCCGGGATTGGTAACCACCTCCTGACAGCAGAGGTCCCCCATGACCGCCTTGATAAGCTGGGCGTTGAGCCGGGTGGCCATGATGCCGATCCAGTCCGCCGCTTCGTCGTCGGCCTTTTCCGATCCCTCAGGTGTTTTCCCCCGGACCGCCCGGTAGGCTTTCTGCCAGGCCCGGGCGGGGCCGCCGCCGCCTACCACAAGGATAAACCGCTGTTTGTCATCGGCCTCAAGCAGCTCCCGGATCAGGGAAACAAAATCCTTGAGAAAGGCCTCGTCTACACCTTCGGGCGCCACAATGGAGCCTCCCAAAGAAATTACCGCCACCATACAAACCTCCTACTGGATATACATACCGGTTATTGTAACATCCCCCCAGAGGCTGGAATAGGACTCAAGCCCTCCGGTCGCTTCTTCCCAAAGGTTCTGGAGGGCATAGTTCCGGGGAAACACCGCCGCCCGTCCCCGGGGGTCCATTTGGGAAAGGACTGTCTGGCCCCGGGAAAAGGTCAGGCGCTGGTTGTCCAGGTTCCCGAAATAATAAGCCGCCGCATCGGGCCGCAGGTTAAAGGAGTCCGGCGCGGCCCCCGCCCCCAGAGCCGGGTCCAGGGGTATCCAGCCGAAATCGTCGATCCAGAATTCCGCCCAGTAATGACGGAGGGCCTGGCGGTTCCGGTTTACCAGTACCCCCGCCGCGGGAAGGCTGGGAACCCCCGCCGCCCTGGCGAGGGCGCAGAACAGCAGGGCCGCCGTATAGGGGTCCGCCTTTTTCTCTTTCAGCGCTTCTATCGCCCCGCCGTTCACCGGTTCCGTCCGGATATTTCCCTCCGCCATAAGCCATTCATAGATTCGCCGGGCCTTGATATAGGGATTCCGTTCCCGGCCAACAAGGGCTGCGGCCTGGGCCTTGATCCGCGGATCATCCGAAGGGATGAGGGGGGAGGGCTGGGTATAGACGGATTTGGCGGGAGAATCCCCGCCCTCTTTTATGGCTTGAACCTTGAGTGAAGTTTCCAGGGCATAGACCTCAACCAGGTAGGAAAGGTTGACGTTCATGGCGTTCCGGGGGGAAAGGTTATTGAATTGAAACAGGGTTGTGCTCCGGTGGTTCTCCACAAAGGGTTCATGATTCCGGGAGAGCAGTTCAATTTTCCGCTGGGCGGCGGAACTCACGGGCTGGGGAACCCAGAGGTACAGGGCGTTGGGATTTGCGGCCTCCTTAACCTGAATGTCCACGGAATAGGAAATAATGTAGGTCCGCTTGTCCCGGAACGTTTTAGTCCCCGGTTTTCCGGAGACCTCAAAAAAAACAGGCCGGGCCGCGCCCCGGAGGGTCCGGACTTCCAGATTGCCGCTGATGGCGCCGTCGGGCACCCGGACCCGGATTTCCCGTTCGCTCCACAGGTCATAACCGAATTCGGCTTCCGAAACCTCCACCGATTCGGGGGCTGCGGCTTCCGCCGGGATGCCGGGAGCGGAGTCCGCGTCCCACGAAAAAAACACGCCTCCCCGTTCCCGGGAGCTGCCGAAGCCGCTTCCCTTGATGCTTATGAGGGAACCCACGGCCCCCGCCGGGGGTTCCACCGAAACGATCCGGGGGGCGAAACTCGTTTCCGGCCCCGGCGCCGGTTTTGGAATGACGGCGGCGTTGGAAAAGAGTGCGCCGTTGCTTTTTTTTCTTCCCGCATGAACATACACCAGCCCGGAGTCCCCGAATTCGGGAACCCGCAGGGTAATGAGGTTGTCCTGCCAGGAGAGGTATGAAGAATTGGTCGGCGCGGTTCCCGCGATAGTTACATACGATTCGCGCCGTTCGGCGCCGAAATTTTTTCCCCGGATGCTCAGGACCTCCCCCAGGGCGCCAATCCGGGGATTGATGCTTTCTATAACCGGGGCCTTTTCTCTACAGGAGAGGAGGAGCGCCGTCAGGAAAAGCGGAAGCAGAAAGCCCCCGGGAGGGACTCTTTTGGGCGGGATAAAAACCATGGGGCGCTTTTATTCCCCGTCCCCGGCGGCGGCTTCTTCCGTTTCGGGGAGGGACTCCGGTTTACCGGGCTCCGGCGGGTCCGCGATTACCTTGTCCTCCGCCGTATAGGGCCGCAGTTCCAGCCGGATTTCTATCCGGGCATCGTCCTGGGAATCCGCCGGGCCCAGGGGAAAGAAGTAGATCGGCTCCCCGAATTCTATGGGGATGGTCTGCATGGTGGTCAGGTAGCGGATGCCTTCGTTGGGAACATTCACCCAGATTTGTCCCTGGGCAACCAGCATGCTGTGGCCATTCCGGCGGAAATAGGGGGTAAATTGAACCGCCACCACCACATTGGCCCCCACCAACCTGAGCCCCACGGGGCGGCCGGGAATGGTCACCCGGGAATTCACCGAATTCCAGACTTCCTCCTGGTTCTGTTCCACCACCCGGGACACAATGTCCAATATTACCGCCCGGTCCTTCAGGCCCGGAAGCAGTTCTTCCAGGCTTGGCTCCTGGGGCATCACCGCGGCGTTGGCGGCAAGGAAAAGCAGGCTGCCCACAAGGCTTAAGGGGCGGCTCATCGCGGTAAACCGCTCCCTGTGGAATAATCCCCGGGGCCGGGGTGCGGGGACGGTGCAAAGGTCCGGGAATATTTTGCCGGCAGTTCCGCGGCCTTGAGGATTCTCGGCTCGCCGGAACTCATGAAGTTTCTGCTTTCCGGGAGGCGGAGAATCACAATATCCCCCGTATCCCTGTCGCCCAGGTACTGGAGAATCCCGTTTATATCCGAAACCGGCGTAATGCCCTGGAGGTCAAGATTTACCCCCGCGGCCATGACTTTATCCTGGGCAGGGTCGGCCAAAAAAATCTGGCGGAACACAAAGAACCCCAGGAAAAACAGCAGGACCGCCGCGGCCGCCGCGGCCGCCGGGAAGGGGAGGGACACATTTTTTTGCCAGAGCCTCAGGTTCCGGGGGAGGGCGTCCTCCCCGCGGCTCCGCAGTTTACGGAGGACCCGTTCTTTGGCTGCCTCCAGGGAATCGGTGTTTTTGGCCCCCGCCAGAAACCGGGAGAGCTTCCGGTAAGCTTCCAGCTCTTCCCGGCACCGGGCGCAGACCGGCAGGTGGCTTTCCAGCTTTTCTTTCCAGGGGGAGGGCAATTCTCCGTCCGCATAAAGTGAAAGAATTTGACGATCAGGACACATGTGAACCATCCTTGCGGAAATGGTCTTCCGCTTCTAATAGCTTGGCCAAACGCTCCCGGGCCCTGAACACCCGGACTTTTACATTCCCTTCGCTAATGCCCAGGACCCGGCCGATTTCCTTGTAGTTCATTTCGCCATACTCTTTTAACATTATCACCATTTGTAAATGCCCGGGAAGTTTTTTCAGGGCCTCCTGTATTTCAGTCTGGATTTCCTTTCTGATAAAAATCCCTTCTCCGGTCTCTTCCTGCCTTGTATCCTCCCGGAATGCCCGTTGATAGGCCTTCCGTTCCCGGTCTTTCCGCTTGGCGTAATTTAACGCCGCGTTTTTGACTACCCGGATAAGCCAATATTTCGCCTCCTCCGGATTGGGAAAACTCATGTTTTTTTCATGGAGGCGGGAAAAAGCTTCCTGACAGAGATCCTCCGCCGCTTCTTCACTGTTGGCGATCCGGTAGGCCACCCTGAAAAGGATCGGGAAAACAGTGTCGTAGAGTTTGCGGAACTCCTCAGGGTCCCTTTTCTCATCCGTTATTGAAAACAACGCTTTTCCCCAACCGTTACAGAGGCTCAACACGCCGCCAGCTCGTTCCCGCCGGCCCGTCTTCAAGCATAATGCCCCGTTTTTTCAGGGCCTCCCGGATATGATCGGCCCGGGCAAAATCCTTTGCCTTTTTCGCCTCCCCCCGTTCGGCTATCAGCCCTTCAATTTCCCGGACCAGCTCCCCGTCTTCCGGCCCTCTGTCCAGGGCGGCGGCCGCGGCTTCCCGCAGGCCCAGGCCCAGAACCCTGTCCATATCGAAGGCCGCTGCCAGGGCGGCGGCGGGTTTTATACTGTTGTCCCGGAGCAGGCCCCAGAGTTCCGCCAGTGCCCGGGGGGTGGAAAGATCCTCCTCCAGGGCCTTGTTAAAGGTCGCCAGATAGGCCCCGGCTTCATGAGACTCCCCGGCGGGGCCCGGAACTACCCCCGCCTTCCCGGCCAGCGTCTTTACCCGGTCCAGCAGGGTCTTCCGGGCGTTTTTCGCCCCCCCGAGGCTGTCCCAGGAAAACTGAAGCTGACTCCGGTAATGGGCCCCCAGGAGGAAATACCGGTAATCCAGGGGTTCGTAGCCGGAGTCTATAAGGTTTTGCAGGGTAAAAAAGCTCCCTGAGGATTTGGACATTTTATTTTTGTCGAGAATCAAAAATTCATTATGAAGCCAATAGCGGACCCAGGGCTTTTTCCCCGTGGCGGCCTCGCTCTGGGCGATTTCGTTGGTATGGTGGATGGGAATATGGTCGATTCCCCCGGCGTGAATATCAAACTGCTCCCCCAGGTACTTAATGCTCATGGCGGAACATTCAATATGCCAGCCCGGATAGCCCCGGCCCCAGGGACTGTCCCAGGTCAGGGCCTGGTTTTCAAATTTGCTTTTGGTGAACCAGAGGACAAAATCGGTGAGGTTCCGCTTGTTTCCGTCCACCTCAACCCGGGCGCCATGCTTCAGGTCCTCAAGCCGGAGCAGGGCCAGTTCCCCGTAGGAGGGAAACCGGGACGTGTCGAAATAGAGGTTCCCCCCGGCGGAATAGGTAAAGCCCCGTTCCTCAATCCGCCGGATCAGGCCGATCATATCCGGTATATGCTCCGTGGCCTTGCATACAATGTCCGGCCTTTGGATGTTGAGCCGGGACGTATCCTGAAAAAAAGCCTGGGTATAAAAATTGGCGATCTCAAGGACGCTTTTTCCCCGCGCTCCGGCGCTTTTTACCATCTTGTCGTCGCCCTCGTCATTATCCCCGGAAAGATGCCCCACATCGGTAATGTTCATCACATGGGTCACCTCAAAACCGGCGCAGCGCAGGGAACGGGCCAGGATGTCGTGGACCACATAGGCCCGGAGATTCCCGATATGGGCGTAATCGTACACCGTGGGCCCGCAGCCGTAGAACCCGGCTTTTCCTTCGGCGATCGGCGTGAAGGCTTGTAATTCCCGGCCAAGGGTATTATATAGAGTAAACGCCATTATGCTTACCCTACAGAAGTTTATCGAAAAAATCAATTCCCGGACGGGATTCACCGGATTCCTTGCCTATGACGAACCCATGTCCCGGCATACCACCTTCCGGGCCGGAGGCCCCGCGGACCTTTTTATCCGCCCCGAAGGTGAAGGTTTTCCCGCCTACGCCGCCCTGCTGCGGGAATCCGCCGGGACTGAAGGGATTCCCCTCTTTATCCTTGGGGGCGGCGCCAATATCCTGGTCTCCGACCGGGGCCTCCGGGGTGTCGTGCTGGATACTGGCGGCTGGCGGGGCGCGGTGGCGGAAGCTTCCGGCCTGCTTGTCCGTTCCGGTACGCCGGTGGATGAGGCCGTGGAGGCCGCCGCCGCCGCGGGACTGGGGGGCCTTGAGTTCCTCGCCGGTATGCCCGGAACCATAGGCGGCGCGGTCTGGATGAACGCCCGCTGTTACGACAGGTCCGTATCGGATGTCCTCAAGGAAACGGAAATCCTCGACGAAGCCGGGGCCCGGCGCTGGATTCCCGCCAGACCGGAGGACTTCGGCTACAAAAAAAGCCCCTTCCAGGGACAGCGGGCCCTGATTTTCTCGGCCCGGTTCGCCCTGACGCCCCGGCCCGAAGCGGAGATCCGCCGGGAAATGGAAGAACACCGCCGGGACCGGGAGGCCAAAGGCCATTACCGTTACCCCTCGGCAGGTTCGGTCTTCAAAAACAACCGGGCCTTCGGAAAACCCACGGGGAAGCTCATTGACGAACTGGGCCTCCGGGGCCTTGCCATAGGCGGCGCCATGATAGCCCCCTGGCATGGCAATATCATCATCAATACCGGAAACGCCCGGGCCTCGGAGATCCGCGCCCTGACGGAAGAAACGGCCGCCCGGGTCAAGGCCGCCCTGGGCTTTACCCTGGAGCCGGAGATCCTTTTTGCGGGGGACTGGGGAGAAGGCGGAAGTGAGGAGTGAGGAGAGGAGGGGGAGTTGTTTACTTATTATCTTATGTTACGCAGGGTTTTGACATTTCAAAAAACCCCCTCTATACTTATACTATGCGTGCGCTAGTTACCATTCAAAGAGTCAGGGGCATACAGGCCATTCCCGGGTCGGATTTTCTTGAGGCGGCCCATATCATGGGCTGGACCTGTGTCGTCAAGAAAGGCGAATTCCAGGAAGGGGATCTGGGCGTCTATTTTGAGGTGGATAGTTTCCTGCCCCTGGACCCGCGTTATGAATTTTTGCGTAACTCCTCGTACCGCGAAAACGAGGACAACGGCAAAGGCTTCCGTATACGCACGGCCAGGATGCGCGGGCAGCTCTCCCAGGGCCTTTTCCTGCCGCTGGCGCAGTTCCCCGAACTTTCAGACGCCGCCGAAGGGGACGACGTTACCGGAAAACTGGGCGTAAAAAAATGGTACATCCCCGAAACCTCAGGGGCAGGCGGAACCATCATCGGCGAAAGGCCCTTTGGGATTCCCGCCTCCGACGAGATACGTATACAGTCCGCCCTGGAACTGCTTGATGAGCTGCGGGGAAAGCCCTACTACATCACCACGAAGATGGACGGCACCTCGGGGATTGTGTACTTTATTGACGGCAAGATCGGCTGTTGCAGCCGCAACAAGGAGATCAAGGACGAGGCGGAGGCCCTGTACTGGTCGCCGGTGTACCGCTACGGCCTTAAGGAAAAACTGGCGGCCTACGGAAAAAACATCGTCCTGACCGGAGAAATATGCGGGCCGGGCATACAAAAAAACAAGCTGCGCCTTTCCTCCCGGGAATGGTACGTGTTCGACGTTAAAGACTGGGATTCAGGCGGCTATGTTCCCTACGACAGGGCCCTTGAGATCTGCGCCTCCCTGGGAGTCCCCTTTGTTCCCCTTGAAGAGCGGGGGGAGGCTTTTGCCTATACCCTGGAAGAGCTGCTGGAAAAGGCCCGGGGCAAGTACCCAAGCGGCCTTGATAAAGAAGGCATTGTGGTGCGGGATGTCCGGTCTCCCAAAGCCGTTTCCTTCAAGGTCCTCAACAACGACGCGCTGCTTAAAGAAAAAGATTAAAGGCAATGCGGGGTATTTACATAATTTCCGATATTTTATATGGTTATTTCCATGATATTTCCTCTGGAAGAACTTATCGAATACGATGGTAATATGTACGAGATTACCTCCGCTTCCTCCCGGCGCTCTTACCAGCTTTCCATGCTGAAGGACCCGGATATTGAGGATAACGACGGCAAGGTCGTTTCCCTGGCGGCCCGGCAGGTGTTTACCAGGGAAGTCGAATTCCACCTGGAAGAATAGGCCGGGCGGCTCCTGAAAATTCCCCTGTCCGGGGCCGTTGATGTCCCCGTATGCGTCCTCTTTGGTCCCACCGCGTCCGGCAAGACCGGGATTTTGACCCGCCTTTTTGGAGAGGGGCCGGACCGGGGCCTTCCCTTTGAGGCGGAACTGGTGTCCGCCGATTCTATGCAGGTCTACCGGGGTATGGACATCGGCACCGCGAAGCCGGACCCTGGGGAGCGGGGAAAAATTCCCCACCACCTTATCGACATCCGTAACCCGGATGAACAGTTCAACGCCGGGGATTTTGTCCGTCTAGCCGATGAAGCCTGTGCCGCCATTGCTGGCCGGGGAGCCCTGCCGGTGGTGTCCGGGGGAACCGGTTTTTATATCAGGAATTTCATCCTGGGTCAAAGCGATGCCCCCCCCTCCGACCCCGCGGTCCGGGAAGCCCTCAGGGAAGAACTTCTCCGGCGGGGGGGTCCCGCCCTCATGGAAGAACTGGCTGCCCGCGATCCCCCCAGCGCCGCCCGGATCCACCCCAACGACACCTACCGGCTCCTCCGGGCCCTGGAGGTGTTCCGAAGCTCCGGCCGGCCCTTGAGTTCCTTTGCGCTCCCCTCTCCGGCTTCTCCCCGGTCCCGTTACCGTTTCCTCATCCTGGGCCTTACCCGTCCCCGGGAAGAACTTTACCGCCGGATCGACCAACGATGCGCCGCCATGTTCCGTAACGGGCTGCCCGGCGAGGTGGAAAAGCTCCTCAAAGCCGGTTACGGCCCCGGCGATCCCGGACTTTCCGCCATCGGTTACCAGGAATTTTTCGTTGAACCCCGTCCCGGGGAATACGCCCTCTCCGGCGATCTCGGCGGGGTGGAAGCCCTCATCGCCCGGAACAGCCGCCGCTACGCCAAACGGCAGTTTACCTATTTCGCCTCCCTCCCGGGACTTACCTGGATTTCCGCCGCCGATGATCCCCTGGGACAGATCCGGCGGGCTCTGGAATCTTTTTTCATGAAATGAGCCTCTGCGAGGCATTACGTCCGTCCTGGAACGGTCCTTTTCCTCTGGGTCTGGGTAAAAGGACCTATTCTATATTGTTAAACCCCTCTCAATATTGTAAATTGTAAAACATGGAGAAAAAAAGTTGGCCCGGGAACAGATAGCCCCCACAAAAAGTAATCTTCTCCGGGTAAAAGAACGGCTTGCCACCGCCCAGGAAGGGTATGACCTCTTAGAACAAAAGCGGGAGATCCTCGTCATGGAACTCATGCAGAAGGTGGAGCAGGTAAAACTTTTGGAACGGGACTTGGATGCCCGGGTAGCCACCGCCTATCCCGCTTTGAAACGGATGCTCATCGTGGTAGGGAGGGACCGGGCGGATCGGCTTGCTCAAAACATCCGTTACCGGTTTGAATTGAGGGAAAAACGGATCCTTGTGGCGGGAATGAACCTCCCCAGCCTCGAAGTCCGCCTTCCCAACGCGGAATTAAAATATTCTCCGGCGAATTCATTTGCGGAATGTGACGAAACTGTGTTAGAATTCTTTGAGTTATTGAAGATCCTCACCGAACTGGCGGCGGTTAGAACCATTACTTGGCGGCTTGCCCGGGAGGTCCGTAAAACTCAGCGGAGGGTGAACGCCCTGGAAAAAATGGTGATCCCCACCGCTCGGGATACCAAAGGGTATATTGAATCGGCGCTTGAAGAAAGGGATCGGGATGCCTTCTTCACCAGTAAATTGTTAAAAAAGAAAGGAGTTACCAGTGCAACCGTTAGGGGCAAAGCATGATTAAGCCATTATTCTCCAATATTGTTGTTGCGGTTTCGGGTTCCGACGCTTCCATTTTGGCCGCAAAGTATGCCATAGTCATGGCAAAGCTTTACCGTTGCCGCCTCTCCGCAGCCTATGTGGTGGATACCGCCACCATCCGTCAGCTTACCCTGAGTAAAATCTTTATTCAGGAGGAAAGCCTGGACTATGAAAAGAGTCTTGAGGCAAACGGGGAGCGGTATCTTTCTTTTGTGGAGGAATTAGCCCGGGCAAAGGGCGTGCGGATCGAGCGGGAAATGCGCCGGGGTGCGGTATACACGGAGATTCTCGGGGTGGCGGATGAAAAAAAAGCGGATCTCATTGTTTTGGGGGGATGGGAAAAGGATCGGAGCGCCCGGGATATTATCTCCCATGCCCACCGAGAAATCATGGTGAACGCCAAGTGTTCGGTGTTTCTGGTCAAGGAACCATCCATTGATCAGATCTATAAACAGGCTTAACGCAGCCGAATCCAGAGGACGTAGGGTATGAGGATAGCAGTTATAAGCGCCCCGGCGGCGAGAAAAGCCGTTCCCGATTATGTGACCGCCCTGGCAAAGGGTATGGAATCCATGGGTCACCGGGTTGATGTTTTGGACGCCTGGACCGAAGACGGTTTCAGGCTGCCGGGATATGAATATATCGTGGTTACCGCCGAGCCGGTATCGTTAATTGGGGGAAAACTCCCCGAGGTGATCCCCAAGATACTGGCTGCGGGCAGTAGTTTGGGGGGCAAAAAAAGCGCCGCCTTTCTTAAAAAAAACAGCCCCTTTACCACGAAAGCGCTGTCGAATCTTATGCGGGCCATGGAAAAGGAGGGAATGTTGGTGAATTGGAGCGATATTATTCTCTCCCCAGCCCAGGCGGAATTTTTAGGGAAACGGATAGGAGCATAGGGAGGCGGAAACCGGATACTCCCCTGAATTTTATACATGATGGATAACTATTATAGTCTCCTGGGGATAACACAAAACGCTTCCCCCCAGGATATTAAAAAAGCTTTTCGTGAACAGGCGAAGCGGCTACATCCCGATATTGCCGGGGCGGCGGCGGCGGAAAAGATGCGGAAGCTCCTTGCCGCTTACGAAGTTCTTTCGGACCAGGAAAGGCGCTATGAATATGACCGAGCCTACGGTCGTTTTGTCGATACGTATCATTTTGATTACCGGACTTTCCTCCAGGAGCGGCAGGATGATCCCGGGAGTCAAGCAAAACTGGTGTTTTTTAGCCTCCTCCACCTGGAAGAGGAGGATGCCTTGGCTATTTGGCGGTCCCAGGGGGGGCTGGATTTTCCCATGGAAAAATATCTTGACCGGGAAGACTGGATGGACTGCACCTTTATTCTGGCGGAGGAACTGGAAAAACGGCAATGTTATTATGAGGCTTTCATGCTTTTGACCGCCCTGGTCCGGGAGGAACGGCGGATACCCTATTTCCGTCATTTTATGGGGGAGGTTGAAACCTTTCTCAAAGAAATTGTCCGGCTCAAGCTCAAGTCCTCGGTGGATCCGGAAACCTATGTAGAGTGCATCGAAACTCTCCTGGAAATGGGTTTTTCCCCCAAGGATGAGGCCCGGTGGATGCGTTCCATGGCGGAAGTATTGATCCATCTTGGGGAACTCCGGGGGGCGGAAGCCATATTCCGGGAGGCCCTGAAACGGGATCCCGGGCTTCCCAATAGCATACGGCTCCGCAGAATGTTTACCGGTATAAAACCATGATCCGCTTAAAAAATGAGAAACAGATCGAAGGTATCCGTCAATCTTGCCGTATGCTCAGCGCCATGTACCGGGAACTCATCCCCCTGGTTAAGCCGGGGGTTGAAACCATCGACCTGGACAAATGGGCCCAGAATTGGATAAAAAAACGGGGAGGGCGGCCCGCTTTTTTAGGATATGGGCCAAAGAATAACCCCTTTCCGGGGACCCTCTGTATTTCCATCAACCAGGAAGTGATCCACGGTATTCCCTCCCGGCGGAAAATAGCCGAGGGAGACCTCGTTTCCCTGGATTGCGGTATAGACCTCGGGGGGTATATCAGTGATCAGGCGGTAACCGTGGAAGCGGGCAGGGTGGACGAGACCTTCCGCCGGCTTAACGCGATTACCCGGGAATGTCTTTGCCGCGGAATCGCGGCGGCCAAAGCCGGTGACCGGCTTCTCCAGATTGCCCGGGCGGTGTATGCCCATGCCCAGTCCCAAGGTTATGGGGTGGTCCATGAGTTCTGCGGCCATGGGGTAGGGTTTGAGGTTCATGAGGATCCTCAGGTTCCGAATTATCCCCATGGTCCAAACCCGCGGATGACCGGAGGCCTGGTGATAGCCATTGAACCCATGATCAATCTGGGAACCGGGGAGGTAAAGGTCCTCGAAGACGGTTGGACCGTGGTTACCGCCGATCATAAACATTCCGCCCATTGGGAGCATACGGTGGTCATTTTTGGCGATCATACCGAAGTTTTGACCGAAAACCTCGAAATCCTTTAGGGATAAAGCTGTAACCATTCGTATAATTTATTATTATTATAATATGAGATGGTTTCAAAACGTGGGTAGTTTTGAGACAGCCTCACCTTATTTTATAAAATTTTATTTTAGGAGAGTAGCAGTATGAATGTCATCCGGAAGTTGTCATCGAAAAACCTTTTTGTGTTTAATTTGGTACTCATAGGGGTAATTTTTGGTTTTTCATTGGCGTTCCTTTCCTTCTCGTGTTCCACTCCATCACAGGCGAAGACCGCCCGGGCTCAGGAAAACTCCGTGGTGATTCCCCAGGACGCCCTCTCGGTTGCGGAGAACCTGCAGGTCGCCTTCCGTTCGGTCTCGGACAAGGTACTTCCCTCGGTGGTGGAGATTAAGACCGTTTCCATCCGGCGGCAGCAGGTTCCCAATTTTAACGGTATTCCCTGGGAATTCTTTTTTGGCCCCCGGGAAGGGAGCCCCGATAACCGGGGTCAGGAACGGGAATACCGATCCCAAGGGCTGGGGTCGGGTATCATAGTCCGGCAGGAAAAGGATACCTACTATGTCCTTACCAATAACCATGTGGTAGGGGATGTGAGCGAAATTTCCGTGGCCACGAGTGACGGCAAGGAGTTTTCCGCGGAATTGGTGGGCAAGGATGAGCGTAAGGATCTGGCTATGGTCTCCTTTAAAACTACCGATTTCTTTCCCCTGGCCGTTTTAGGGGATTCGGATATGGTCAAGGTCGGAGATTGGGCCATTGCGGTGGGGAATCCCCTGGGGTTCATGTTTTCCGTAACCCAGGGTATTGTGAGTGCCGTGGGGCGGACCGGAGGGCCGGCGAATAACATCAACGACTTTATCCAGACCGATACCGCCATTAATCAGGGAAATTCCGGGGGAGCCCTGGTCAATATCCGGGGAGAGGTTATCGGAATCAATACCTGGATAGCCAGTAATTCAAGCAGTGGGGGTTCCGTGGGCCTTGGTTTTGCCATACCCATCAACAACGCGAAACGGTCCATCGACGAATTTATCAGCAAGGGTGAAATCAGTTACGGATGGCTCGGGGTTTCCCTGTTGGAACCTGACCGGGAAACTTTGCAAGCCCTGGGACTTGAGGGTAAACGGGGGGCTCTGGCCTCCATGGTGTTCCTGGGTTCTCCCGCGGATAAGGGAGGCATACAGCCCGGGGACTTTATCACCCATATTAACGACCGGGAAGTCCGGACCGTCAATCAGGTAACCATGACGGTGGGGGATATCAGACCCGGGGAACGGGCCGCCTTTACCATTATCCGGGATAAGGCTCCTCAGACTATTACGGTCCGTATTGAAGAGCGGACCGAAGAAGCAACCACGGATAATAAAAAATTGTGGCCCGGGGTTTATGTGATTCCCCTCACCGACGCGGCCCGCAGCAGCCTCAACCTTGATAAAAATGCCCGGGGACTCTTGGTCGCCCAGGTGATCGCCGATAGTCCCGCGTCGATTGTGGGCCTCAGGCAGGGGGATCGGATCTTGAAGATCAATGGGGAAACCGTTCAGGATCAGAGCGCTTTTTACCGGGTCTTGCGGGAAAAGGCCGGAACCGAATTGTGGTTTGAAATCGCCCGGGGGGATGCCACCTTGGAGAGCTTACGGTATAAACGGTAGCTCGTATTCGTGCTGAGGAGCCCCGCCGCGCTCTGCGGCGGGGTTCATTTTATGCCGTCAACAAGCCAGTCAATAATGATGTCCATCCTTTTTTTAATCATGTTCGATACGGTATTGGCTTTTGACATGACGAGATCAGGAACCTCGGCGCCGATAATGCTATAAATTAAAACCCCCTCGGCCAGGGGCTCAATATAGAGTTGAGCGATGAATTTATTTTCCTTGATTATCGGAAATATGGCCATATAGATAGTTTTGAAGTTGGAAAGGGTGTAATGTAGCTCATCCTGGGTTGCGGTAAGTTCCGCCTTATAGTAAGAATTACCGAAATTCGTATCTTTTAAGCGCATATACATGGTTTCGGTGGGGGGAATTCGCGTAGCCGGGGGAGGATCCGGAAGGGGATTGTTCCTGCGGGCGTTTTCAATACGGGTTGTCTCCTTAAAAACAGGATTGTCCTTTCCCGGTACGTCGTCGCGGTGCACCCGGCCGCTCAAGGTTTGTACCCTGCCCAGGGCATTATACACGGTAATAAGCCCGGAATACCGGTTGGTATAGGGACAGACCAAAAGGTTTTCCACAAAAAAGGAAGGCTGCCTGCTTAACACCGGGGAGGAAATAGAGATTCCCGATTTGGAACGGGGTAATAATTGCAAACCCGCGGAGGCCAGATTAAATTCCGAATAACCGACGGACGAAAAAACTCGGGTCTTTTGTGTCTCGTTTAAATTGGGAAAAATATCGGTAAAGGATCGGACGGCACCAAAGGTATTGGTAATAACGATAACCCACAGACACAGGGCGATGAGATTCCTACGCATAAAAGGTACTCCTCTTCGAGCCGGTTTCAAAAGGATGGTTCTTCGAATCATCCTTGAAAAGGCCTATTTTAATAATAATGACCTACCCCGATAAATAATTCCCGGCCGCCACTAGGGAAAAATCTACCGGTCCGAAAAAATTCCCTCATATTCATGCCAAGACTCGCCCGCAGATAGAAACTACGCATAGCCAGGGGAAAAACAATCACTTCCACTCCCCCGGCGACGAGGGCGTCTTTAAATGAAAAACTCCGTTTATTTACCGGATCCTCCGCCAGGGCTATATCAATAAAGGGTGAACCATGGAGTTCAAAATCAAAAAAATGGAGTTTAGGGTTGTTGTACCATTCGGAGGGGAAAAACCGGAAAAGCCGCACCGGAAAGTCCAGGTTAAGGGACAACATATAATTTACCGGTACCTGGTTATCTTTAATTCCCCGCAGGGCATCCCCCCCATCGGAATACACCCGGAAATATTCGTTTCCAAAAACCGTCGGGATGCCCTTTGAATCAAAAAACCAGTGCCGGTACATAAACCGGCCTGAAATCCCGAGATCCGCCGAAAGCGGAAGATGGCCGATAGCGGAAACGGAAATAGTGTTGGTCCAGCTCCTTCGTGGCACCTGATAGGTATTGGAATTTTGCAGGGAAACCTCCAGGCCCTTCCGGTAGTTTCCTAACCAATTTATTTGGCCGAATCCCAGAGATTGACTCGGGGTAATGGAAGGACCCTCCCGGTATTCCCCGATATCCCCTCCCGGGCGGTAATTTATGGAGCCGGCTAATTGGGGAGTATAGGTTAAGGGGCCAAAACCGCCGACGGTGATACCCAGGGGTATTTTCCATTGGCTGTAAAGTTCACTCCGCATATACCAGCGGTCCTGGAAATACGAACCGTCGTCAATAGCGTCGGAGGTGTTATTCTCTTCGTTCACGAGAATCGATTGGTTAAAGCCAAAGGTAATGGTGGTCATTTTAAAGGGAAGGTCCATGGAAAGACCGGTGGTGTTCTTATAATAAAAGGGCGACCCTTCGGTATAATTAAACTCATTATCAAAATTCAAATTCCAGGCATATCCCAGCGCGCGAAAAGGGAGATCCGAATCAATGCCCAGGAGAAAGCCCTGCTCGTTGTTTTCATCGTATGAATACCCGAGGTCCAGACGCAGGGGAACCATGGAACCCAGGAAATTATAATCTCGGGCTTTTAGGGTAATTTCAAAACCGGAGTTGGAATCGTATTTAGGTTCGGGGAGGACGATGATATTCAACGTATCCTCGGTATTGACGAAGAGGTCCACCGGTATAAGGCCGTTTTCATCAACTCCAGCCAGGGTATAGGCGATATGTACTTCCTCAAGGACCCGCTGATTAAGCAGGAGCTGCGTTTTACGGTCTATATAATTTTCCAGGTTTGCTCTCCCCGTAATGTATTCCCCGAGGACGAATTCCCCCTTCTCCGCCAGGGCGCCCTCTTTGGTTCTTCCCTCGATGTCAAAGGTTACGGTTCTGATGTAGTACACCCCCGATTCATCCCCCGCCTCGCCTGCCCCGTTGGCCGCAATTGCGTCCTGCTGCCCGGTGGAACTTTCCGGATCTGCCCCTTCGGCCTCTTGTCCATAGAGTGTGGAGAATAAGAAACAAATCAAAGAGATAAGACAAAGCCGTTTCTTGAAACTCATAGCATATATTCTCCATTAATGAGGGGGTATAACAAACGCTCTTCAATTAAATCGTCCTGTACAACTTGGGCACCGTGGGCGGTTGGAATTACAAACCGCAATTTCCCGGCCCATTGTTTTTTATCACCCCGCAGGGCCTGTAAAAAAACGTCCCAGTCCCCCATTTTTGGATGGGGGGTGGCGATTTCGTACCCAAATGAAAGGACCAGGTCTTTGATTTCCCTGGCCCGTTCCAGGGGGGTAATACCCATATGATGACCTAATTCGCCGGAACGGACAAGCCCCCAGGCCACCGCTTCCCCATGGGACAGCGTCCCAAACCCGGCGGACGATTCCAGGGCGTGGGCAAAGGTATGGCCCAAATTGAGCAGCGCCCGTTCCGTCCCGGACTCCTCGGGATCCGCCTCGACAATCCGGCCCTTAAGTCTTACCGAAGCGGAAACAAGCTCAAAAAGCGCCCCGTCATGCCCCAGTAAAAGATCCCCCGCCTCGAAGGCCGGTCCGAGAACTTTAAGCCTTTCTTCCATCTCCCCCCCGTCCTCCAGCAGGGCGGTCTTAATCAATTCCGCCATGCCAGATTTCCATTCCCGCCGTGGAAGGGTGGTCAGGGCATCCAATGACAGGTAAATATGCCCGGCGGGATAAAAGGTACCCGCAAGATTTTTTATCCCAAAGAGGTCAAACCCTGTTTTTCCTCCCAGGGCGGCGTCCACCATGCCCAACAAGGTGGTGGAAACGATACAGAGCTTGCAACCCCGCATATAAATAGAGGCGGCAAAGGCGGCGAGATCACTGACGACCCCTCCCCCTACGGCAATAAAAAGACCGTCCCTGCCGAGCCCCCCCGCTTTTGCCGCGGCCAGGATCCGCTCCACCGCGGGCCACCCCTTAGCGGCTTCCCCTCCGGGCAGCACACAATGGGGAATATCATAATTTTGCCCTATGCTGCGGGCGATAGCTTCGGTATGGATATCACTTATCAGGATGGACCGGGATGCCCGGTTATCCTGAAAGATATCATCCGCCCGGGGCAGTTCTTTTTGTAAGTGAACCTGGGATACAAATTTGCCAAAAGTAAAATAATGTTCTCGCATCATGATATTGTAGTCTTATATTATATCACCCCTGGGGAGTAATTTCAACAAAACGTTCAGGGGTTTTGGAACAGCCTCAATTTACTAAAGTAATATGAAGAAAACAGATTAAGACTGATATGGCAAAAAGGCACACTGCGCATACGTTCCGCCGTTGGCGACACGCGGTGAAATTGTCAAACAAACCTTAAAATGCGTGTCAAAATAACCCGTATTGGTAATGCAACAGTTCTCACCTGCCGGTAAAACCTCTCTTTACAAAAGAAGAACGAGTAAGGCATCATGGGACCGCCTTTGACGATACAGAGCTATGTGATAGCGTAAATGGTTAGTGGTGAAATGTATCAAAAAACAGGGCTTGAGAAAGGGAGTATAAAGAGTGATAATGCAACCATGCTGGATTATCTTGTTACAAACGCGCGCATCATCGATCCTGAAAGTGGCCGAGATTTTATGGGCAGCCTGGGAATCTCGGGTGGAAAAATCGCAGGGCTCTATTCCCCGGAAGAAGGGGCAAAAGAAAGGGCCTTGCAGAAACTTGATGCGGAAGGCGGAATCCTGGTTCCCGGCTTTATTGATGTTCACGCTCACAGCGACAATGATATTCCATGTGCTGAAAAACTTTTGGCTATGGGGGTTACTACGGTTTTAAGTGGAAACTGCGGCAGGGGGGCCGTGGATTTCGACACGTTTTTTGGCGAATTTGAAGAGTCTGGTTACCCGGTGAATCAGGCGGAGATGACGGGTCTGAGTTCGCTAAGGGAAGAAGCCGGGCAGGAGAATGTTTACCAATGCGCGTCGGCGGCCCAGAGAGAGGTGATGAAGGAACTTGCGGGAAAAGCCCTTGATCGGGGAGCCTGGGGCATTTCTTTTGGCATTGAATATACGCCGGGGGCGTCGGAAGAAGAATTGAAAGAAATGGCGTTAATTGCTTCCGGCGCAGGGAGGCTTATTACCGTCCATGTAGGCTCGCGCTATCCCGGCGATACCGATTCATTGGCGTATATCCTGGAGATGGGGATGAAATTCGGTGTCCGGGTCATCATCTCCCATCTGGTGTATATGTTTGTCGGAGACCCCCTCAGGAAGGCAATGGAGATCATAGACCGCTGCCGCGCCAAAGGCGCTGATGTCTGGGTGGACAGCGGTATGTATACCGCCTTTGCCACCGGCGCCGACAGCGCCGTCTTTGACGAACAAAATATCACTTATGGCGGGGATTTTCATTTTGACCGCCTCCGCGCCGCCACGGGGAAGTACGCGGGCCGGTTTATCGATCTAGAGAAGTTCCGCGAAATACGCCGCGATTTTCCCGGCGACAGTTTGATTTACGATCCCGGCCACCCGGAAGATGTTTTTACCGCCTACTCCCTCAAGGATGTGATGGTGTCCACCGATTGCATAGGAAATCCTCCGGGCCAGGGCCATCCTCAGGGCGCGGCGACCTATCCCCTGTTTTTCCGGGTGATGGTAAAGGAACGGCGGCAGTTTTCATTACACGAGGCCCTGCGGCGCTGTACTACGATCCCCGCCCGGGCTATGGGCTGTGGCGGCAAGGGCCGCATTGCGCCGGAGGGCGATGCGGACCTGGTTATTCTCGATTGGGATCGCCTGCATGAACGGGCTGATTTTCCCGGCTTGGGAAACCCCGACGCGCCGCCCGATGGCGTAAAGCATGTCTTTGTTAATGGCGTACTTTCCATCGAAAACGAAAAACGAGTCCCCGGGGTTCTCGCCGGTAAATGCCTTAAAGGGGGAAAGCCATGCGCCCTTTGAACCGCGTCTCGAAGTTTAGCGCCCAAACCAGCCAAAAGACATAGCGCCGGTCATTATGACAGTTCGGTGATGGTTGATTCAATAAAATTAAGCAGTTTTGCCTTTATCAGTTCCCCATTTAGTTCAATCGCCGACAGGTAAGTTTTCCAAAGCCCCACGTAATGGAGGACCTCCTTCCGATCCAAAGGGAGCCGCTTTCCAGCAAGAAAACTTTCGCTATTTTTATCCCGCAGGATGGCTCTCTCCGCGAAAACCATCCGGATATCGGTTAATATGTTTTTTTGAACTCTCATGAGGAATATCGCCACCCCCCCCGATTCAATACCTATGTAGGGACTTTCAAATTTTTTATAGGTTGAATAATCCCATTGTTCCAGGGGTATACGGATCCGGGTAAATAGTTCCTGAGAATTAAAGACCAGGGGACTGGAAAAAGCGGAAAACCGGGATGCGGAAATCCACCGGGTACCCTGGGCGGTCCGTAATTCATACCGGGCATCCAGCGCTATCATAGGGGCGGAAGCATCCATACGCCGGGAAGCATGACAGATATTACCGCCGATGGTGGCGATATTCCGCAGCTGGGGACCGGCTATGCCGGAGAGGGTCTGTCGCAACACTTCGGGAACCGTTTTACCCAGGTTAATTATCTCGTCTATTTTTACCATGGCGCCTATTTCCAGATACCGTTCCGTGCGGGTTATGTGGTGGAGTTCGGCTAATTTGTCCAGGGATAGAATATTGAGGGGTAAAGTGAGCATCGGTTTGCCTTGTCCCCAGAGCAGTTCGGTACCCCCCGCAAAAGGAACCGAGTTAGGATAGCGGGACCAGGCTGAAAATAATTCCGGTAAGGTACTGGGAAAAAATACCTGGCTATGTGGAACGTCCATACAACCTCCGCTGCCGTATGTCGGCGGTGAGCAATACCCCTTCCACCAACCGGTCCGGGTCCGTACAACGGCACCGTATGCCGCTAAAGGCGGCGTTTATATCGGCCTTGGAAGGCCGGGGAATTTTTTCCAGTAAGGCTTCCACAGCCAGGATCTTTCCAGCGTCACAATATCCGCAGTTTTCAAGGCCCGCCTGGGAGAACCCCCTGAGGATATCCTGATACTCATCATTTTGGGAAAATCCCTCGATGGTTATAATTTCGCATCCCCGGATTCGAAAGGCTGGAATAAGACAGGAGGGGACCACCTTCCCATTAAAGATCACCGAACATACCCCGCAGGCCCCGGTGAGGCATCCGCATTTAGCTCCAAACAGTTTAAAGGTCTCCCGGAGTATATCCAGCAGGCGGACATCCGCTTCGGTACGGATGGTCACATCTTCGCCGTTCAGGATAAATCCTATGGTCATATTTGGGTCTCCTTCCCCTTGAGTTTTTTCGCTTCCCAAATATCTCGAGCGTCCAGGGGGATCTTTTCAAAATTATGATCTAAAGCCTGGGAAACGGCCTGGACATAGGCCGCGGGCACACAGCTAAAGGGCAATTCTTCGATGCCCTTGGGGGTGACCACATCATTCCATATAAAATCTATGTGTATCGGAGGAATATCCTGGAGTATGGGAATATTATAGCCATGGATCTGTTCCAAGGGTATGATCCCTTCCTCATACTGTATATGCTCCCGGGAAGCCCAACCCAGGGCCTCGATGACCGAATTGACGAGGGATCTTCGGGCTTTCGTTTCCGAAAGGATCCTCCCCCCATCAATACCGAGCCACACCCCCCGGATCTTGGGAGTATATTCTATGGGGTCTATTTCTACCTCTACCACCGCCGCTCCCCAGCCTAAATGGGAAAGGCCATTATGATCCAGGGTTTTTCCCTCCCAATTAACCGTTTTTCCGGGATGATAGGCCCGGGAAACCGTAATCGGCAGGGGATCCCGGAAACGCTGCTTCCGGATAGCGGCGCAGGCCCGTTCCACCAGCCGGGTTATCAAGGTGATGTTCCGGGAAAGAGTTGCCGGTCCCGAATCGGGGCTGGTGGTGGTATTATCGGAAATCACTCGAACCGCGCCGGGTTCTACCGCCAATATTTCCGCGGCGGTATTTTGCCAGAGAAAGGCATGTTCTTTATTGGAAGAAACCATACTGGTTTTTATTTCCAGGGATCCGTCCTTTTCCAAGGTTAAGGTCACCGAACAGAACCCTTTATCGGTTTCCGTGTAGAGGAGCCCGCTTCCCTGATAAGCCGCGGAAATCCCTATACCCCGGAGGCGCTCGTTTTTGTCCACCTCTCCTTGTTCCCGGCGATGGATACGAAGCAATTCATAGGAGGCCCATTTACGATGATAGTCGCTCATACCCGCAGCGGTATCAAACAGTTCATTCAAGGGAACGTGCTCTTTGAGGGGCACCCCAATACCCAAGGGAAGGTTCCGGTAAAAAAAATGAGACTTCCGCCATTCTGCGGGATCCTGCCGCAGGGTATCGGCAATATGGGAAACATGCCGTTCCATAGCAAAAAAACCCTGGGATAAACCGAATCCCGCAAAGGGACCCCCCGGGGGGATATTGGTCCTCACCGCCCTTCCTTCTATCCTGAAATGGGCGATTTTATAGGATCCCAGGGCTCCGAGACATATCCGATCCAGAATTTCATCCACAAAAACGCCCTGGGCGCCTAGACAGGCGGTTGCGTTGATCTCCGTTCCCAGGATCTGCCCCTGTTCCCCCAGGGCGCTTCGAATCCGGATTTCACTGCCGCTTCTTTTGGGGGTATATTGGAAATCCTCTTCCCTGGTAAGGATGATCTTTACCGGCTTCCTGGTGATATAGGCCCCCAAAGCGGCGTGACAGGCGACCAGGGAAGGATACCAAATCTTTCCATCCAGGTGGATACCGATACGGGAAGGATGAACCTCGATGGTATCCGGGGCCAGGTTGAGGAGGGCAACCACGGAACGTTTAACGTGAAAGGGCCATTGGGTCGCGGTATAGACGATGATTTTTTCCTTTTCTAAGGTCGTGGGCTTGTGATATTCCACCACCGCGCCTTGAGCCTCAGAATACCAATGTTCCTGAATACCGGTCCGGTATATCCCGCCCACGATGGTTTTTGCTTCCCGAAAGGCACTTTCCGGGTCCCCCTGGGTGATATTCCGCTTTGCCAAAATGAATTCGGGAGGAACCGAATAGGCGGAAAAAAATGGGGTTTCCTCTTCCACCATCACCTTGCAAAGACCGGCAAATTCCTCAAGTTTGATTCGGTCAGGGCCAATGAGCAGCGCCACCGGTTCACCGATATAGGACACCGTTTCCGATGCCAGAACCGGAACGGAAAAACCATCCAGGTGATTTTTTCCCGGAATATCCTCCGCCCTGATCGGGATATAGGCGGAGGGTAAACGGGGAAAGTCAATTCCCCGCAGCCGGCCCCGGGCAGCCGGTGAGCGGATGGTTATCCCAAAAAGAGATCCCTTTATAAAAATATCACTCACAAATAAGGATCTATCCATAAATAATTCCGGGCCCGCTTGAGGCCCTCCGCAGGTCTAAGGACCTGCGATAAATTTCCTACACGGCTTCTAAGCCATCGATATATTTTAGAATCCTGCGGCTCCTAAGACATATCGGCAGTTTTTTTCACTGCGGTAATAACCCGTTCAAGGTGGTTTTCTTCCATCCCCGGCCAAATGGGAAGGGAAATAACCCCCTTAAAACTCTTGACGGATTCGGGGAAATCTTCCGCCTTCAGGGCATACCGCTGCCGGTAATAGGGCATGGTATGGAGGGGAATAAAATGCACCGAAACACCGATCCCCTGCTCCTGGAGTTTTTCAATAAAACCCTCCCGGGTAAGGGAAAGTTCTTCCAGGTTAAGCCGCAGGGGGTACAGGTGCCGGGCATCAGCGACCCCCGTGGGGGGAAGGAAAAAATGTCCGTCCCCGCCAAAAGCCTCGTCGTACCGGCGGGCAATGGCCTCCCGTTTTTCCAGGAGGAACCGGGCCTTTTTAAGCTGAACCCGTCCCAGAGCCGCCAGAATATCGGGGATATTGTATTTAAACCCCGCTTCAACCACTTCATAATACCATGAAGCCCTTTTATCAGTATAACGATTCCAAACCGTCCGGTCTATTCCATGGCTGCGCATAATGGAGATCCGGTTCACTAGGGCCTGGTCCCGGCTCACCACCATGCCCCCCTCACCGGTGGTAATAGTTTTGGTAGCGTAAAACGAAAACACCCCCACATCCCCCAGAGTTCCCGCAAAGCGGGAATCTCCAGTTCCCGCTTTGCGGGAATCTCCGGTTCCCGCCGGGACCGCGGGGATCCGGGAGGGAAAGGAGTGGGCCGCGTCCTCAATGACCCGGAGGCCGCGGCGCCGGGCGATTTCCCCGATCCGGTCCATGTCGCAGGGGAGGCCGCCGTAATGGACGGGGATCACCGCCTTCGCTTTTCCCCGGGGACCGAAGCCCCCCCGGCGGGGATAGGCGGGAAGCCCCGCGTCCAAACGGGCCAGGGTCCTTTCCAGGGCGTCCGTATCCATGTGGAAGGACCCGGGGGCCACGTCCACAAAGACCGGTTCCGCTCCCAGGTACCGGGCCGCTTCGGCGGTGGCGGTAAAGGTATAGGACGGGAGGAGTACCAAATCCCCCGGACCTATACCACAGGCTTCCAAGGCAAGGTGGAGGCCGCTGGTGGCGGAATTGACCGCCAGGGCCCAGAGGGGTGGAGGACCGCCGCCCCGGTTTGAATCGGAAAGGACGGTTTCCGCGGGGGAGGAGACCGTCCCCGCTTCCAGAAAGACGGCAAATTCCTTTTCAAAGGTCAGGGCTTCCGCTCCGGTGGTAAGCCAACCCGAACGGAGGACCCGGAGTACCGCCTCTTCTTCTTCCTTTCCCACATGGGGACGGGAGAAAGGGATATATTCAGTTTCCATAAGCAACCGGTATTTTCACGGACGCCGCCTTCTTGAGATGTGGAAAGGTTTCTCCCAACAGGTCAAAAAGGATTTCGCTGTTCCGGTAGTGATCCGGCCGGGAGGGATCAAAGCGGCAGATGGGTTTGAGTTTTTCTAAAAGAGCCGGGGCATCCACCGGGGAAGGCCCTTGCCGTTCCACCTTGAGGATCCGCTTAAATTCGGTAGCCACCGGGGTCTCATCCGCGCTCCACAGCCGTTCGTCAAGCCGCTCTCCGGGCCGCAGTCCTACATATTCGATCTTGATATCCCGTTCCGGCTCAAACCCGTAAAACCGGATCATCTGTTCCGCCATTTCCCGGATCCATACCGGTTCCCCCATATCCAAAAGGTAGAGATTCCCGTTCACCCCCACGCCGCCGGCCTTTAAAACCAGGGAACAGGCTTCGGGAATGGTCATGAACCAGCGCCGCATATCCCGATGGGTCACCGTAACCGGTCCGCCCTTTTCGATTTGTTTTTGAAAGAGGGGCACGATGGATCCCCGGGAACCCAGGACATTCCCGAAACGGACCACCATAAAGTTAAGCTCCGAGGAGGCCGCCGCGTTTAAAACAAGCCCTTCGCAGAGGTTTTTGGAAACCCCATAAACCGACACCGGATCCACCGCCTTGTCGGTGGTGATAAGGACAAAGCGTTTAACCCCGTGCTTCCGGGCGCCGTGGACCAGGTTATCCGTACCGAAAACGTTGTTTTCAATGGCCGCTATGGGGTTCTCTTCCATCATAGGGACATGTTTATAGGCGGCGGCGTGGAAGATCACATCCGCCTTGAGATGCCTGAGGATATAATCAATATAGTCCCGATCTTTAAGATCCCCGATGATAGGTACCAGGGTGGCTTTCTCCCCTACCCCCTCCTCCTGGAGGATCCGGAGTTCCCGATCTATCTGGTATATCGAATTTTCCCCGTGGCCGAAAAGGTAGAGCCGGGCAGCCCCTCCGGAGAGGAGCTGCCGGCAGAGTTCACTGCCGATGGAACCTCCCGCCCCGGTCACGAGGACCCGTTTCCCCCGGAGATAGGAGAGGCTTTGTTTCAAATTTACCGTTACCGGGGTACGGCCCAGGAGATCCTGGGGATCAATGGAACGGGTTTGTATCAGGTGGGCGTCCCCTTCGATAATCTGGGATATCCCCGGCAAAATCCGGATACGCTCAAACCCCGCCCGTTTAAGGACCCCATAGAGTTCTTTGAGGTATTCCCGGGAAGCGCTGGGAATGGCGATGATGGCCTCATCGGCGGGATTCATTCTGAGGAGCCGGGCCACATCCCGGATTGGACCCAGAACGGGGATCCCGTCTATTTTCCGGCCTATTTTTTCCGGATCGTCATCCAAAAAGGCCACCACTTCCCCAAAGATGGCCTTGGTCTTGATTTCATTTGCCAGGGTCTGTCCCGCAAATCCCGCGCCGATAATATAAAGGCGTCCCGCTTTTATAGTAGTCATCTCCGTATAAACAAAGCTCTTTTATGGTCTCTTCATAACCGGTATTGCCGCGCTTTCCATATATTCAAAGGCCAAATCAATGGCAAAGGATTCATGATAGAGATCCAATTTGATCTTTGCCCTCCCTCTTCTTTTATCGACCTTTATGATGTTTCCCTCCAGTCCTTTTAATGGGCCGTCTATTACCACAATCCGGGAATTTTCATCAAAATACACCTGAGATTTTCCCGCCACGGGACCGATCTTTTTGATAAAATGGAGGACAAGGGTAAGGTCCCCGTTTTCCAGGGCGGAAATATTCTGATTTGATTCTAAAAAACGAAAAAATCCTTCGGTTCTCCTGAAATACCATTGATAGTCGATGATATTTTCATTTTCCGCCAATTCAATAAAAATATACCCCGGGAATATGCCCCTGGTGGTACGGTTCATAACCCCCTTGCGGCGTATATCAAGGGTCCGCTGGGGAAAGTAGAGTTCCACCGGTATTTCAGGGTACCGGTTCTTGAAAAGCTTGATATACCGTTCCTCGGCTCTGGTTTTTATCTGAGCCGTATAATACTTCATGACAGGGTAATACCATAAAAAACCACCCTTCGCAATATTGGGCCGCCGCTGGCTTGAGCCGATGGGGACCGTTCAAAAAAAACCGGAATTTGAAAAAAGACTATTGGATGTTATCGTTTTTTGCCGATAAGAAAAAAGGAGGCTTCTATGGATTGTGTAAAGCGGGGATGGGGCCTGATATTGTTTTTGTTGGGATCTCAAATTTTTGCCGCTAACATTTCTTTTCTTGTCATAGAAACGGGGATCCGGGAGGGGAGTCCGGTTAATGAATCCTCAACCCTTTGGGAAACCGTTCTTTTGGATGTATTTTTTGACGCGGGATTTATCGTCAGTAACGCCCCCATAATGAGTCTGTCTAATCCCCCGGGTAAAGATAAAGATATCCCCGGCGAAGCCCGGGGATATCTGGAAGACGCCGTCCAAGGGGGAGCCGATTTTTTTATCCTGGCCCTCCTGGATTACGAGGGGGCCGCCGCCGTTAATTCTCCGAAAATAAGGCCCCAAGGGGTGTCTTTGCGGCTTTTTAGTACAAATCCCTATAAATTTTTATTTGAACAGTCTTATTCAGCTTCGGCACAATCCCCGGGAAATGATGAACTGACCGATGCAAAACGCATTGCCCAGATGATGATATCCCATTTAGGGGATAGATAAACCGATTTTAGAAAAGGGAAGGTAAGGTATGAAAAAAATTCGTATGATGATTGGTATTATGGTTGCGTCGGTTTTTTTTGTCAGCGCTTCTATATGGGAAGGAGCCGCCGTGGCCGCACCGGGAAACGAATTTCCCGATAATGGGTATTTTGTGGCCACCAATTCTTTTCCCCCGAATACGGTTGTTTATATGACCAACCTGGAAAGCGGGAAGACCGTCCAGGCGGTCATCACCGCCGGGCTTGATTCCCCGGTCCTGCTCGCCCTGCTTTCCCGGGATGCTGCCCGGGCCATAGATATCCCGGATCAATCCGTGACCAGGGTCAGGATAATTCGGCCCGGCGAGGGGGTAACTCCCTATGTTACCGGAGGGGTGTACCGCGAAGGTTCATCGATAGCCGGAGGCCCGGAGGAATCCGCCGCCGGCTCTTATTCCTGGTATGAAGCGGTCCCCAATACCGCGCTAAACTCTCCTCAGCCGGAAGCAATGGAAAGCGGGGCGCTGTCCTCCCCTGGAGAACCCCTTGCAGCCCCGGAAACCCTATCCCGGGCTCAAGTCCCCATTCCCCCCCAGGGCTATGATCTTTCTTTGGTTCCCGCGGAAGAACGTCCCCCTGCGGAAATCACCGGTTCCTGGCTACTTCCCCCGGAAGCGGAAGTAGCCCCCCTGGCGGTTTCTCCCTTCGCCGAATCCTCTTCGGGGATGGAAATAGATCCTACCCTGGTTATACCCTCATGGGAAGACTGGAAAACCACCCCCACCGCAATGCCTTCCGAACCGGAGGGGCTCGCTTTTTCCGTGCCGGTAATCAGCTCCCTGGAAAAGGGAAAATACTACCTCCAATTACGGGCTTTCGGCAGGATCGAATTGGTGGAAGCGGAATTATCAAGGATAGGAAAAAATTATCCCCTGGTCATTCAGCCCTCGGGGGACGGGTCCATATACCGTATCCTGTTGGGTCCGGTTAGTTTAGGGGAGAGCGGCGCCTTGTTACAACGGTTTAAAGGCTCAGGCTATGAGGACGCCTTTATTCGGCAGGGAATGAATTATTAGGAGCGCCCGGTCATTTCCCGTGGCAGAATTTGTACTTTTTCCCGCTGCCGCAGGGACAAGGGTCGTTTCTTCCTACCTTGGGGTAAGCCCTGACCACGGTGGCGGCCTCAGGCTGGGATTTTGCCGAAGGACCCGGAGGGGTTCCTCCGCCCCCCTGTCCCTTTCCTGAGGAAAAGGCCGCAGAGCTTCCAAAGGCCGCAAAGCTTCCGTGGGATTGGACCGTTGCCGTGGGTCTGCCCCGCCATTCCCGGTCTCCCGCCGCCTGGATCCGTACCAAATGCACCCGGGAGGCTATTTCCTCCCGGATCATATCGATCATGGTATCGAAGATCTGAAATCCCTCTATTTTATACTCCGTCAAAGGATTCTTTTGCCCGTAGCTGCGGAGGTATACCGCCTCCCGCAGGCCTTCCATATTTTCCAGGTGATCCAACCATTTGCGATCTATGGCCTGAAGGTACTGCATCCGGATAAAGGCGTTTAAATTAACGGCTCCCACCAGGTTTTCCTTTTCATCCAGGTCTTTTTCCAATTCCCCGATGATCTCTCCTTCCAGGGCCTCCAGGTTGGATAGCTCCTTTCCCTCAACCTTGAGGGGGTAGCCAAATTTTTCCTTGAGATAATTGCCCAGTTCCTTAACGAAAACGGCCTCGTCCCCCCGCGCTCGGGGTCGGTAGGTTTCCAGGGCGCCCTTTACCATGGAAAGGGTAGCGTCGTTTACCCGGTCTTTGAGATGGTTATCCCGCAGTATGGCGTCCCGTTGTTCATAAATATACTTTCGCTGCTGATTAAGGACGTCGTCGTATTCCAGGAGGTGTTTGCGGATTTCAAAGTTCCGTTCCTCCACCTTTTTTTGGGCTTTTTCGATGCTCTTGTTGAGCCAGGGATGATAGATAGGTTCCCCCGGCTCCATACCGATTTTGGACATGAGACCCTTAATATTGGAGCCGCCGAAAAGCCGCATCAGGTCATCGTCCATGGAAATAAAGAATTTTGATCTTCCCGGATCCCCCTGCCGGCCGGAACGGCCCCGAAGCTGGTTATCGATACGCCGGCTTTCATGCCGTTCAGTCCCGATAACATAGAGTCCGCCCAGGGATTTCACTTCCCCGTAGTCCTTTTTCCACTTTTCATATTCCGACTTGAGGACTTCGGCGTATTGTTCCGGGCTTGCCCCGGTACCCGCGGCTTTTCGGGCTCGGTGTTCCGGGTTGCCCCCGAGCTTTATGTCCGTACCCCGGCCCGCCATGTTGGTGGCAATGGTAACCGCCCCTTTGGCCCCGGCTTCGGCGATGATCCCCGCTTCCCGGGCGTGGTTTTTGGCGTTGAGCACCTCGTGGCGCACCCCCCGCCGGGTAAGGAGGGTGGAGATCTTCTCCGACTTTTCAATGGAAACGGTCCCCACCAGCATGGGCTGGCCCCGGCGGTGGGCTTCGGCGATTTCATCGCAGAGGGCGCTCAATTTATCCCCCTCATTGAGATATACCACGTCGTCCTCGTCATTCCGCGCCACGGGGAGGTTCGTGGGGATCACCACCACGTCCAGGTTGTAGATCTTGCTGAATTCCACCGCCTCGGTGTCGGCGGTACCAGTCATGCCGGAAATTTTTTCATAAAGCCGGAAGTAGTTCTGAAACGTAATGGTTGCCATGGTCCGGTTCCGCTGGGCGATTTTGATCCGCTCCTTTGCCTCAATGGCCTGGTGGAGCCCGTCGGAATACCTCCGGCCATAGAGGATCCGGCCGGTAAATTCATCCACTATCTGAACCTGTCCGTCCTGAACCACATAATCCACATCGATAGCAAAGAGCTTGTGGGCTCGCAGGGCCTGGGTAAAATAGTGGAGGTACTCGAAGTTTTCCTCATCCACGATGGCCCCTTTGATGAGGTTCCGCTTATGGAGGATATCCTCTATTTTCGCCAGCCCCTGGTTGCTGAAGGAAACACCCTTGTTCTTCTCGTTGATCTTATAGTCCCCGACAACCTCCTCCCCCTGGGCCTCATCGGGGTATTCGCCGTCCTCTTTCTTTTTCACTTCCTCCAGGGAACCTAAAAGTCTATCCACCTCGGCATACTTAAAGGTATCGTCTTCGGCGGCGCCGGAGATGATGAGGGGTGTCCGGGCCTCGTCGATAAGGATGGAGTCGATTTCATCCACCACACAAAAGGCATGCCCCCGCTGAACCCGGCCGTCGAGGTCCCAGCGCATATTATCCCGTAAATAATCAAAGCCAAATTCGTTATTGGTTCCATAGGTTATATCGCAACGGTAATTCTGTTTTCTCCGCTCATTGTCCATGTCTGAAAGGATGGTACCCACGGTTAATCCCAAATAGGTAAAAACCGGCCGCATCCAGTCGGTATCCCGTTCCGCGAGATAATCGTTGACGGTCACGATATGAACGCCCTTGCCGGGCAGGGCGTTAAGGTAGGCCGCGGCAACGCTCATCAGGGTTTTACCTTCTCCGGTTTTCATTTCCACAATCTTACCCTGGTGGAGTACAATGGACCCCAGGACTTGTACATCGTAGGGCCGCTCCCCCAGATTCCGGCGGGCTGCTTCCCGGGCCAGGGCAAACGCCTCGGGGAGCAGGGCATCCAGGGTTTCTCCCGCCTGGTACCGGTCCCGGAAGCGGGCGGTCATCCGGGGGTATTCTTCCCCGCTCAAGGCTGCCGCCCAGGCTTCCTTTTCATTGATCGCGTGCAGGATGGGCAGCAGGGCCTTAAGATCCCGCTCGTGCTTCGAACCGAACAGGATTTTAATAATATTTTCTAACATATAATTACTGTAACGTTTTACCCGGTAGGTTGACAAGCGGTACCAGGCACCCGATCCTCACTTCTAACTCCTAACTTTTCACTTATTCGCCACCCATACCCTTGCGTTAAGCCTGGCTTTTTTGTTATAGTAAAAACAAGGTGAATCTTTTTCAAAATTATGGTCCTGCCGGATTATCGGATTTTGGAAACACCTCAGATACTAATGATTTTTGCCATTTTTTAGATAAGCGAAGATCGATTTGATTTCATGAGGAGGCATTATGACGATAGCCGAAATGTTTGAGCAAAGCGGAGTGTTTACCCTGCTCGGCATGGGAATTGTATTTGGTTTTCTGGTAGTTTTGATTATCTCGGTAAGCTTGACCGGGAAGATTATCCATGCCCTCTGGGGGGGTAAGGATGTAACGGCGCCGGTTAAGGCGGGGACATCCCCAAACGGCGGGGCAGGTGCGGAAAATGCCGCAGTAACCGCGGCTATTTCCGCGGCAGTTAATGAATATCGCAAATCATCTTTGTGATTTGCCATGAAAGGTAATTATAGGAGAAAACATGCCTAAAGTTAAACTTACCGATTTGGTACTCCGGGATGCCCATCAGTCTCTTTTTGCTACCCGGATGGTCACCGCCGATATGCTTCCGATCTGTGAAAAATTGAATAAGGTGGGTTATTTTGCCCTGGAAGCCTGGGGTGGAGCCACCTTTGATTCCTGTATCCGTTTCTTAAACGAAGATCCCTGGGAACGGCTCAAAAAACTCAAAGCCGCCCTGCCCGATACCAAGATCATGATGCTCCTGCGGGGGCAGAACCTCTTGGGTTACCGCCATTACGCCGATGACGTGGTGGCCAAATTCGTGGAAACCGCCGCCAAAGACGGGGTTGACGTGTTCCGTATCTTCGACGCGGTGAATGACCCCCGGAATTTCCAGGCCGCCACCGCCGCGGCCAAAAAAACCGGTAAACACATCCAGGCGGCCATTTCCTATGCCACAACCCCCTTCCACACCATAGAAAAATACGTAGAACTGGCCAAGGAATACGCCAAAATCGGGGCGGATTCCCTTTGTATCAAGGATATGTCCGGACTTTTAAAACCCTACGATGCCTATGAATTGGTCAAGGCCATTAAAAAAGCGGTAGACCTCCCCATGGAGATCCACTCCCACGCCACCACCGGTATGTCGGTGGCCACCCTGACCAAATCCGCCGAGGCCGGGGCGGATATCCTGGATACGGTGATTTCCTCCCTCTCCATGGGAACGAGTCATAGCCCTACGGAGACGATGGTGGAGATCTTCCGGGGTACCGAATACGACACCGCTCTTGATATCAACCTGCTTTTGGAAATCGCCACCTACTTCCGGGAGGTGCGGAAAAATTACAAAAAATTCGAATCCAGCTTCCTCGGCGCCGACACCCGGATCCTCGTCTCCCAGGTTCCCGGGGGGATGCTCTCCAACCTGGAGAGCCAGCTCAAGGAGCAGGGAGCGTCCGACAAGATCGACGCGGTGCTTAAGGAAATCGCCGTGGTCCAAAAGGACTTTGGCTATCCGCCCCTGGTGACCCCCACGAGCCAAATCGTGGGGACCCAGGCGGTGTTCAACGTGCTTTTCGGCCGCTACAACCGGCTTTCCGGGGAATCCATGGACCTCTTGGCGGGCAAATACGGCGCCTGCCCGGCCCCCAAAAACGTCGAGGTGGTGAAGAAGGCCCTGGAAGCCCTTAAAATGGAAAAGGAGATCACCCATCGTCCGGCGGACGATATTCCCAATGAATACGAAAAGCTCGAGGGGGAAACCAAGAAGCTCCTCGGGGCCGACGCGGTGAGCGTCGAGGACGTGCTGACCTACGCCATGTTCCCCAAGGTCGCCCCGGATTTCTTCAAGAAGCGGTCCCAGGGCCCGGTGGTTTTCAAACCCGAGGCCGACGAACCCAAGGCCGCCTCCGCCGTGCCCGGGCAGGCCGCGCGGTATACGGTAAATGTCAACGGCGCCAATTACAACGTGGTGGTTGCCCCGGCGGGTACGGTGGCGGTTGCCCCCGCTCCGGGCGGGGCGGCCCCCGCAAGCGCGGCGCCGCAGGCGGCGGCCACCGGCACGGTGATTCCCGCCCCGGTGGCGGGGACCGTTCTCCGCTATGTGGCGAACGAAGGGACCGAGGTCAAGGCCGGGGACACGGTCCTCATCATGGAATCCATGAAAATGGAGCTTGAGATCAAGGCCACGGCGGGGGGCAAGGTTCACTTCCTCATCGCTACGGGAACCCAAGTGGCGGCCCAGCAGCCGGTGGCGGAAATCGGCGGCGTGCCGGGGACGGCTCCGATCCCGGTCGCGGCGGAAGCTCCGGCGGCTCCGGTAGAAGCGGCGGTTCCGGCAGTTTCCGGGGGCGGAACGGTGATTCCCGCCCCGGTGGCGGGAACTATCCTCCGCTATGCGGTAAACGAGGGAGCCCAGGTTGTTTCGGGGGATACGATTGTCATCATCGAGTCCATGAAAATGGAACTGGAGATCAAGGCTACCGCGGGGGGGCAGGTTCACTTCCTCGTCGCCGCGGGAACTCAGATCGCCTCCCAGCAGCCCATTGCCGAAATAAAATAAGGGGATTTTTATGTTAGACAGAAAAGTTGACCCTATCTGGGTACTAAAAGGGTGTATGATCCTCGCGATCTGTGCCTTCTTGTTTTCCGTGGCAGGCGCCGCTTTTATGCCCCGGGCCGCGGCACAAACTTCATCTTCCTCTTCCATCACGGCAGATGAACTGCCTTCATTTAGGAATCTGGACGGTATTATCCCCAACAGCAGGGATCTTCCTCATGTGGATTTCGTTAGTTTCATCAAAAATATCGCCAGGACTACCGGTATCTATGCTTTTATTAACAACATAACCACCGGTGAAACCCCGGCGGGGCTGCCTATCACCATCTTTGGCTGGCAGGAACTCCTCATGGTTATCGTAGGTTTCGTGGTGGTGTATCTCGGTGCGGCCAAGGGCTTTGAACCCCTGCTCCTCGTACCTATCGGATTCGGCATTATTTTCGTAAATATTCCCGGCGCGGGGATGGGTTCTCCGGGTATTTGGAACGAAGAACTGCATCTTTTTGAGCATCAGGGGTTCCTCAACGTCATCTATAATGCCGGGGTAGGAAACGAATTCTTTCCCCTCATCATCTTCATCGGTATCGGGGCCATGACCGACTTCGGCCCCCTTATCGCCAACCCCAAGACCGCCCTTTTGGGCGCGGCGGCCCAGTTCGGGGTGTTCGCCACCCTGTTCTTCATCAGCGTTGCCAACTACCTGCCGGGGGTTGCCTTTAACCTCAGGGAAGCCTGCGCGGTGGCCATCATCGGCGGCGCCGACGGCCCGACGACGATCTACATCGCCGCCAAGCTCGCGCCCCATCTCCTCGCGACGGTGGCGGTGGCGGCCTATTCCTATATGGCCCTGGTACCCCTTATCCAACCACCCATCATGCGGGCCCTGACCTCGAAAAAGGAGCGGCTCATCAGGATGCGGCAGCTCCGGCCGGTTTCCAAAGTCGAGAAGATCGCCTTCCCCATGGTGGTGTTCACTCTGAGCCTCATCCTGATCCCGTCGGCGGCGCCCCTGATCGGCTGCCTCATGTTCGGCAACTTTATCCGGGAAATCGGCGTGGTGGACCGGCTCTCCAATACCGCCCAGAACGAGCTTATAAACATCGTATCCCTCTTCCTCTCTCTGGGGGTGGGCAGCCAGATGACCCCGGAGAAGTTCCTCAACCCCTCGTCTCTCATCATTGTGGTGATGGGCTTGGTGGCCTTTGCCATCGCCACTGCCGCGGGGGTCCTCGTGGCCAAATTTATGAACATTTTCCTGAAAGAGAAGATCAACCCCCTCATCGGTTCCGCCGGGGTGTCCGCGGTGCCCATGGCAGCGCGGGTCTCCAACAAGGTTGGCCTTGATGAAGACCCGGGCAACTTTGTTCTCATGCACGCCATGGGTCCCAATGTGGCCGGGGTGATCGGAACCGCCATAGCGGCGGGGGTCATGATAGCGGTCTACGGAGGCTGATAAGAACGGGGGAGGGGAATATTGATAATTCACGGAACCGGTTGCTGTTTGATGGATACTCTTTACCGGGCGGATTTTTCCGGTTCCGCTTTTCAAGCCGCCCTCTCCCGGCGGGAAGGGGACGGGGGTCTCTCTCCGGGGAGACTGGTGTTTGCCGAGCATTTTGAACGCTTCATGGGGAAACCCTATGAGGAAGCCCTGGGGGCCCTTATCTTGGGAAGAGGTTCCGATTCCCAAAACCTGGGGGGGCCTTCGGTGGTATCCCTGGCCCATGTAGCCCAGGTACGGCCGGGGGACGGGATTTGTTTTTTCGGCGTCCGGGGAAATGACGAAACGGGTGGTTTGGTGGAAAAAGCCCTGGCCCGGCTCCCCTTTAAAAACTATAGCCTCAGCGTCCGGGAAGGGGCGACCCCCCGGACGGATGTGCTTTCGGACCCCCATTACGATAACGGTCATGGAGAACGGACCTTCATCAACCTCCTGGGTGCGGCATCCCGGTTCGGTCCCCCGGATTTGGGGGACTCCTTTTTCGAGGCGGATATCCTCGCCTTTGGGGGAACCGCCCTGATTCCGGCCCTGCATGACGGCCTTTCGGAACTGCTGAAACGGGCCAAGGGAGCGGTAACCGTGGTGAATCTGGTCTACGACTTTAGGAGTGAAGAGGCCTCCCCGGGAAAAAAATGGAAATTGGGGCTCCGGGATGACGCCTATCCCCATATTGATCTGCTTATCGCCGACCGGGACGAGGTCGTAAAAACCTCAGGCTGCACTTCCCCGGAGGATGCCATGGCATGGCTCCTCTCCCGGGGAGTGGGAGCGGTGGTTGTTACCGAAGGAGCCCGGCCCATCCGTCTTGCCGCGGGAAAAGGCCTTTTTACCCCCCGGGAATTAACCCTCCTCTCGGCCTCGGAGGCTATAAACCAGGATCTGGCCCTGCCCCGGGAAACTCCGGGGGATACCACCGGCTGTGGGGACAATTTCGCCGGTGGACTCATCGCCGGCATAGCCGAACAGTTGGGCGTCCGTCCCCGGGGCAGCCTTGACCTGCGGGATGCCTGTATTCCCGCGGTCGTTGCCGGGGGCTTTGCCTGTTTTACCGTGGGAGGCACCTATTACGAATCCCATTCCGGCGAAAAACAAAAAAAGCTCGAACCCTACCTCAAGGCCTATGAGAAGCAGCTGAAAGAGTAAGGTACCCTTAAACCCAAGGTTTTGAACAGCCTCTACTGGAAAAGAATATCTTTTTGTGGCATAGTAATAGGCTAAGAGAGGTTGAGCGGTGTATAAAAGTGTGGACCCCAAGGTAAACTTCCCCAAATTGGAAGAAGAGATTCTCTCGTTCTGGCAAGAAAAGGACATATTCAAAAAATCCATAGCCCGGCGGGAAGGGGCGGAGGAGTATGTGTTTTATGACGGCCCCCCCTTTGCCACGGGGATGCCCCACTTCGGCCATTTTGTTCCCGGTACCATCAAGGACATCATTCCCCGGTATCATACCATGAAGGGAAAAAAGGTGGAACGCCGTTTTGGCTGGGACTGTCACGGCCTCCCCGTGGAGAATCTTATCGAGAAAGAGCTGGGTCTTAACTCCAAAACCGACATCGAACATTACGGCATCGTCCCCTTCATCGAGGCCTGCCGCGCCTCGGTCCTCCGCTACGTCCGGGAATGGCGGGAAGTGATTACCCGCCTGGGCCGCTGGGTTGATTTTGACTACGACTATAAGACCATGGACCGGGACTACATGGAAACCATCTGGTGGGTTATGAAATCCCTTTGGGAGCGGGGCCTCCTCTACGAGGGCCATTACATCCTGCCCTATTGCCCCCGGTGCGCCACGGTACTCTCCAACCACGAACTTAATCTGGGGGGCTATCAGGACGTCCACGATCCCGCGATAACCGTCCGTTTTAAGGTTAAGGAGGGGGGAGGTCTCCCCCCCCGTTTCAGAGCCTCCGGCTCTTCCGCTTCCCCCCACAGCGGGGGCGCCGCCCCCGCAACGCCCCCGGCTTCTGCTTTTGACCAGGTTCTCCAAAAAAGCCTGGATGACCACACCTATTTATTGGCCTGGACCACTACCCCCTGGACCCTCCCCTCGAATTTGGCCCTCACCGTGGGGCCGGACATCGACTATGTGATGGTCCAAGATGGAGGGGATCGTTACATTCTGGCGGAGGCGCGGCTCGGGGCCTACTATAAAAATCCTCCCCAAATGCCCGGAGAGGAAGCATTGGCCGCCGGGGCAGTTCTCCGTGAGGGCGACTGCCGGATCCTCTGGCGCATGAAGGGCGCGGATCTCCTTGGCCTGGAATACGAGCCCCTCTTTCCTTATTTCGCCTCGGCCCGAGAACAGAACGCCTTCCGGGTTTACGGGGGGGATTTTGTTTCCACCGAGGACGGGACGGGCATCGTCCACACCGCCCCGGGCTTCGGAGAAGACGACCAGCGGATCCTTAAAGGTACGGGGGTCCCCGTGGTGTGCCCGGTGGACGAGGAATGCCGCTTCACCGGCGAGGTGAGCGACTACCGGGGCCTTTTTGTGAAGGACGCGGACAAGGCCATCATAGAGCGGCTTAAAAACGAGGGGAAGCTCGTAAAGCGGGAACAGATCCTCCACGCCTATCCCCATTGCTGGAGGTGTGGGAGCCCCCTTATCTACCGGGCGGTGGGTTCTTGGTTTGTCAATGTGGAAAGGATCAAACAGGACATGCTGGATGCCAATAGCCAAATTTACTGGGTTCCGGAGCATATCAAGTCCGGCCGTTTCGGTAAATGGCTTGAAGGCGCCCGGGATTGGGCCATCAGCCGGAACCGGTATTGGGGGAATCCCCTACCTATCTGGAAATGTCCGGACTGCGGTAAAACCGTCTGCGTGGGAAGCCGGGCGGAATTGAAGGAACTTTCCGGCGAGGAGCCGGAGGATCTGCATAAACACTTTGTGGATGAGATCACTATTCCCTGTTCAAAGGTAAGCCATGGGTCGGAAGGAACCGGGGCGCATACGGCCTGTTCCGGCCTTATGCGCCGGATCCCCGAGGTGTTGGACTGTTGGTTTGAGTCCGGGGCCATGCCTTATGCCCAAAACCACTATCCCTTTGAGAATAAAGAATTTTTTGAGGCCCATTTCCCCGCAGATTTTATCAATGAAGGCTTGGATCAGACCCGGGGCTGGTTTTATACCCTGACCGTTTTGGCGGCGGCCCTGTTTAAACGTCCGGCTTTTAAAAACTGTGTGGTGAGCGGCCTCGTCCTGGCATCAGACGGAAAAAAGATGAGTAAGAGCCTGCGGAACTTCACCGATCCCATGGAGGTAGTTAACTCCTTTGGGGCGGATGCCCTGCGGCTCTTTTTGATCCATTCGGCGCTGGTAAAAGCCGAAGACCTCCGGTATTCCGACGAGGGGGTTCGGGAGGTGATGAAGAGTATTATCATCCCCCTGTGGAACGCCTACAGTTTTTTTGTGACCTATGCCAATATCGACGGCGAGAGTCCCGAGGGAGCGCCCCGGAACCCCTCGAACCCCCTGGATAAATGGATCCTTTCCCTCTCGGAATCCCTGGTGGAAAAGGTAGGGGGCGCCCTGGATGCCTACGACCTCTCCCGGGCAATAGATCCGATAGTGGAATTTATCGATCTCCTCAATAACTGGTATATCCGGCGTTCCCGGCGCCGATTCTGGCGCGCTTCCGCGGGCGGGAATTTCGGGAACGATACGGATAAAACCGAGGCCTACGGGACCCTCTATGATGTGCTGAAAACCTTGATCGCCGTGGCGTGCCCCTTTATGCCCTTTACCACCGACGCCATCTGGCGGAATCTCCGGAAGGACGGGGAGGCCGAATCGGTCCACTTAACCGATTTCCCCCTTCTCCGGGAGGAAAGGCGGGACCGGGAACTGGAGTATAAAATGGGGGCGGTCCAGCACGCGGTTTCCATGGGCCGGGCCCTGCGGTCCCAGTACAACCTCAAGGTCCGCCAGCCCCTCAAGGCGGTGGAACTGGTGACCCGGAATGCCGATGAGAAGCGGGTGTTCCTGGAAATGGAAGATATTATCCGGGAAGAGCTTAACGTAAAGAACGTGATCTTTCGGGACAATGAAGAGGACCTGGTGGAATACGAGGCCAAGGCAAATTTCCGGGTCCTGGGGAAGGAACTGGGGAAGGATATGAAGGCCGCCGCGGACCGGATCGCCGCGTTAAGCCAGCTTGAAATCCAGGGCCTCCTGGAAGGGGCGACCCTTTCCATTGAGGTTGGGGGGAAAGCCGTGGAAATTACCGTGGAAAAGGTGGATGTCCGGCGGATTGAAAAGGCAAATTTGCGGGTTCTCAACGAGGGAACCCTGACCGTGGCCCTTCACACGGAGGTGACCGAGGAACTGGCCCAGGAAGGGGATGTCCGGGACCTTATCCGGGGGGTGCAGAATCTACGAAAGGATAAGGGCTTCGCGGTGACCGACCGGATCCGGCTGCGCCTCTACGGTTCGGACCGGCTTAAAGCGGCTTGGGAGGCCTTTTCTGACTATGTGGCTGCGGAGACCCTGGCCCTTTCGGTGGTGTGGGAAAAAAACCAGGGCCGGGAACTGGAAGCCGGAGATGAAACATGGCTAGCGGATATTGATAAGGCATAAGGAATGAAAATTAAGCAGTCCGATACCTTGACAGTTCAGGTCATGGGGACGTTGTTTTTTGGGGTCATGTTTTTGGTGTCCTGCGCCACCAATCCTAAAACAACGCCGATCGATGAAAGCGGGGATTTTGCCGCCCTGGCTCCCGGGGCCGCGGCTTATTTCTCCATAGATGTTTCCCGTTCACGCCCCCTGCTGGAACTCATCTCCTTAGGGGGATTCAGTGGGAAAGATGTTACCGAATTCCTGGATAAAACCGATTCCGCGGTAGCCGCTGCCTATCCGCCGGAATCTGGCCGGTCTTTCCTGGTGGCGGCCCGGGGTAAATACCCCAGCGGACGGATAGGTTTCTCCTTTGCCTTTAGTTCCGCCTGGAAAAAGCGCCCCTCCCCCGCCGGAAATTCTTATTGGCGTTCCGACCGGAACGGTCTTTCGGTTTTTTTGAATTCCCGCCGGGCCCTGGTTTCCGATGGGGACCCCCTGGTTCCTCCTCCGGGGGTGGAGGCCCCCACGGTTTTGGAAACCCTCCGCCGGAACGCCCTCCTCTCAGGCTGGACCGATGATGGGGGCGCCTCAATTAACCGGTTCCTGGCCCTGCTCGAAATTCCCCTGCAGATCCCCGCAGAACGGATCCTATTTGGTGTGTACGATGCCCCGGGGGGGAAGAGTGGGCAGGAATATGAGGCGCATTTGCGGATCGAGACGCCTTCGGTGAGCCAGGCCAAGGGCCTGCTGGCTATTTTCTCCCTGACCAGGATTTTTATGGCCGGTTTGACCCCTGAGGATGAGGAAGATCCCCTCCTCTTGGCCTCCGCTCTTTTTACCCATGTTCCTACCCAGGAAGATGCCGCTTTGCTCATACGGACCGGTTCCCTAAAACCCCAGGGGATCGCTTTACTTTTTAATATGTTATCGTTATATTCAAATCAGTAAAAGTGTCTCCGTCTTAACCAGCTCGTGTTGGGAAGGGGAATTATTATGAAAAGGATTTGTCATGCCGACCTACGAATATGAATGTAAAAGCTGCGGATATCTTTTTGAGGTTTTTCAAAGTATGAGCGAAAAGCCCCTGTCTAGGTGTCCCCAATGCGGCAAGGAAGTACGCCGCCTTATTAATGGTGGTTCCGGTATTATTTTTAAAGGCTCCGGTTTTTATGTAACCGATAAGAAGGGAGGAACTAAGCCTGCCGCCGCTAAACCCGCCGAGGGGGGCGCTTCCGATAAGCCGGCGGTTCCATCCGCCCCCAAGACTGAAAGCGGAGGGGCAGGGCCGGTAACGGCAAACCAGGGCGGCCAGGAAAAAAAGGCCGCTGGGTAGCAGGGAGAAGCGATGGCGGAACCGGGGAGAAAAGCGGCGGCATCGGTGAAAGCAAAAATCCCCCCTTGCTGGAGGGCGTTCCCAAAATCTCAGTGATATGAAACAGCCCCGTTTTTTTTGCGAACACTGCGGCGCCGAGGTAAGCCGGGATACCAAACATTGTCCCCGGTGCGGACGGTATTTTGCCTCAGTCCGATGCCCCGCCTGCGGTTTTGTGGGAGATGAAAGGATTTTTAAGGGAGGTTGTCCGGTCTGCGGGTATGCCGCTGTTCCGGAGCAGGGGCGGGGGGATATAAAGGCCCGTCCCCGGGAGGAGGAGGTAGGAAGTTTACCCCTCTGGATGTACATCCTGGCCGGCTCGATCCTGCTGGCGGTTTTGGGCTTCCTACTTTTTACCCTGGTTTAAAAAACGTAGGTTATGAGGCGGCTGCAAAAACGGCCCGGTAAAAACCGTCTCAATTTTGTGTTTTTTACGGAACCGGACGTTCCGGGATATTAACATTTTATGATTTATCAAGCATACTTATGGGAACATCCTCATCTCTTTATGCGGTTTTTTGAGGAGACACCATGGTTAGAAAGACATTTTTTATATGGTTGATGTTTCTGTTTTTGACGTCCCTTGGGGGATTTGGTCAAACCATACCTGCCGGTGGTACGGTGGGGGTGAGTATAATGCCCTTTCCCGGATTGGATGATCCGGAAAATGCCGCTGAGTTCTATGATGCGGTTGTCGCGGAAGTGAACAATCTGGTGAGCTATTATCCCCGGACCATATCGGCGGCCGAATATCCGGAAATCCGCTATATGTCCCCGGATTCAGCCCCGCCTATGGAATATCTGGGGGGTTCACGTTATGTACTTACCGGGGAATTTTACTTTGATACCGAGGATTTACAGCATTTTCAGCTATGGCTTTGGAATTCCTCCACGGGAAGCTTGGTATATACCGATGAGATGGTCAGCGAGAATTATGAAGAATCCATCCAGTATATGCCCACCCTGGTAAACTGGATTTTCTCCCAAATTACCCCGCATGAAGAATTGGCGCTTATCGATATGATCCCCGAGACGCAAACCGGGGTAGCGATGAATAATGTCGGTGTTTCAGCGGGGAATCCCCCGGAGGAGGCTAAGCGTCCCCTGGGACGGCTCTATCTTGGCCTCAGGGGAGGGGCTGCCTTTAACACCTATTCTATTCCCCAAGGAACCAGGACGTATGAGGCCGGCCTCAGCCGGAGTTTTAGTTACGAGGCCGCCATACTCGCGGAATTCAGGATTCTGCGTTTGCTCAGTCTCCGGCTGGAGGCAGTCTTTAACCAGGACACCTTCAACGCGGTGGAAGGCAATGGGGGATCCTACAATAAATTTAAACCCCTGACCTTGAGCTTCCCCGTCTTGATAAAGATGCCCATTGATTTTGATGTCTTTGATTTATCTTTCTACGCCGGTCTTTATGGGACACTGCCCCTGGGAAAAATGCGGGTGCAAACCGATAGTTCCAACGACGCCTATACCTACACGGTGGATCCGCCCTTTGGGGTTTCTCTCGGCATGGATCTGGGCTTCCCCCTGGGGCCCGGGAGCATCCTTTTTGATCTGCGTTACAACCGGGACCTCGGGGTAACGAACGTTCAGAGCAGCAGCAGGCTGCAATATACCATGGAAAGGATAGGCGTATCCTTGGGTTATAAATTCCTCCTGTGGAAGTATTAGCTCGGATCTGTCCATAAAGCAACCGGCTTTGTAACGGCTCAAGCTGGCAAATGAGGGTCTGTTTTTTAATAGCGGATCACTGGTACCGGCTGCGCACAGGCGGTACAGTAATAGGTATTTTTCCCCTGGTGTTCTTTCAGGACCATGCCGTTAGTATTCACCGAATAGCCCCGGCGTCTTACGAGGGGGCTGCCGCAGTGGGGGCAGGGGGTGTCGTTGGTTTCCCCGGGGATGTTTCCGGTATAAACATAGGAAAGGTCTTTCCGGGCCCGGCGGGCAATTTTTTCAAGCCCTGAAGCCTCCGTGGGGGGGGCATCCCAGCGGTAGTCCGGATGATAGGCCGAAAGATGCCAGGGGATAAGGGGGGAAAGTTCCTTCAAAAATCCACTTATCCCGTCAAGTTCCGTTTCCCCGTCGTTAAGGCCCGGTACGATGAGGGTGGTAATTTCCAGGTGTACCCCCATCCGATAGGCCAGGGTGATAAAATCAAGCACCGCCGCCAAATCTCCTCCCAGGGTCCGCCCATAGGTATCCGGGGAAAATGATTTCAAGTCGATATTGGCCGCGTCGGTCAGCGCCAGGATATCCGCCGCCGCTTCTTTCTGTAAGCATCCGTTACTCACCAGCACATTGGCTATTCCCCGTTCCCGGGCGGCTTTCATGCAATCCAGAAGATATTCAATATGGACGAGGGGTTCCGAATAGGTATACGCAATCTGGGAACACCCGGCGGCCAGAGCCGCCGACGCCGCTTCCTCCGGGGAAAAGGACCGGGTATCCGCCTGGGTACTTTGGGAAATATACCAATTTTGACAGAAGGGACAAAAAAGGTTACAACCCAGGAAGCCGAGGGACAGGATCGATGCCCCGGGCCTGAAATGGTAGAGGGGCTTTTTTTCAATAGGGTCCATTGCCGCGGAACTGATACGACCGTAAAAAGGGATGGTCCCTACCCCATTCCGGTTAACCCTGACCCCGCACCGGCCGGACGCTCCGGGCCGCATAAAACATGACCGGGGACAGAGGGTACATTGGATCCGCTCCGGTTCGCCTTCTTTTGGGGAAGAGATAAAATACCGGCCCGGGGGAACGGTCACGGAGCGGAGGGCCTTAACGCCCCTTTAGGTTGATCCGGGTATTTACCGGTAAAGGGGTTTTTATCCTCCACCTCAAAGGGCTCCAAAATAACGCCGTGGGCTCCTTTACGGATCCATAACTTTACCAACGGAACCCCTTCCCCGGCTTCGGTAACCGCGGAAAGCACCTCCTCTATGCAAAGGATATCCTCAAATTTAAATTCCAGGAGCTTGGTGTTTTCCCCCAGGGGATCGTAAATGAGGATAATTCTATTTTTATCCGAAGGATGCTGCCGGGGACATCCAATAAAAGGAACGGTATCCTTAGGAGGGCTCCCCGTGGTTTTTACAATCTCATAGAATGATTTTAATTCAATCAGACTTGCTATTCTCATGGCTGCCTCCCGTTTTAACTATAAACCCTAACCGGAGGGGGATCAACCATTATTTTTATAAGCGCCCTTCAACCCAGAGGTTAATGAGGTAGCGTGAAACCGAACCGAATCCCGGAAGATCCGGGAGTTCTTCCCGCCCGAACCAACGGGCATCCTCAATTTCTTCCCCATCGGGGGTAATCGTACCCCCGGCGTAACGGGCCGTAAAGCCGATCATCAACGAGTTGGGGAAGGGCCAGGGCTGGGAGGCCACATAGGTCGTATCCCGAACCTCGAGGCCCACCTCTTCCCGGACTTCCCGGCTTACGGTGGCTTCGAGGCTCTCCCCCGCTTCGGTGAACCCCGCGATAAGGCTGTATACCCTGCCTGAAAATTTCTTATTATGGGCCAGGAGCGCCTTGCCGTCGTCCCGGAGAATGAGGACGATAATCGCCGGGGATATCCGGGGATATTCCAGCCTGCCGCAGGAGGGACAGAGCCGGGCAAGTTCAACCGGGGCATCCCCATTCCGCGTCCCGCAGCTCCCGCAGAAGACCGATTCCCTCCGCCAGCGCATAACATGATAAACCCGGAAAAATCTTCCGATTAGTCCGCCGCC
>JAITEG010000118.1 GCA_031282145.1 Spirochaetaceae bacterium | reverse complement strand
TGCCACCTCAGAGAATCGAACTCTAGACACAAGGATTTTCAGTCCTTTGCTCTACCAACTGAGCTAAGGTGGCGATTTTTTATGTTATACCCGGATAGCGAAAAAATGTCAATAGATTTTTTTTAACATAGATTTTTTTTAAATGTCAAATTTTAGAAAAGTACGACTGTTTCAAGAAAATTTCCCAAAATTTCAATTTTTGGGACAAGCTCAAGTCTCAATTAAACCCCGGCCTTCCAAAGGAGGGTACTACTGGTTTTCCCGGTTAAGGCTTTTATCCCGGTAGACCAGGTCTTCCCGGGGGAAGAACCCGGATTCTTCCCAAAACCGGTTTCCGCCTTCATTGGTTTTATAGGCTACCAGGGCGATTTTGGTGATCCCCTGCCCAGCCATAGCGGCTTCCACCGCCTGAACCAGGGCCTTTCCGATACCCCGGTGCCGGTATTCCTCCCGTACCGCGGCATGGTAGATATAGCCCCGGCGGCCGTCATGGCCGCTGAGAACCGCCCCGGCCAGTTCCCCGCCGGTTTCCGCGACAAAACAGGCGCCGGGGTTCCGCGCTAAAAACCGCCCTATCCCCTGTTCCGTATCATCCAGGCTCCGCATTCCCATACCGGGGACTTCTTTCCAGAGTTTATACACCGCCGGGTAATCCTCCCCGGTCATTACCCGTATGGTAACGTCCCTTTCCATAGCCCTACCCCCTTGTTTCCCGGCCCAGCCGCCGGCGGAGCCGTTCTTCCCGGCGGAGAAAATCCCTCCGCTGCCCCTCCCCGGCATCCGCCAGGGCCAGGGCCTCTTCCACCAGGGCCAGCGCTTCCCCAGGGGCCTTCCGCCGCCACTCCGCGTCAATGGCTAAGACACGGTATGCGGCGGCCCGGAAAACACCATCGACACTCCCCCGGGCTATTCTCAAGAGCCGCCGCCGGCCCTCCCCGGCATGGCCCTGGGTCAAAAGGTCCTGGGCAAAAACCAGGGCGGACCGGGGATGTTCCTCCGCCGCGGCGGCCAGGAGCTCAAGGCCCGCCTCAACCACGGCCTCGCCAAAATCCCGGTCCCGGACTTTTACCAGGGCTTCCCGCCACCGTAGGGCCAGGGCTTCACTATCATAACGGAATTTACCTTGCACTACGAGGGGGGCATCCGCAATCCGGACCAGGGCCGAAAAAAGACTGGCCAGGCCCAGGATATCCCGCCGGTTATGGTCACAGATCCCCATCAGGGGCTGAGGGTCGGCGGTCTTCAGGAAGGAAAACCATATGTCCGGGGCCAGGGCGCCGCTCACATCCCCGGTACGGTCCAGGCCCAGGATGGCGGTCTCAATTTCCCCCTGGGAACAGGAGGGCAAGAAGCGCTTCCAGAGCCTGCGGGCGGGGTGGAGCAGGTCCGCGGGGTAATAGGCCGGGGGCCGCCTGCCCTTCATAATGCACCGGGTCTTCAGGATCTGGGAATCAAAACTTTTGCCGTTGTAGGTAACCACCAGGGGCGGGCCGCGGCCAGGCTCGAACTCCTGAAGCAGGGCCGCAAGAAATTCATCCTCCCCGGGATAATCCAGGAGCAGGTACTGATCCAGCCGGAGCCGGAAGGCCCCCATCCCCGAATCGGACCGGACAAAACGGCCGAAAGCCGCGAGGAAGGCCACGGTCCCGGCCCCCCCGGAAAGGCCCGTGGTTTCCAGGTCGAAAAAAACCATGTCTTCCGGGCCGGGAAGGTCCGGGGAATACCGGAGGAGGTCGGGGATCAGGATCGGCAGGGACCGGGGCAAGGGAAAATCCGGAGAAATGGGCAAATCCAGGTATCCCGTCCGCTTGAAGGTTTGGTAACCCGCCTCCTCCCACTCGGATCCCAGAGCCGGAGATGGGGCCTTTTTCCCCGGTAGGGGTGATCCCCGTGAGGACGACCCGGCAACGGGCGGCCCATTACCGGGCGGCCCGGTAACGGGCTTGGGGGAAGGGGCCTCCCGGAGCCGCTGCAGCCGGGCCCGCAGGTTCTGGGCCATCGTTAACCCAGCGCGTCCAGGAAACAAGCGGTCCCCGCCTTGTTTCCCCCAGGGCCCACACAGGACGGACAGCCGGATTTACAGGGACAGCGATCCACCGCCGCGCGGATCGAGGAGAACAAATCCCCCGCCCGCCGGGCCAGGGCCTCCGAGAGGCCCGTGCCGCCCGGGTATTTGTCGTAGATATACAGGGCGGGGATACCGAAGTGGGGGTCCCGGACCCGTTCCGCCACCCCGATATCCCGGGGATCACAGAGGAGAAATACCGGGGCAATGGTTTTTATCAGCGTCCCCGCTCCGGCCAGGGCCGAACCGATTCCTTCCTCGTCGAAGCCCGCCAGGACCTTCCCCCCGGCGGATTGGGGACCGAAGAGCAGCGCCAGAGCCCGGGTCTGCATTTCCTCCTCGGGAAGATTGATATCCCCGTAACCGATATTTTCATGGGTATGGAAGCGGATCTTCTTGAATTTCGCCACCTGGGACCGGACGAGGACATCCCCCACCACCCCCCGGGCCGCTTCCCCGTAGGCAAGGGCCTCATCCTCGGTTAACACCTTAATGTCGGTTTACACGAGGCCGTCGGTAAAATAATTCACTTCGGCCTCGGCTACCAGGCACTTCCGGTTCTCGATGTCCAGGGATTGCACCAGGTACTGCCGCCCCCGGTGGAGGTAGACCGCATTCTCGAAGATCATCTCCTTGGCGCTGGGACGGTCCATCTCCCCAATCACCACGTTCCGGCCCCGGGTGGTGTCCACAATGACCACATTATCCGCCGTGGCAGACCGGAGGCTCACCCCCTCCGCAGGGAAGGACCGGTCCGCCCAGTGCCAGCGCCCCCCTCCGTCCCCCTGGGTATGCCGGACGATACCCTCTTCTTCCAGGAAGGCCAGTACCTCGGCGGCCCCTTCCCCAAAGGGATCTTCCCCTTTTTCCAGGGCCTCGTCCCGAAAAGGCAACTCGAAGGCCGCGCACTTCACATGATCCGTGAGGATATAGGGGTTATCCGGGTCCAGCCGGGCCTCCTCAACGCTTTTCCTGAAAAACCATTCCGGATCATTCATAATGAACTGATCCAGGGGAGAAGCGGAGGCCACAAAAACCGAAACCGAGACGCCTCCCCGTCTTCCCGCCCGGCCCGACTGCTGCCAGAAGGAATTAAAGGAACCGGGGAAACCCGCCACCACCGAGGCGTCCAAACCGCCGATATCTATGCCCAGCTCCAGGGCGTTGGTGGACACCACTCCCCGGATGGTCCCCTCCCGGAGTCCCCGCTCTATTTCCCGCCGCTCGTTGGGGAGGAGCCCTCCCCGGTAGGCCTCCACCCGGATCCGGGAATTATCGGTGTAGAAATTGGCCAGATCCTCGTTGACATAGGAGGCGGCAACCTCGGTTTTTATCCGGGAGTGGGCAAAAAGGATGGTCTTGATCCCCGCTTTCAGAAAGGCGAGCATCCACCGGCGGCTTTCGGTAACCACCGAACGGCGTATCCCCTGGACCGCGTCCACCAGGGGCGGGTTGTAGAGGATCACCCGTTTTTCCCCCCGGGGAGCGCCGTTTTTGTCAACCAGGGCCACTTCGGCACCGATGAGGGTCTCCGCCAATTCCCGGGGATTGGCGATAGTGGCGGAACAAAGAATAAATTGGGGGGCGGCGCCGTAAAAGGCCGCTACCCGGCGGAGCCGGCGGATCACATCCGCCACATGGCTTCCCAGGACCCCCCGGTAGGCGTGGGCCTCGTCGATAACCACGTATTTGAGGCCGGAAAAAAACTTTATCCACTTGGGGTGGTTGGGCAGGATCCCCCCGTGGAGCATATCGGGGTTAGAGATGATGATCCGCCCCCCGTCCCGGGCGGCGACCCGGAGAGCGTCCGGGGTATCCCCGTCATAGGTGGCTATTTTGATGGAAAGTCCAAGGCCCGTGGCCCCGGCGCCGGCAAGGCCGTTGAGTTCCGCCTGCTGATCCTGGGAAAGGGCCTTGGTAGGGAAAAGGTAAAGGGCCCGGGCCTTTTCGTCGGCCAGCAGGGTCTGGAGTACCGGCAGATTGTAACAGAGGGTCTTCCCCGAGGCGGTGGGGGTAACCACTACCACATTCCGGCCGCGGCCTACCTGTTCCCAGACTTCCCCCTGGTGGGTATAGATCTCCTCAATTCCCCGGTTCCGGAGGGCCCTGACAATGGCTTCATTCAGGTCCCGGGGGAAGGGCATCGTCTCACCATCGGATGCCTCCAGGACCCGTTCATCTACAATATAGGGGGCAAAGGCTGGGTCCCGCAGAATTTTTTCCAACACCAGGACATTATCCATAGGATTTTATTGTATCAATAAGAAAGAATAAAGGTAAAGTATCGACATATTGGAAAAAACCATTTATACTAAAAAGGCTGATATATGAGCTGGTTCCAAAGCTGGGGTTTTGAAAACAGCCCTATAACTGATTTCAAAAAAAGTGAGCCATATTAAGGAGGCAAGCTATGTCCGAAGTTTTGTCTATTGTACTTGGAGGAGGAAAGGGGACCCGCCTATTTCCATTAACCCAATCCAGGGCAAAACCGGCTGTCCCCTTTGGGGGAAGATTCCGCCTGGTGGATATCCCCATTTCGAATTGTATTAATGCCGATTTCAGGCAAATTTACATCCTTACCCAATTCAACTCCGCGTCCCTTCATTTACATTTGTCCCAGACCTATGTCTTTGATTCCTTTACCAAGGGTTTTGTGGAAATTCTTGCGGCGGAGCAAACCTTCGAACATTCCGGGTGGTATGAGGGTACCGCCGACGCGGTACGGAAAAATTTCATCCACTTCAGAACCCAAAATCCCAAGTATTATATCATCCTTTCCGGAGATCAGCTTTACCGCATGGATTTGAAGGACCTCCTAAAAAAACACCAGGATTCCGGGGCGGCGATTACTATTACCGCCACCGCCGTGGGCAGGGGGGACGCAAGTCAACTGGGGATCCTCAAGGTAAACAAAAACAATGAGATCACCGAATTCATGGAAAAGCCAGGGCCCACCAAGGATATCTCCGACTTTAAGATCCCCGCTGAACTGCGGCAGGACAAAACCGGCAAGGGGGATGAATATTTAGGCTCCATGGGGATCTACGTGTTTAACGCCGAGGCCATGGAGAATTGTCTTGCCAATGAATTTACCGATTTCGGCAAGGAAATTATTCCCACGGCCATTAATAAACTCAAGGTGAACGCCTATATTTTTGACGGCTATTGGGAAGATATTGGAACCATCCGGAGTTTTTATGAGGCGAACCTTGACCTGACCACCCTGCGGCCCAAATTCGATTTTTATGATGAGGAAAATCCCATTTACACCCACATGCGGAACCTCCCCCCGTCAAAGATGAATTTCAGCAATATGAACCAGTCCATAGCGGCCGAGGGCTGCATCATCACCAATGCCTCGATCACCAATTCCATTGTTGGGGTCAGAACCATCATTGAGTCCGGCGCAAGCCTCAACGGGGTCATTTGTATGGGTGCGGATTATTATGAATCGGAGGTTCAGAAGCAGCAGAACGCCGAAGGGCGGGTCCCCAACATAGGCATAGGCCGGGGGGCCATTGTCAAGGGGGCGATCATCGACAAAAACGCCTGTATCGGCGAGGGCTGCCGTATCGGGGTGGATGCCATCCCCCGGGCCGACGGCAACTACGGGCATTACTACATCGTGGATGGTATCATCGTGATCCCCAAAAACGCGGTCCTCTACCCCGGGGCGGTGATTTAGTTCTCTTCGCCCCGTTCCACCCCATGTCGCGGGTTCGACTCCCGCAATCCGCTTGATATACCGGCGGCTTTCCGCTAGGGTTTCGGGGTCTATGGACTTTCCTAACTGTTTCCGGCGGCCGACATGGGCGGAACCGGGGATATACATATCTTTCGCAATATCCCGGATTAAAACGTCCGATTTTTCGGGGGCGATCATCACCCCGGCGGGGTCCTGCCTGGCCAGGGGCGGCAAGGTCCGTATGTAATTTTCCGCATCAGACCGGTTTTTACACCCCCGGCAAACCCGCTGAACCTGGTTTCCTTCCGGTCCTATCCAATAGTAATACCACCTACGGACCGGGCGGCCAGACCGGCCTTTTATCGTTTTTTTGAAAACATGGTAATCCATTTTGCTGCTCCGACTTAACATTTACTTAACATTTTTCCCGGTCATGGATCGGTAAAACGCCGTAAGTCTATATATAGCAACAAATTACAATCGGGTAGGCGGGAGTCGAACCCGCGACCTCTTGGTCCCGAACCAAGCGCGCTACCAACTGCGCTACTGCCCGTTTTTTCTCCTGTGGGGAGAAAAATTTGGAGTTGCCCTGGGCAACTCCAGTATTTTATAATAGGAACGACAGAGCTTGCCTTCCGGGCCCGAAACTCCTATTCGCTCCCTCCAGGCATCTCTGCCGCCTTTTCCTCGCCTCCGCTCGGCGGGGGCTCCCTTTCAAACCCCGCCTTTTCTCGTTGTCAAATAATTTCGGGAGCGACGGGGCTTGAACCCGCGATCTCCGGCTTGACAGGCCAGCGCGATAAACCAACTTCGCTACGCCCCCCTAAGTTTTATTATCCTAGTATAAA
>JAITEG010000103.1 GCA_031282145.1 Spirochaetaceae bacterium | reverse complement strand
CCCAGGTCCGTGGTTTTGTCATAGGCAGGGCCGATCTTTTTGGTCTTCACCTGGTTCACGAGCTCCGCCACGAGCTTATCCGCGATAGACTCCTGGACCGCAATGACCGGCAGGGCCATACAGCGTTCCCCGGCGCACCCGAAGGCGGAGTTGATGATTCCCGCGGCGGTACGGGTGATGGGGGCATCCTCCAGTACCAGGGCGTGGTTTTTCGCCTCGCAGAGGCACTGGACCCGTTTGCCGTGGGCCGCGGCGGTGGCGTATACGTGGGCGCCGATGGAGGTGGAACCCACAAAGGTAACCCCCTTGACGTCGGGATGTTTCAGGAAGAGTTCCGCCTCGACGCGGGAACAGGTAACCAGGTTAACCACCCCGTCGGGAAGGCCCGCCTCTTTTAAGAGCGCCGCCAAACGCAGGGAAGTCATGGGAGTCATGGACGCCGCCTTGAGGACCAGGGTGTTTCCCGTGGCGATGCACATGGGCATCATCCACCCCATGGGGATCATGGCGGGAAAATTGAAGGGGGCAATCCCCGCGAATACCCCCAGGGGCTCCCGGTACAGGGCGGAATCAAAGCCCTCGGTTACGTTCATCAGCACTTCCCCCATCAAAAGGGAAGGGGCGCCGCAGGCCACTTCCACCGGCTCCTTTACTTTTAAGAGATCCCCCCGGCCTTCTTCCCAATTCTTTCCGTTTTCCCGGCAGAGCATCTCCGTGAGTTCATCCATGTGCTGCGAAAGGAGATCCCGGAAACGGTACAGGACTTCCACCCGTTTGGGAGCGGGGGTATTACTCCAGAGGGGAAAGGCGGCCTTGGCCGCCCCTATGGCGCGTTCCACCTCGGCTGCGGTACAACAGGGGGTTTGGGCGATAACTTCTCCGGTGGAGGGGTCATATACGTCCATATACTTATTACTGGAACTTTCTACAAATACGCCGTTGATGAAGGGTTTTAACTTTTCAATGCTCATGCTTGGTCCTTCCTTAAAAAAATAAATTAGTAAAAAGAGCATACCTATCATAGGAGATAAAAGTTCCGGTGTCTATAGAACCGACTTATCTGTGCAGGGCTCTATATGGCCTTAAGGGAATATATGTCCTTGACGATGCTTTCCCCTGAGGATCTGAGGTTTGTCGATTCATCCCGGATTTTGACAATCAGGTTGTTTATCTCTCCCAGGGAATTGATAACCCGGTTGCCCCCGCTGTTCTGGGCGTCCATGGCGTTCTTTATGCTGGCCGCCTCGTCCCTCACCGCGCTGACCAGGGACATCACCGAATCAAACTGCGCTTGGGCATCCTGGGAAGATTCCCGGGAACTGTCGATCAGGGCCTTGATGCTTTTCAGATTCTCGGAAATCTCCCGGGCCTGGTGACCCGAATTGTCCGCCAGTTTCCGGATCTCGGTGGCAACCACCGCAAAACCCTTGCCCACCGCGTCCCCGGCATGGGCCGCCTCTATGGCCGCGTTCATCCCCAATATATTGGTTTGATCCGCTATATCGCCGATGACCAGGCAGGATTGGATCAGGGCATCCGCCTGGGAGGAAACCCCGCCGATGAGTTCTCCTATCCGGGTTATCCGTTTTTTGCCCTCCGTGGATGTTTCATTCAACTTGAGCACCGTGGTGGTATTACGGGCCAAGGTCGTATCTATCGAACGGATGTTCTTCACCATCTCTTCTATGGCCGAGGATGAAGAAAGCACATATTCCGCGGCGGAACGGATCTCCTCGGACAAACTGCTTATCCCGGCGATGCTCTTGTTCATTTCATCAAGAACATGGTCCAGCACCGTGTTGACCGTATCCTTCAGTTTTTGTTCATTGCTCAGATTTTTTTCATATTCCACATAGGACTGGCAGTTTTCCCGCTTGTTAAGCCCGTTGATGATCGCCACCACCATCTGTTCACAACTCCGGTATCCGCAGGCCCCGCAGTTGCGGATATCACTGGGCGTGATCTTGTGCATAGAGGTAAACACGGCGGTAATTTCCGCCTGGGACGGGGAAATAACCCGTTCCTTAAATGTCGCTGACCGGTCCACATAGGTCCGGGTATAGAGCCCCTCCTCCCAATGGTCATCCAGGATCTTTTCAATCTTGTTTTTCTTGAACAACTTCGCCAGCCCCCGGGGCCGGTACTTGCTCCGTACCTCACGGGCCCGTTTCTCCACCAAACATTCAATGTCGTCCAGATGTTTGCCGCGGTTTCCCGTTCCCGCTCCCCCGTTACAACCCATGTTGCAGTTGAGACAGTCGATGAGGGGATATACCGGCGCGTTTCCTGCCTGGATTGACTTCGATAAATGGGCAAAGTAATGATAGATCTCAGGGGAACCTTCGATTTTCCGGGTATGGGAGTTCACGTCCGGGTCGTAGCGTTCCACCGTCCTCATGAGCCCTCCGGGACTGGAAAAAAGTACCGCCCGTTCCGCCGGCGGGTTGTCGTAATCCTTCTCGGGATAGTGGGAGATACTATCCCCCTTGCTGTCCAGATACTGCTGTATCGAATTAAAGGTAACGTTATAATCCCCCAGACCGCAGGCGTCGAATTCCCGCCGCTTGGCATAACAGGGGCTTATGGCGGCGATTTTATCATTTTTGTACTCAGGATAATACCGCCGTATCATCTTCATAAGGTGCATCATGGGACTATCCGCCGGGGCCAGATAGGGGATAAGTTCAGGCCGGTATAGTTCGATAAAGGTAACTATGGCCGGACAGGGCTGGGCTATGACCGTAGGAGGTTTATTTTTTTTCATATACTCCACATAGGACTTTACGGTCAGTTCCGCCCCAAAGCTGACATCGAAGACCCCTTTAATCCCCAGGGACTTGAGGAATCCGTTGATATTCAGGTACTTTCCTTCAAAACTGGCGGCCACCGCGGGGGCCACAATGGCGATGATGCCTACCCCTTTTTTGAGGTCCTTCATAAACTGGTCAAAATCATCCAGGCCGACGCGGGCTTGGTGGGTACAGGCGCTGATACATTCGCCGCAACCGATACAAAGCTCACTGTGGTGGTCCACGATTTTTCCGGACCCGTTGTTACACATTTTAGCGGGACAGACCATAATACAACGATGACAGTTAACGCACTTATCTTCTACGACATGAATAACCGGCCGTAAGGACTTTGCTTCCATTCTGGTTCCTCCCTTTGCTGCTATACCGTAATTTCCTAACTATATACTCTATTTTGAATGCCTGTCCACCACATCACTATTTTTCTCAAGGAAAAAGTCTCGGTATATACCCGGCATACCCCCTAAAAATAACATGAGCTTGTCCAAAACCTGGAGGTTCCGAACAAGCTCTTAGAAAAAACCGGTCCGGCTTAAGCCCGCCCGGTTTTTCCAATCCATCTCAGGCACGTTGGCCGGCAGCGCCGGCCTTTCACCGTTAGAAATCCACTTCGGTATCGTAGAAGCAGCAGCGCAGCAGTTTTTCCATTTCCGCGGGGGTAACCTTCCGGGGATTTGAACCGGTGCAGGCGTCTCCTACGGCAAGTTCCGCAACCTTGGGCAGCTTCTCCAGGAATTCCTTTTCATTGATGATGCCCCCTTCGTAATCCTTAATCCCGGTGGGAATATCCAGGGACTTGTTGAGAGTTTTAATATGGTTAATTAGAGAAGTGACCCCTTCATCGGCATTTTTTCCGGGGAGGGATATAAACCGGGCAATCTCGGCATAGCGATCCGCGGCGGCTTTTTCCCGGGCATTGTATTTAATGACCTTGGGAAGATACATGGCATTGGCGCATCCGTGGACAATATGACCGCCGGAATAGGCCGCTCCGGTTTTATGCGCCATGGAGTGAACAATTCCGAGCAGGGCATTGCTAAAGGCCATTCCCGCAAGGCACTGGGCGTTGTGCATCTTTGCGCGGGCGCTGGCGTCCCCCTTATAAGAGGCGGCAATATTTTCGCCTACCATCTTGATGGCGTGGAGCGCCAGGGGGTCCGTGTAATCGCAGTGCAGGGTGGACACATAGGCTTCAATGGCATGGGTAATGGCATCCATCCCCGTATGGGCCGTCAGTTTTGGGGGCATGGTCATGGCAAGATCGGGATCAATAATGGCCACGTCTGGGGTAATGTTAAAATCCGCCAGGGGATATTTGATGCCCTTGGCGTAATCGGTGATCACCGAAAAGGCGGTAACCTCCGTCGCGGTTCCCGATGTGGAGGGAATGGCGCAGAATTTCGCCCGGGTCCGCAGGGTGGGAAAGTTGAAGGGAATAGTGAGGGATTCAAAGGTGGTGTCCGGATATTCATAAAAAGCCCACATGGCCTTGGCCGCGTCAATCGGGGAACCGCCCCCGATGGATACGATCCAGTCCGGATTAAAGGCCCGCATTGTCTCGGCGCCCTTGAGTACCGTCTCCACCGAGGGGTCCGGTTCCACGCCCTCAAACAGGGCTACTTCCATACCGGCCTCCTTGAGGTAAGCGACCGTCCTGTCCAAAAAACCGAAGCGTTTCATGCTTCCACCCCCAACCACCACCATCGCTCTTTTGCCCTTAAGGGTCTTCAGTGTTTCCAGCGTCCCCTTACCATGATACAGATCCCGGGGAAGAGTAAATCTCGCCATACTTGGCCTCCTTACGGTAATATAAAATAAGCATTGCTATTCGAGAAAAATATATCAATAAAAAATTATCTTGTCAAGAGCGGCTGTTTCAAAATATGAAGGTTTGACAGCGCCTCAGTTGACCATCCCCTAAACCACCTTCCCCAGCCCACAAACAACTTCTCCCTCCTCCCCGAAAACTTCTAACTTCTTCCCAAAGCGCTTGCATTTTTTGTCGATCTGTCCTATGATCATAAAAGATACGAAAGTTTTTCGAAAGAAAATTGGAGTTTCTTTGGATAACGATGATTATTGAATTAAATGAACGGCAGCGTACCATCCTCGATAAACTTTCCGAAGACGGTTCCGTATCGGTGACCGCCCTGGCCCAGGACCTCCGTTTGTCGGAGGTGACCATCCGGGGAGACCTTAAGGATCTGGAAGACAAGGGGTGGATCACCCGTAAATGGGGGGGAGCCGCCCCGGTGATGCACCGGGATATTTTGGAACGGCAGCGGGAACATCAGGAAGAGAAAAATCTCATTGCCCGGGCCGCGGCGGCTCTGGTCCGGGATGGGGATGTGATCATGATCGAAGCGGGGACCACCACCGCCCTCGTGGCCCGGTATTTGCTGGGAAAACGGGATGTTCATATTGTCACCAATTCAACCCTGGTTTTTTCTTACGCCCGGATGAACCCCCTCCTCCAAATCACCATGACCGGCGGCGAATTCCGGCGGCCCACCGAGTCCATGGTGGGGCCCATTGCCCTGGATACCATCGCCCGGCTTAACGTTAAACTGGCCTTTGTGGGAACCGACGGGTTTACCCTGGAACGGGGCATTACCACCCACCTTATGGAGGGAGCTGAAATCGTCAAGGCCATGAAGGACCATGCCCAAACCACGGTACTGGTAGCGGATTCCAGTAAGTACGGAAAAATCGGTTTTACCACGGTGCTACCCCTCAGGTCCATGGACCTGGTCCTGACCGACGGTAACTTGACGGATGCCGCCGAGGAAGTCCTCGCCGCCGGGGGGATCACGATTAAACGGATTATGACCACCGCAAAAGACGAGGCCCTTCCAAAACCCGGTTAGTTTTGAATCGGCCGCTTATATTATTTATAGAAGGAATGAGCAGTAACCCTACGGTTATTGTCCGATTAATGCCAGCGGCGATACCGCCGCTTTTTATAGGAGTTGCCATGGCCCATGTTTTGATCATGCCCCGTCAGGGTAATACGGTAGAATCCTGTATTATCGTTGACTGGAAGGTAAAAGAAGGAGATTCGGTGGCGGCGGATACCGCTGTTTGTGATGTGGAGACCGATAAGGCTACCTTTGAAGTTCCCGCCGGGGAGAGTGGAACGGTTTTGAAACTGCTCAAGGAGCAGGGGGATGATGTCCCGGTACTGGAACCTATCGCGGTGATAGGTCAGGCAGGGGAAGACTGGGCCGCGGTCCTGGCTTCCGCTCCAGGTGCCGCCGGGGAAGTTCCCCCACCCAAGCCGGCAGTTGACGGCCCATCCGTTGCCGGGCAGTCTGTTGACGGTTTAGCGGCGGCTCCGGGGCCGGTTTCCCCGGACAACCGGCTCCCCCTCTCCCCACGGGCGCGGAATTTGGCGGCCCAAGCGGGGCGGCCCGTGGTGGTGCAAGACGGCGCGGCGCGGCTTGAGGCGGGACCCGGGCTCGGGCCGGCCCTGGGTGGTTCCGGGCCCGGCGGCCGGATCATCGAACGGGATGTGGCGGCGGCCCTGCGGGATCTGCCCCCCTTGAGCGGCGCGGCCAAAGCCGCCCTGGGAGCTTATGGCGAAGGCCGCGGCTTTGCGGCGCCTTCCGTGGGTTCCGGCCTTGCCGGCAGGGTTGTCGCCGCGGACCTCCTCCCCACAGAAAGCGCCGGCACTCCGGCGGCCGCGGTAGCTTCCCTCGCGGGGGCGGCCGCCGCGCCGGAACCGGGGGAAGGGCGGATCGTCGAAACCCCGATTAAGGGGATACGAAAAATCATCGCCGACCGGATGTACCGGTCCCTCGCGGAAAGCGCCCAGTTTACCCTCAATTCTACCGCCCCGGTAAAACGGCTCCAGGAGCTTCGGGCCCGGATGAAAACCATTGGGGAACCGAGTCCCCTCCAGGGGCTTTCCAAGGTAACCGTTAACGACCTCATCCTTTTTGCGGTTTCCCGGGTCTTGCCCCATTTTCCCTTCATGAACGCCCATAAGATCGGGGATACCCTTAAAACCTTCGAGCGGGTCCATTTGGGGGTGGCGGTGGATACCCCCCGGGGCCTCATGGTTCCGGTAATCCGGAATGCCAACCTCCTCTCCCTCTCCCAAATTTCCGCCGAGGCCAAACGGCTGGCCGCCGCCTGTCAGGGGGGAAGCGTAAAACCCGAGGAACTTACCGGTTCTACCTTTACGGTGACCAATCTGGGAAGCTTAGGGGTAGTGAGTTTTACCCCGGTATTAAACGCCCCGGAGGTGGCGATCCTGGGAGTCGGGGGGATCGAACTGAAACCCGTGGCTGCCGAAGACGGGGAGATCCGCTTTGAAGGCCACATCGGATTCAGCCTGACCATCAACCATCAGGTCGTGGACGGAGCCCCGGCAGCCCGGTTCCTCAAGGCCCTGGGCGAAGCCGTAGCGGAGATCGATCTATGGCTTACCCAGTAGCAGCGGCGATCCGGAGCGGGCAGCTCCTCGAGGAGCCTCCCGCGCTTGTGGATTTTTGCACCACCGGCACCGCAAAAATCCCGATTATCGGGGCCCCATTGGGAGTTTGCGAGGTAAAAAATCGCCTGACCGGCGATTTTTGGAGGGTTTATGCGCGAAGCGCAACAAACTCCGAGGCGGAAAACAAAAACGCTGCCCTTCAAGGGACCTGCGGCATAAGGAGGATGTTTTGTACGACGTTATCATAATCGGCGCCGGCCCCGGGGGTTACCTGGCGGCGGAACGGCTGGGACACCTTAAAAAGAAAGTTCTCTTAATCGAGGAACAACACCTGGGAGGCACCTGCTTGAATGTGGGGTGTATCCCCACCAAAACCCTGCTCCATTCGGCGAAACAGTATGTCCACGCCCGGGAAGCGAATAAATTCGGCATTACCATTCCGGAAGTGTCCTATGACTGGGGGGCGATCCAGCAATGGAAGGGCGAGGTGATAGAAAAACTCCGCGCCGGCATTGGGGCCCAGATGAAACGCTTTGCCGTGGAGGTGGCCCCGGGCCGGGGGGAGATCCTGGAAGCCCGCCAAGGCGGATCTCCTCGCCCCGGGCCGGGACCGCTTTTGGTCAAAGTGATCCCCCGGGAAGGGGAAACGCGGGTGGAGGAAGCCGGAGCGGTTCTGGTTTCCGCCGGCTCCGTTCCGGTATTACCCCCCATACCGGGGGCTAGGGATAATCCCCTGGTGGTGGATTCCACCGCCCTCCTTTCCATCAAAACCGTCCCAAAACGGCTGGCGGTTATCGGGGGCGGGGTCATCGGGGTGGAGTTTGCGGGGCTCTTTTCCGCCCTGGGCTCCCAGGTTCAGGTGATCGAAATGATGGACGAGATCGTTCCCTTCATGGACCAAGAACAGGCCCCTCTCCTCCGCCGGGCCATGAAAGGGGTGGAATTTAAATTAGGCTGCAAAGTCGAAGGGATCGACGGAGCAACGGTCCGGTACAGTACAAAAGACGGAAAGGCCGAAACCGTGGAAGCGGACCTGGTCCTCATGGCGGTAGGCCGGCGGCCGGTCCTCAATACCTGGGGGGCGGAAGCCGCCGGGGTGGACCTAACTCCCAAGGGGGTTACCGTGGACGACCGGATGCGGACCAATATTCCCGGCATCTGGGCCGCGGGGGATGTAACCGGAAAAAGCCTCCTCGCCCACTCGGCCTACCGCATGGCGGAGGTGGCGGTGGCGGATATGGTGAGCTGCTTAGACGGGAAAGCCGCGGAACCCAACCGCATGCGCTACCACGGCATCCCCTGGGCGGTCTACGGTATCCCCGAAGCCGCCGGGGTGGGGATCACCGAACAGGAAGCCGCGGCCCGGGGGATGGCCATCCTCAAGGCGTCCCTCCCCATGCGGATTTCCGGCCGTTTTGCCGCGGAAAACACCTTTGCCGGCCAGGGGGCGGTGAAGGTCATCGCCGAAGCGGCCTCCCGGAAGATTCTGGGGATCCACGCCGTGGGGGCCTATGCCTCGGAGTTCATCTGGGGGGGGGCCGCCCTTATCGAAGGGGAATTCCGGATCGAAGAGGTGAAACAGCTTATATTCCCCCATCCCACGGTATGCGAACTTATCCGGGACGCGGTCTGGGAGTTATAAGTTTTATGCAACGTGAACATTTATTTTATAGGAGAGAAAGATGCCTAAATCAATGGTGGTAAATCCTCTGGATGTGCGGAAACCGGAGATCCTCAAAATCAAGGATATTCCGGTTAATCAATACAAAAGCGATAGTAAAAAGGAACTCGGTCTCTACGGCAAGGATAAACTCATCCGAATCTGGTACGATATGGCGACCATCCGGGAATTTGAAACCATGCTCAATACCTTTAAAACTCAAGGAACCTGGAAGGGTATCGAATACAACCATAAGGGACCGGCCCATCTTTCCATGGGCCAGGAGGCTTCGGCGGTGGGTCAATGCGTAAACCTCACCACCGATGACTATATATTTGGAAGTCACCGGAGCCACGGGGAGATTCTCGCCAAGTGCTTCTCCGCGATATGGCAGCTGGCTGAAAAAAAGCTGGAAGCCATCATGAAGGACTTCCTGGGGGGAGAAACCCTGGGAATTGCCGAAAAGATCCCCTATACCGGAATTAAGGATCTCGCGGAAAATTTCGTCCTCTACGGGACCCTGGCGGAGATCTTCGCCCGGAAGGCGGGGTTTAACCGGGGACTGGGGGGGTCCATGCACGCCTTTTTTACCCCCTTTGGGTCCATGCCCAATAACGCCATCGTGGGGGGGTCTGCGGATATCGCGGTTGGCTCGGCCCTATACAAACGGATCAACGGCAAGCCGGGGATCGTCATCGCCAATATCGGGGACGCATCCATGGGCTGCGGTCCGGTTTGGGAGGCGATGATGCTTTCCGCCATGGACCAGTACCATACCCTGTGGCCCCGGGAAGCCGGGGGAGCCCCGCCCATCCTCTTCAACTTCTTTGATAACTTCTACGGTATGGGCGGGCAGACCGCGGGGGAAACCATGGGATACGGCATCATGGCCCGGGTCGGCGCCGGGGTAAATCCCGATAATATGCACGCCGAGCGGGTGGACGGCTACAACCCCCTGGCGGTGGCGGAGGCGATCGTCCGAAAAAAAGAACTGCTCCTTAAGGGCAAGGGGCCGGTGCTCCTGGATACCCTGACCTATCGGATCTCGGGCCACTCCCCGTCGGACGCCTCCAGTTACCGGAGTCCCGAGGAAATAAAACTTTGGCAGGACGCGGATGCCATCGAAGCCTATGGAAATTACCTTATCGAAAACAAAATCACCGCCC
>JAITEG010000075.1 GCA_031282145.1 Spirochaetaceae bacterium | reverse complement strand
AATACCGCGGGAGCCATTACCGTCGCGGGTAGCTTGGCACTCCCGGCCGCGACCAATGCAAACGCCGGTACGATTACCGTGACCGGCTCTGGTAGTTTGACCGCCGGGACGGCAATATCGGGCGCCGGGACAGTCGCCGTGGTAGGGCCGGCCGCTCAAGTGTCTGACGGCACCAGCGGCACTCCGTTTACTGTTGGTCCTGCTGGTATATTCAGACCTGGTACCGGCGGTACCTTCACCTATGGTACGGCAAGCTATAACGTAGCCGGTCCGGTAATACTTGCCGCCGCTAATACCGCTCCTGTTGCGTTTACCTTAACGAGTACGGGTGAATTAACTATCAATGCTGCATTGACGTTGAGCATCAACAACAATGTCACCGGTGCCCCGGGGGCTGGGATTATTATTGGTACGGGGAGTATTGTCCTAGGCACATATACCAGCAACTACTATCAAGCCGATACCACCCAAATAACAGCTACGCCTATCAACACCGGTAACTTCGAATGGGACGCTGAAGCCGGCGGTACGCTTGTCCCCGGTTGGAAGCGCGACACCTAACCCCCATCCGGTGAACAACCGGCCCTAAACCCGGCGCAAGCCGGGCGCTTTCAAGCGGCCCCCGAAGGTTAACCCCCTTCGGAGGCCGCTTCTTTCTTGGGAGAGTTCCCCCTGGAACCGCATAACTATGGCGAAGCTCCGTACACCCGTGCGGAACGCCTGTACACCTGTGCGGAACCTCTGGACACCTGTGCGGAACTTCCGTACACCTGTACGGAACGTCTGCACACCTGTACGGAACGCCTGGACACCTGTACGGAACATCTGGACACCTGTACGGAACTTCCGTACACCTGTACGGAACGCCTGGACACCTGTATGGAACCTCCGTACACCCGTACAGAGCGCAAAAAGCCCCCAGAAGGGGGTGACCGCGGGGAACGGGCCTTGCGGTAACGCCAGGCAAAGGCAACACCACCGGAACCAGGCCCCAAACCCCAAGCAGGGACCATTATCCCCCGGGGGATCAAGGACTCAAAATCTCGTAAAGCCTGTCCAGGTCTTCCATAGAATAATAATCAATTTGAATATAACCCCGTTTCAGATCCCCGGTAATGGAGACCTTGGTGCCCAGGGCTTCGATAAACCGCTGTTCCATGGCCTGTAATTCGGGATCCTGCTTTTTGACCGGCTTGGCCTTGGCGCCGGTTTTGGGCGCCCCTGCGTTGAGGGCAGCGGCGCGGTTTTCCGCCTCCCGGACCGAGTAGTTTTTGGCGAGGATCTCCTCAAAAAGCAGGGTTTGTGCTTCCGGACTTACCGCCGAGAGGATGGCCCGGGCGTGGCCCGCCGAGATTTTTCCGGTTTCAAGGCTTTTTTGCATCACCGGGGGGAGTTTGAGAAGCCGCAAGGCATTGGCTACGGTGGAACGGTTCTTCCCGACCTTGGCGGCCACCTCGTCCTGGGACAGGCCCGTCAGCTCCATGAGCCGTTTATAGGCCGTGGCTTCCTCAATGGGGTTGAGGTCCTCCCGCTGGACATTCTCGATGATAGAGACCTCCAGACGGTTTTCATCGGAAAAGTTCCGGATAAGGACCGGCACCTCCCGGAGCCCCGCGAGGCGCGCGGCGCGGCTGCGGCGTTCCCCGGTAACAATCGTATAGGTACCGTCCTCGGCATCCTCGACGATGATGGGCTGGATTATCCCCTGGGCCCGGATGGAATCCGCTAATTCCTTAAGGGACTCCTCCTCAAAGGTTTTCCGGGGCTGGTTTGGATTGGCCCTGAGTTTATCCAGGGAAAGGAGGATCTCCCCCCCTTTCCCGGACGCAAAGGGCTCCTGGAATTCCTCCTGCCGGGGAATCAGGGCGTCCAGCCCCTTTCCCAGGCCATATTTAGAAGGCACGGCTCAACACCTCCGCGGCAAGACTTTTATAGGCCCGGGCGCCGGAACACTGGGGATCGTATTGGAAAATGGACAACCCGTGGGAAGGCGCCTCCGAAAGCCTGACATTCCGGGGGATGACGGTGGCAAAAACCAGGTTTTTGAAATAACTGCTCACCTGTTTTATCACCGCCTGGGCAAGCCGGGTCCGGGAATCGTACATGGTAAAGAAAATCCCCCCAATACCCAGGGCGGGGTTCAGGCTTCTCTGGATTCGCTTAATGGTATTGAGGAGCAGGGAAAGCCCCTCCATGGCAAAATATTCGCATTGCATGGGGATAAGTACCGCGTCCGCGGCGGCCAGGCCGTTCAGGGTCAGCACCCCCAGGGAGGGAGGGCAGTCTATGAGGATAAAATCATACCGGTCCCTTACCGGCGTGAGGGCGTTTCGGAGGTAAAATTCCCGGTTCTGCTGATCAATGAGTTCCACCGCGGCCCCGGAAAGATCGATACTGGCGGGGATCACCGAAAGCTCGGGGATGGTGGTTTGCCGGACAGCCTGATCAATAGGAACGGCCCCGGAGATAAGCTCATAAATCCCGGGTTTGGCCGAGCTGAGCCCAATGCCGCTGGAAAGATTTGCCTGAGAATCAAAATCAACGAGGAGTACCGATTTTCCCGCCACGGCCAGGTAGGCGCCGATATTGATCGCCGAGGTGGTTTTGCCCACTCCTCCTTTTTGATTAACGAAAACATATACTTTTCCCATTCCCATAATATAGCATATTATTGTGATTTTTTGCTATTGAATAGTAGCGGACATGGGGTTATTCTTATAACATGACAGCGATTCGTATGCTTGCCATTGACTTGGATGATACCCTTTTGCGGTCTGACCTCAGCATCTCCTACCGGACAAGAAACACAATTAAAAGGGCCGAGGCTGCCGGTGTGGTGGTTGTTTTAGCTTCCGGTAGGATTCCCGCGGCTATGGAACGGTATGCCCGGCTTTTGGGACTCCACAAACGGCCCGGATATTTAATCTGTAACAATGGGACGTTGATTCAGGAAAGTCATACCGGGAATGTTATCGCCGATATCCAGCTTCCCGCCTCGGCGGCTTTGACGGCCTATGATCTGGCTTCGGCGGAGGGCTTTTCCGTTCAGATTTACGAAGACGATATCATGTATATTTCCCGTTCCAATGAATTTGCCGATTATGATCAAAAACTAACCGGCCTCCGGCAGGTGGTGGTAGAGAACTTCCGGGGCCTCGTGGAATCGGGATGCCATAAACTCCTGATCCCCGGGGATCCCATGATCCTCCGCCCCCTGGAGAGCCTGCTCAAGACCTATATCGGCCAGGACGCTACTATTTTTACCAGTAAACCCTATTTCTTGGAGATCCTTCCCCCAAAAACCGATAAGGGAACGGCCCTGGCGATGGTGGCGGAAAAACTCACCATACCCCGGGAAGCGGTGCTTGCCGTTGGGGATTCCATGAACGATGAGGCCATGATACGCTGGGCCGGGGTCGGGGTTGCCATGGCCAATGGGGATGACCGGATCAAGGATATCGCCGCCCTTATCACGGATAAAACCAATGACGATGACGGGGTGGCCGATATTATTGAACGGTATATCCTGGGAAAAGGGGCTTAAGGGCCCCCCGCCCGCGTTTCTCTTTTACTCCAGGGCCTGATCAAAATCCGCGATAAGATCTTCGGTGTCCTCCAAGCCCACGGCGATGCGGATCAGGGTGTCGGTTATGCCCAACCGTTCCCGCTCATCCACCGGCATATTGATGTGGCTCATTTTTACCGGGTAAGAGGCGATGGTCTCCACCCCGCCCAAACTCGGCGCGGTCGCCGCCAGCTTAACCTTGTCAAAAAAGCGGAGGGCCTGTTCGGTGGTTTTGGTCTTGAAGGAAAGCATCGCCCCGGCCCCGGATGCCTGGGCCTCGTGGATTTTTCGGCCCGGATGTCCTTCCAGGGCAGGGTAAAAGACCTGGGCCACCTTTTTGTGGGTTAAAAGCCATTCCGCCAAACGCCGGGCGCTTTTCTGGGCTGCGTCCATCCGCACCTTGAGGGTTTTGATCCCCCGGATCACCAGCCAGCCGTCCCAGGGCCCCGGCACAGCGCCAAAGCTGTTCTGGATCTGATACAGCCGCTGCCCCAGTTCCTCGGTTCGGGTCACGGCCAGCCCGGAGATCACGTCACTATGCCCTCCGAGGAATTTAGTCGCCGAATGAACCACGATATCCGCCCCCAGTTCTATGGGCCGCTGCAGGTAGGGAGTCATAAACGTATTGTCCACAATGGAGATGAGGTTCGCCTTCCGGGCTATGTCCAGACACGCGGCCAGATCGGTGATCTTAAGCAGGGGGTTGGAAGGGGTCTCCAGGTAGAGCGCCTTGGTATCGGGTCTGATTGCCCGCCGCACCGCATCGGGATCCGAGGCATCCACCGCACTGGAGTTAAGGCCCCAGCGCCGGTAAAAGGTGTCCATGATGTACCGGCTCCCGCCGTAGATATCCTCGGCGGCCAAAATATGATCCCCCGTTGCGAAAAGCCCAATCACCGAAGAAATCGCCGCCATCCCGCTGCCGAAGGCATACCCCTTTGCCCCCCCTTCCAGGGCGGCGATGGTCTCTTCCAGGGCCTTCCGGGTGGGATTTCCCCCCCGGGAATAATCAAATTCCTGCATCTCGGTTATTTTTTTTCGATAAAAGGTGGAAGTCTGATAGACGGTTACCCCCAGCGCCCCGGTGACGGGGTCTACCTCATGGCCGTTATGGATAAGTAACGTTCCTCGGTTCATAGCGTTTCCTTTTAGATGAATTTCGCAAGTCAAATGATGGACCCCGCCGTCCTGCTTCCAAATCTCTTTCAGTATCGCACCGGCGGTCTCAACTTTCAAGTCGTTGTTCGATGTGGTTGTTGTTAATTTGACAAGTATACCGATTTGTGGTATATTTTTGTATTCTATAAGGTTGGGGGGTCATAAAACAAACAAGGATAGCTAAATTTTTCTGAAGATAGAACTAAAGAACCTGTGTTTTGGTGTATTTTCACGGAGATCCCTGGAAATATTATATTGTTTTCTTTGGGATATTATGTTAAATTTTTTAGTAAGGAATATGGCATGAATAACACAATAAAAGACTATGATTTTACCGGTAAAGACCCTAACGCGGTCTTAACGAAAGATGAATTTGAACATTTTGACGAGGGTATGAGTTTAAAAAATAAGTCTATGCCGTCCGGAGAGATAAATTTTAGAAAAGCCGTTGAATCGGTAGTCAACGAGTTGGATAGTCTGCTTCCTTAATCTTTCATTTTGCGTCACGCTTAAACTGGTATAAAAGGCAGGTTTATAATAATGGCAGAAGACGTATCTCTATTTGGCTCTGATTCCTGGATTGCTGATATTAATGAGTTATGTTTTGATTACCTTAAAAACTTGCAAAAGCGGCCTGGAGGAAGATTTTTAAGATTCAGGGATGAACTGCTGGGTACAAAAGCAAAACCCGGACCGATCATCCAGGAATATCATAGTTCAGTCACTAAAGCTAAGATGGAAATATATGGCAAAAATGCGAGAGATGCACATATAGATTACCACAAAATTGCGGCTCTTTATATACGTTCATTCCTTATTCATTGTCCATTCATTTCAGACATTCCGAATGAAACAAAATATTATGAAGTATGCCTTTACGTTAAACTGGCAAATGAGTATTTTTCCATTCCTTTTTTGGCCGCAGTGTTCAAGGCTTGGAATCACGATTGCGAAAGGGCGCTTCGTATGGAACCGATTTATAAAGATAATTTTATCAAGTTGCTCTATCGTTTCAAGAAAGACCCGGATAAGCTGGATTATGCATCTCTCGCTAATATGATTTATTTGATCGAACAACGGTATTTTCTTTAGTAAAGGAGCCATTTCCAAAATTCGGTTAGAAAGCCTCAAAGTAAAAAGAATATGGGTTCTTGTTGCGTTTCGTTATTGAAGGCGGGAATATCTGGTTCTTTCCTTACTCGCTTTGCCGGATACCGCCCGCCCGGTTTACGGTAAGGATAAAGGTCTTGGTTTTCGCCGGCTCAACATTGCTTTCCCAGGGACGGGCATAGGTAAACCGCAGTTCCACGGTACCGGGTTTTAGACCCTCAAACACAAAGACGAAAACGCCGCCCCGGCCTACCGAGCCCTCCGGGGAATCCCCCGAACCGGCGGCTCCCCGGTATTCCGCCAAAACTTCCCGCACAATACCTTCCTGCCCCATAGTATAGGTCCAGGAATAGCCGGTAGTCGGATTGCCCGCAAGTTCAATGGTTATTTGCTTTTCATATTCCCGGGCAGGCGCGGCAAAAAGCGCGGTCCAGGCTCCAAAAAACACTATAAGAATACAAAGATTTTTCATGGTTTTAGTTTATTGCCGGCTCAAGTGTGTTGTCAACGGAAATCAGGGCGCCTGGCACCAAGTTTCGGAAATATGGTGCGGGACGCCGGTTACCGCCGTTTAGAGGGAACCTTACCAGGTAAAATTTACCCATTGAAACCCCTTGAGGAGGGTAAATTTTACCCGGTGGGAAAAACAGCGCTTCAAAGAGGGGAGAATTTTAGGGTATTATTTGCTTCTTGGGCAGAAAGAGCAATTAAGACCGTTTCAACATCCGGTCAATCTTGTAATTTCTTTGTTTTTTTTTGTTTTGGAAAATTTGGCACGGTTCTTGCTACTCAATAAGTACGGAGGTAAAGTCATGGTAAAGAGGAGAGGGCCATTTCCCGGTCTCTTTGGTCATACCCTGTTTTTGATCCTACTCGGCCTTTCCCTGGGGGGATGCCTGAAACCCGCGGAGGGTACCAAAACCTATGAGTATACGGAGATCCGCCGGGGGACCCTGGAAAAAACCGTATCCGCCAGCGGCACCCTCAAGCCTGTGGCGACGGTTAGTGTGCTGGCCCGGATGAGCGGGAAGGTGGAAACCATCCATGTGGATTATAATGACCGGATCCGTAAGGGGGATATCCTGGCGGAACTCAACACGGACATGCTCAGGCTCCAGCGGGAACAACAGTTGGCGTCGGTGATCAAAGCCCGGGCCAACCACGAATTGCAGCTCCTCAATTATCAGAATCAGGAAAAGCTGGCGGAAAAAAACCTCATTTCCGAATATGAACTTAAAACCACCCGGACCGCCCTCGCCGTTCAGGCCGCGGAACTTTCCGCCGCGGAGGCATCCCTTCGGGTGATCGAAACCGAAATCAACCAATACGCTTTCATCACCTCCCCTATTGACGGGATCGTCCTGGAACGGAATATCAGCGAGGGGACCACCGTGGTGGAGGGTTCCAGCAGTAACTCCTCAAGTATCTTTACCTTGGCGGAAAACCTCGAAGAAATGCAGATTGAAGCCGGGGTGGGGGAACTGGACATCGCCGCTATCCGGCAGGGACAGGCCGTGCGTTTCACCCTGGAAGCCTTGCCGGGAAAAGCCTATACCGGAATCGTGAAAACCATCCACCTCATGCCTACGGTCCAGGACAATGTGGTTTCCTATACGGTGATCATCAATGTGGATAACCGGGACGGGACCCTCCTGCCGGGGATGACCTGCGCGGTGGAATTTATCGAAGAGCGGAACGAGGATGTCCTTTTAGTCCCCAATGCGGCCCTCCGGTACCAGCCCGTGGGATTAAGCGCCGAGGAGATCGCCGAGCGGGTCTTCAACGCGAGCCTCCAGGGGATGAGCGAAGCCCAGACACGCGAAGCCCAGACGCGCGAAGCCCAACGGATCGAGGCGGCTGAAGCCCGGACGAAACAGGCCGCGGAACCCTCCGGCCAGGGCCGGGAAAACCGGCAGACGGGCCTGTCGGGGCTGGTGATGGGGGGCGGAGGCTTCGGCGGTCCGGGCCGCTTTCCGGGAAATCGCGGCAATCCCCCTTCCGCCCCGGCCCCCTCGGGAGCTCCCAAGACACTCTGGTATATTAACGGCGAGGGAAAACTCGACTGTTTTTTGGTACGGACCGGGATCAGTGACGGATCCTTTACGGAAATCCGGCCGGTTCTTGCCCCGGAGGAAGACCTTACGGGGATGCGGGTGATCCTACGGGAGCGGGTGTGATGGCGGTCATTGAATTACGGGACATCCGGCGGGAGTACCGGCTGGAGGGTGTCATGGTCCGGGCCCTCCGGGGGATTAATTTTTCCGTGGAAACCGGGGAGTTTATTTCCATTATGGGTCCCTCCGGGTCGGGAAAGTCCACCCTGATGAACATCCTCGGCTGCCTGGACAAACCCAGCGGGGGAACCTATACCCTGGACGGGATCGAGACCTCTTGTTCCAGTCCGGACGCCTTTGCCCAAATCAGGAACAAGAAGATCGGCTTTGTGTTTCAGGCATTTAACCTCCTCCCCCGAACCCAGGCGGTGGAAAACGTGGAACTCCCCCTGTTCTACCGTGGGAAGGAACGGACCTCCGGGGGAGGGGGCTTAGGAAACCCCCTTCGGGGACGGGAACGGGCCGTAGCGGTCCTCCGGGAAGTGGGCCTGGGGGATCGCCTTACCCACCTGCCTAATCAGCTTTCCGGGGGACAGCAGCAACGGGTGGCCATTGCCCGGGCCATGGTTAACGATCCCGCCTTTATCCTGGCGGATGAACCCACGGGGAACCTGGACACCGAGATGGCCCTGGAGATCATGAGCCTCTTCCAGGCCCTCAACAACCGGGGCAAAACCATCATTATGGTAACCCATGAACCGGAGCTGGCGGCCTATACCAAGCGGATCATCACCCTGCGGGACGGGGAGATCCTCCGGGACCAGCGGGTGGCCGAACCGCGGAATGCCCCTGAGGATCTGGCCCAATGGCGTAGGGACCACAACCCCGCTCCCCAGGGGATTCTCTTGGATGGCGGGGTCCCACCGGATACCGGTGAGAGAGTCCCCCGGCGGGCAGGAGGCGGCTGATGGGTATCCTGCCTATGTTTCGCTCCTGCTTTAAAAACATCTTCCGTAACCGTTTGCGGAGCCTCCTCACCTCCCTGGGAATCATTATCGGGGTGGGTTCGGTGATCATCATGGTTGCCGTGGGGGAAGGCGCCCAGCGGGAGATCGAAAACCGGATCACCGCCATGGGGACCAACCTCCTCCAGATCATGCCCCGGCGGATGTTTTTCCGTGGGGGCCAGGGCGGCGGCCTGGCCCGGCCCAATCGTCTCACCAAAACCGACGCGGAACTGGTTAAGGCCGAGGCCAGTTACGCCCTGGCGGTTTCCGGCGTCACCCAGCGGAATTTTACCGTTTCCGGCGCCGGGGGAAGCGCGTCTATCCAGGTGCTGGGGGTGGAGCCGGGTTACCTCGTCACGAGGAACTGGGCGGTGGCCGAGGGCAGTTTTTTTGGCGATGAGGACCTGGCCGCCCGGAACCGGGTGGCGATCCTGGGGCAAAGCTCCGCGGAGAGCCTCTTGGGCATTTCATCCGCTACCGGCTCCACGGCGGCTTATTCCGGGGCTCTGGGCGCTCAGATCCGGGTTGGAACCAATTATTTTACGGTGATCGGTATTTTGGAGAAAAAGGGCGCTGGTTCCGGGGGGAACGATCAGGACGATGTGATCATGGTTCCCCTGGATACGGCCCTGACCCGGCTCATGGGCAGCCGGAACCTCAATTCCATCGCCATGAGCGTGGTGAGCAAGGAGTACATGGAAGCGGCTCAGAAGGAAGCGGAACTCATCCTCCGGGAGGCCCATAAACTGCCGGAAGCCGCCGCGTCGGATTTCGACATTATGAACCAGGCGGATATGATCGACATGGCCTCGGAAACTTCCCGGAGCCTTACTACCCTCCTCGCGGCCATCGCCGGGGTGTCCCTCCTCGTGGGGGGGATCGGGATCATGAACATCATGCTGGTTTCCGTCACCGAGCGGACCCGGGAGATTGGGATCCGCCTGGCCGTGGGGGCCCGGAAGCGGGATATCCTCTTTCAGTTTCTCCTGGAATCCATTATCCTCAGTCTTTTGGGGGGTATCATCGGTATAGTCCTGGCTTTTTTGGTGTGCCGGCTCCTGGCGGCCCTGGGGATCCCCACGGCGATTAACCCCCTGATCGTGGCGGCGGCGGCCTTTTTTGCCGCCCTGGTGGGAGTGGGCTTCGGCTATTACCCCGCCCGGAAGGCGGCGGGGCTCTACCCCATCGACGCCCTGCGCTACGAGTAGGGCCATAGGCCCGTGACGATGTGGCCCATGCCCGTGGGGGCGGGGAGGAGGAAGTAAGATGAAGGTATCTCCAAAGACCGCGTCCCTTATCGCCGCCCTCCTCTGCTGGGTTTTATTTTCGGCCCTGACGGTGTTTATCATCCAGGGGATGCGGGACCGGGCCCGGCTCATCCGGGACAACGATAATGAACGGATCCTCAATATGCTTTTTGCCGGGCTCCGGGGATATGAGGACTTTGGTTCCGCCATTGAGTCCAGTCCGGTACTCAAGGAACGGATCGTCGGTTTCGCCATATACGGTAATGACCTCCGCCTGGATTACTCCTGGGGCGTGGTCCCCCGCAGTTTCGATGAAAGTCTTCTGGAGGACCGGGAAAAAAACCGGAGCGGCCGCTTTACCATTCCCGATAAACAGGGGCACCGGGTCAAATTCGTCCTCCATACCGAACGGATGGGTCCCATGCCGCCGGCAGCCCCGTCCATGCCGGCGGCATCTCCGGTACCACCGGCACCACCCGATCCCGCGCGCGGGCCTGTGCCCCGACAGCGGGAAGAAGGCAATTCCCGCCGGGGTATGATGGGCCGGTCGAATTTATGGTTTATGAACATCCTCATGGGGGGAAAGTACCTCTACATTGATGTGGCCCATCCCGCCTATTGGCGGACCGACACCCTCACCAAGATCCTCTTTCCCCTCAGTGAATTGGTACTCCTCTTCCTGGTCCTCTCCATCCGGGCCCTGTACCTCCGCAACGGGGAATACCGGGAACGGATAGAATCCCAAAAAAATCTGGTGGTCCTGGGGACCGCCGCCAGTACTCTGGCCCATGAAATCAAAAATCCCCTCCTTTCCATCCGGCTCCAGACCGGGATCCTCCGGAAACTCTTTTCCGGGGAGGGGAAGGGGGATGAAGAAATCGCCATCATCGATGAGGAGGTGGAGCGCCTGACCGCCCTGACCTACCGGGTAAACGATTACCTCCGGGACGCGGAAGGGCATCCTGCGGTGTTGAACCTATACGATTTAATCGCGGAGACCTCCACACGGCTCTGTGGGAGGAATATTCTGGAGGAAAACGCCCCCCGGGATACCCTGATCCGCATGGATATTGAGCGGGCCCGGTCGGTACTGGAAAACCTCATCCGCAACGCCCTGGAAAGCGGGGGACCCGAGGATGCCGTGGGCGCTTCCCTTACACGGAACAACGGCAGCCTCACTATCGCTATCTTTGACCGGGGCAAAGGGATCCCCCGGGCCGACCTGGACCGGGTTTTCGACCCCTTTTATACCAGTAAAAGCACCGGCACCGGTATCGGCCTCAGCATCGTAAAACGCTTCGTCGAGGCGGTTCACGGATCGATTGCCCTGGAACAACGGGAAAGCGGCGGTACCATAGTAAAGATCACGCTGAACGAACATGGAAGATAAAAGCGAGCGGCCGGGGCGCGGGACGCCCTGACGCCTCCCCGCTACAGGGGCTAAAATCCCCTGGGGGGTTTACGGTTTCCTGCGCCCTGCTTATTATCTAATCATGCGGGTTTTGATAGTGGATGATGAACGGCACATCCGGGATTCCCTTAAAAAGTACCTGGGCCTGGAGCATATTGATGCCGAGGGGGCGGAAACCGGGGAAGCCGCCCTGGAAGCCCTGGGACGGGAACCCTTTGATGCGGTGGTTTTGGATCTCAAGCTGCCGGGAATAAGCGGTCAGGAGGTGTTGGAGCGAATGCTGCGACAGGGCCTCCCAACGCCCGCGATCATGATTTCCGCCCATGGCCAAATCGCCGACGCGGTGGCAGCCCTCAAGGCCGGGGCCCGGGACTACCTGGTCAAACCCTTTGATCCCGCGGAACTGGTCATTAAGCTCCGGGGACTGGTGGAAGACAAGCGCCGGGAAAACCTGGTGGAGGCGGAAAAACGTACCGGGGTAGGGGAGACCACCCTAATCGGCGAGACCGCCGTGATGCGGGCCCTCTCCGCCCAAATCGACAAGATCGCCGCCTCCAATGTTACGGTCCTCGTATCCGGTGAAAGCGGCACCGGCAAGGAGGTGGTTGCCCGGGAGATCCACCGCCGCAGCCTCCTGGCCGCGGAACCCTTTGTGGCGGTGAATATCGGGGGCATCCACGAAGGACTCATGGAAAGCGAACTTTTCGGCCATGAAAAAGGGGCGTTTACCGGAGCCGTGGCCCGGAAGCCGGGACTTTTTGAACTTGCCGGCCGGGGGTGCCTGTTCCTGGACGAAATAGGGGAGATGCCCATGCCCCTCCAGGTAAAACTCCTCCGGGTGCTTCAGGATCGGAAGATCCGGCGCCTCGGGGGGACCGGCGATATTCCGGTAAACGCCCGGATCATCTCCGCCACCAACCGGGATCCGGAGGCCCTGGTGCGGGAAGGCCGTTTCCGGGAGGACCTCTACTACCGGCTCAACGTGTTCCGCCTCACCCTGCCCCCCTTGCGGGAACGGTCCGCCGACATCCCCCTCCTGGCAAGACAGCTCCTGGGCAAACTCGCCGCCCGGATGGGAAAGCCTCCCTGTACGCTGGGGGCCGGCGCGGAAGAAAAACTCTGTTCCTACTCGTTTCCCGGTAATGTCCGGGAATTGGAAAACATCCTGGAACGGGCTCTGATCTTCTGTGAAGGAAACGAAATCCAGGACCGGGACATCGACCTGCACCGGGAAACTTCGTCTTCCGCGCCCTTCCCGGGTACATCCTCCAAAGCCGGAACCCTTCCGTTAGCCCCGGGGGACGATCCCCGATCCCTGGGAGAACTGGAAAAAGAGGCCGTCATCGCCGCCCTGAACCGTTCCGGCGGAAACCGGACCCGGGCCGCCGAAGAGTTGGGAATATCCCGGAAAACCATCCTCAACAAGATCAAGGCCTACGGAATTCGGGAGTATTAGGCTCCGGGCTACCAGTCCGGCTCCGCGAGTTCGCCGGCAACCGGTTAAATTCGGACAACACCCTAGACGCAAAGGCCTCCCCTGGGTAAAGTTTGGATATGAACCAATATTTCATCGAGGGGGGATTCCCCATCAAGGGAACCATCCGGGCCAGTGGAAATAAAAACGCTGCCCTCCCCTGCATTGCCGCGACATTGCTGACCGATGAACCGGTGATTTTAAAGAATATCCCTGACATCGAGGATGTCCAGGTGATGCTGGACGTCTACCGGGCCTTGGGCGGGGAGGTGGAAAGCCTCGGGCCCAACACCTATCGATTCCTGCTTCGGGACATCAAGACATCGGCGATTCCCCTGGAATATGCCCGGAAAATCCGGGCTTCCATTCTATTTGCCGGCCCCCTCCTCGCGAGGACGGGGATGGTGATTTTGCCCCCCCCCGGCGGGGACGTTATCGGCCGGCGGCGTTTGGATACCCACTTTTTGGCCCTCACCGAACTCGGCGCGGCGGTGGAAATCAACGGCGCATTTATCTTCCGGGCGGCGGTCCTTACCGGCGCGGATATTTTCTTGGATGAGGCTTCGGTAACCGCCACGGAAAATGCCATCATGGCGGCGGTATTGGCCCAGGGGGAAACCATTCTCACCAACGCCGCCAGCGAACCCCATGTGCAGGACCTCTGCCGCATGCTCACGTCCATGGGGGCGGATATTACCGGGATAGGTTCCAATATTCTGACCATACGGGGGGTTCCCAAACTTTCGGGCTGCGAATTTGAGATCGGCGTTGATTTTATGGAAGTAGGCTCCTTTATCGGCCTCGCCGCAGTCACCCGGGGAGAACTTTTCATTGAAGGCCCCGTTATCCAGGATCTCCGGCCCGCCAAGACCGCCTTTGGCAAATTGGGAATAGTCTGGGAACACGAGGGAAGGATCCTCCACGTCCCGGCGAATCAGGATATGAAGGTAAACTGCGACCTGGGGGGAATGATCCCCAAGATAGACGACGCTCCCTGGCCCGGTTTTCCGCCGGATTTAACCAGTATCGTCACCGTGGTAGCCACCCAGGTCGAGGGCACCGTCCTCGTCCACGAAAAGATGTTTGAATCCCGGATGTTTTTTGTGGACAAGCTTATTGATATGGGCGCCCGGATCGTCCTCTGCGATCCCCACCGGGCGGTTATCTCCGGCCCCACGCTCCTCTCGGGATCAGAATTGACCAGCCCGGACATCCGGGCCGGCATGGCCATGGTCATTGCCGCCATGTGCGCCCGGGGAAACAGCTGCATCCGTAATGTCTATCAAATCGAACGGGGCTATGAAAAATTGGTTTCCCGCCTCACGTTGTTGGGGGCGCACATAACCGCCCGGTAGAAAAGTCAGCGGGCTAAAGGCCGCGGGGCCTAACTATGCTGGGCGGCCAGCAGCATCAGGGCAATAATAAAGAGGACCAGGCTTCCGACGGTGAAACAAACCGCGGCCAGGGAAAAACCCAGGGTGAGGATCATCCCGATTCCCAGGACCGCAAAAATATGCCGGTAGATATGTACAACACTCGTAAACACCATGGGGAGGATCACCAGCATGGGGAACGCTAAATACCGGGGCCGTTTTCTCGCCCGGAACCGCCACCCGGTGATGATCATCAGGATCGTCATGGGGAGCAGGATCACCGGTTCGGAAATCCGGCGGAGGATTTCCGCTTCAAAAACCTGGGGAATATACCCGTAATCTTCAAGGCTCTTGGCGGCGTCCAAAAGATCCCTCAAAAAAAGGTTCCCCACCCCCCGGCGGACCCTGGTCATGAGGAAAAAATTCTCAATACCCATATCCACTACGATTTCGTCCTTTCCCGGTTCCATCTGCATCTGCTCAGGCGGTTCTTTGGTCCACACAGGCCCCCACTGTAAATTCTGATCCTGCCGATCCAGGGCTCGAAGCAGAAATACCAGCCGCTCTGTCCCCTGTACCCGCAGGGGCAGGATCTTCACGTAGGGCGCGGTCATCGAATAAGAAAGCTCCCCCGCCCGGTTAAAGGCCAGGATCTCAAACCCAATCCCATAAGCAAAATCGGGGAACGCGGAAAGGGAAGACATCCGCGCCACCATCCGCCCCCCGGACCGGTCGGGAAAGGAAAAAACCGCCCCGGTCAGGATATCCCCAACGGTTAATTCCAATTCATCGGTAAAAAAGGCGATCCCGGCGATTTCCTGTTCACATTGCGCAAGAAAATTACTCACATCCGGGTCCGCCGGGGTAAGGTCGGCGAGATCTTTGAAGATATAATACCCCCGAATCCAATCCCCGGAAACCATGGCCTCATAACCATCCCGCTTGGTGTGGTAAAGGGAATACCCCTCGGTCTCCCGGGAATTGGGCGCGAGGGCGCTTACCTCATTCCAGGCCGAACTTGCCAGGACCGCGGCCCGGGTCATTTCGGTACTGCCCGCCTTAGCGAGGCGGCCCGCCAAGGTGGCAAGCCAGTGGGCATCATAATACCGTTTTTCCGCCAGGGCTGTTTCCGCCAGGGCCAAGGCCTCCACGGCGTCTACCGGCGTCCGGTCGCCCGGACTCCCCCGAAGCCCGCCGGCCCGGCTCTCATGAATATCATAGCGTTCTTCCGCCCAGGTTTCGGAAGCGGAAAGCCGGTATTCATCAAACCCAATGGCAACCGTTGTTTTCAGGGAAGCGGTTTCGGGACTCCCCGGCCAAATCCGTTCACAAAGGGCGATAAATTGGTCCGCTTCGGGCCATTCGTTTTTTTCCGCGTGTTCCATCGCCCGGTTTTTGGCGATCCTGAACAACTGCCCCTGAAAGCGCATAGTGGACTCATGATCCCGGGCCGCCGGAAAAATCAGAAAATACAAAAGACCATAAATCACCACCGCGATGATGGCGGTAATAATGGGAACCTTCATCATATCCAGAAAGTAAGGAGAGTATTTCGCCAGTTTCACCTGCCCGTAGTCTTTTATGCCAAAGGGTATAATCAGGGCGGAAAACGTGAGGGCCGGGAACATCTGGATGCAGTTAAGAATTCCACTGACAAGCCACCAGGGGGTGGCAAAGATCCGCAGGGGAGCGGGTTCCTGGGGAAAAAAGAAACGAAACACCATGATCAGGATCAGTGAAAATACCATATAGAAGATAAAAATACCGGTCACTGAAAAAAGTTTTTCCTTAATTTTCATCCAGCGCCCTCCGGCCCCAGGCAAAAAACGATAAAAGACTATACAGGATAAGGAGCAGCCCTATTGCGATAAGAACCAGAGGGCTAATAAGAAATTCCGGCAGCCGGTTTCTTAAAAAAGAGCGGATGCCTTCCTGAATTTCCCGGGAATTAAGAAAACTCTCAAAAGCCAGGATCCCCCGGAAGGCCAAGGCCCCTAAAAACAGGTTTGCCAGGGGCCAAAAACTCAAATTCAACACAAAATCCAGAGAAACCAGCAAAAAAATCAACGCGCCCGCATAGGCAAGAAAGGGAATCAGCCCTTCCTGGAGCCGGTGGTGAAACTGCTCCGCAGAGAGGTTTATATCAATGAACAGATCGTTAAAGGAAAAAATATGCTCCCGGTTAAAGGCCATCGGGGGCAGGTCCAGGATGGTATTACCCGGTCCCCGGGGAACTTCCTGATATATCAGGGGACGTCCCGGAATAGATACCACCCGGGAACCGTCCATTTTGGCGGGATCATCCAAAAGGACTATCACCGTATCGGCCGAGGACAACAAAAGCCCCGGTTTACCCAGGGTTATGGGACGTTTTTCCGGTCCCGGGGGAATACTCTCCGGAAGCCGGGAAAGGCCCAGGGATATGCCCAGGGTAAAACCCAGAGCCAGGATAAATGAAACCAGGCAGGTTCTAATGACCGGAATCCGCCGCCGGGCGGCATAACTGAGGGAGAGTAACAGGGCGCTATACAAGCCAATGGACAGCGAAGGCCAGGCGGCGGAGATAAATTGCGGCAATAAGCCCCCGGACCCGGCGGGAACAAACTGCGCCCCGTTGTCCCAGGTCCCAAGGCATCGGAACCCCGCGGTGAACAGAAATACCACCATAAACCAGAAGCAAAAAAAAAGTACAAGCCGCGCCAATTTTCTCACTTCTTTAGCCTAACATGAGAAAAGCCTGATTGCAAGGTGAACTTGTTCCAAACACCCGGCCGGTTCTTATATAGTAACAAGTTATCCACAACAAAATACTTTAATATTTTAAACAGCTTTTACATTGCGGCGCATTTTATTCGTCATTTAAAGCATAAAAACAATTAATTATGGTTTATTAAAGCCTTATTTCCTTGTATTATAAAGAATTGGAATTATTACTTTTTTTGCGCCGATCCTTTGTTCCTTGCGGTTCGTATGATAATAGATACATTCTCAGGTTATTCAAACCTTATAAACATTTTATCCACAAGTAATTAACATCTGTCCATACGATAGACACTTTATGGACAGACAACCTTGAAATCAACCTTTTGCGTACCGTTTTGGTAAAAACAGGAACCAATGCTACCCGGATTTTTCCGGGAGGGCTTTCATTTTTTCCTTTAATTCCAGAAGCAAGAGATCCGCGGAACTGTCGGATTTTTCCAACTCCGCAAACCGCTTCTCCAAGTCCGAATTAGCGGAAAAGTCCTCCAGTTCCTTTGCCGCATCAGCCTGGGCTTCCATCTGGTCCACTTTCTGGGCCATGCGGTCAAAGGCGTCAAAGGCGGTCCGGTTGCCGGAAACGCTGGAAATGGTATTTTGAATTTTCTGCTGGGCCTCCGCCCGTTTTGCCCGGGCAACGAGGAGGTTCTTTTTCCGCTGGGCTTCTTCAATCTTATTCTGAAGCTCCCGGAGGGATTCTTTGAGCTGCTCCACGGATTTTTTTTGAGCTTCCCACTGTTTTTTATATTCCCCAAAGGCGTTGTCGTATTCCTGTTTCCGAAGCAGGGCTTCCTTGGCAAGATCATCCTTACCGGCCTGTACGGCCAGCATGGCCTTCCGTTCCCATTCCCCGGCTTGGGCCGCCTGATTCTGCATTTCCCGCTCAAGCTTTTTTTCGTCCGCGATAGCCATGGCCACGGCTTTTTTTGACTCAAGCAACTGTTCGTTCATCTCGATGATCAGTTGATTGAGCATTTTTTCCGGTTTTTCGGCCTTGCTTATAATATCATTAACATTTGAGGCGACAAGTGTTTTTAGCCGCGAAAAAATTCCCATTTTTTGACCTCCTGTGGAATGGCAGAGGATATCCCTATGCCCTAAAGGGTGAAAGAATAGGATAATGCTGGGTTAAGGCCAAACCAAAAGCATCCAGGGTTGCCCTAAATTCCATAAAATCCATACCGGCATATTCCAGGGTATCAATCAAAATAACCTTATTAGCTTCCAGGGCATAAGCCCCGTGGAGTATATCCCGGGCGTTTAACTCAAGCAGCTTGGTAAACAATTCAAGCCGCCTTTCCTTGGGAACCTCCATCACCGTTACCTGAAAAACAACCAGGGGATCGTCATAGACAATCGCCACGGCTTCCAGGTTGTGTTCCCCATCATCCAGCAGCCACATATTTTTGCCGATTTCCTGGAAACTTACCATCATGTCAATGAGGTATTGCTCAATCTTGTTTACCGCCATGGCCTTCCCCCCTGAATGGTATCGTCCGGATGCCGGGATTATCCTAAAAATACTTGCCCGGCATTATCGATGGCAAGTATGGTCTTACACTCAGAACAGCGGAAACGGCCCGCTTTGACTGCCTTCAATTTTTTAGAACAAATGGGACACGCGAATATTTTGGGGAAAAGGACCGTCGAATCCCCCATGCCGCCCACCCGGAAAAAATTAATCGCATCATCCAGATTGTCTTTAATATTGAAAAACTGGGAAAATCCCAGGAGCTGAAAGACCTCATAAACCTTGGACTGAATCTCTACCAGAACCACATCCCCGCCCCGGGGCTTTACCGATTTAAGAAAGGCCGTAAAGGAACCAATACCGGTAGAAGATACATAATTCAGTCCGCCGCAATGAAAAATCAGTTTGGTAAAACCGCTGTCCACCGCCCGGGCAACCCTTTTTTGAAAATAATGGGAATTATATGTATCGATGTATCCTGATAAAGATAATACAAGACACCCTTCAATACCGGATTGCTGGAGGTTTATTTTAAGGCTTTCATCTTTCTCATCATCAAATCCATGCACTATTTCATTATTCGTCATGACTTACCCTTCATCTAATCATACCTCTAATATAACACCTTTATGTACCATAAAAAATATTAAAATAACAAGCAATACCTTCTATAATCCTATACCATATTAGTATTTTAGAAGGACTTTGTCAAACCACAAAACCCATTTTATGGGACCTTTTATCCCCGTTAGTTGGCTTTTGGCCCGCTTCCCGGCAAAAGCCCCTCAATTATAGCCGTAAGCCCCGGTCAACGGGAATTATGGCTCCATTTACCTGGGGGTGTTCCAGGATTTCTACCGCCACCTCGGCGATTTCGTCGGCATTGAGGGGAATCCCCCCGGGACTCCGCTCCCGGTTGTAGTTCCCGGCGGCTTCATCGGTGTATTCCGTATCCGTAAGGCCCGGACACACCACGTTGCAGGTGACGCCGTGGGGGCCCGCGGTAAGGGCGACGGATTTTGCCACCACCCCCAGGGCGGTCTTTGCCGCGGAATAGGCGGCGGTAGTGGCAAATCCCCGGATGGCATCGGTATTGGTACTCCCAAAGAGGAGGATCCTGCCCCATTTTTTGTTGATCATCCCCTCCAGCACCGAAGAAATCAGTATGCCCGGCAGGGCCAGGTTGTTGGCCGTTAAAAAAATCCAGTCCCGGGAAGTGAGCCGCTCCACCGGAGCGCGCTTATAGGGCCCCCAGGCACAGACCAGGATATCCGGCGGGGGAGCCTGGTCCAGGATCCGGGCGGCGCTTTCCGGGCCCGCGTCGCAGAGGAAGCCCCCGGCCTCGCCCCCGGCGTCCCGAATGGCCTGCACCGTCCCTTCCAGCCGTTCTTGGGAACTGCCCCCCTGGACAAACACCCGGGCGCCCCGGGCCCCGAGCCTCAGGGCCAGGGCCCTACCGATACCCCCGGTCCCGCCTATCACCAGGGCCGTTTTCCCCGCGAATATTCCTTCCATGCTTCTATTATATACCATTATGGGATAACATAAACCATGGTTCTTTCGGATGTGGTTTTCATTCTTTGCCGGCCCTCGGAACCGGGAAATACCGGCGCCGTATGCCGGGCCTTAAAAAACATGGGCCTCGACCGGCTGCGGCTGGTCGCCCCGGCCCCCATGGACGAGGAGCTTGTCCGGGCCCGGGCGGTCCATGCCGGGGATGTGTGGGAGCGGGCCCAGGTATTTGATTCCCTGGAATCCGCGGCCGCCGATTGTTCGTTGGTGATTGGGACCACCCGCCGCCGGGGACGCCGCCGGAAATCCGTAACCATGACCCCTTGGGAGGCGGCGGCATACCTCCGGGACCGGCCGGGGCCTGCGGCGCTGGTTTTCGGCAACGAGCGGACCGGCCTTGAGGGCCGGGAACTCGCGCTCTGCAACCTCGCCTCCCATATCCCCGCGGACGGGGCGTTTCCCTCCCTGAACCTTTCCCACGCGGTTCAGATCTACGCCTACGAACTTTTCACCGCCCTGGCGCAGGCCCCGGATGAGCCCAAGGGCCGCTCCCGCCCCCTGGACCAGGACCGGATAAACGCCCTGGTCCATTCGGTGAGCGCGTCCCTGGAATCGGTGGGCTTTTACCGGCACCCCGGCCGGGAGGATCAGGAACGGTTTTTCCGGGACATCTTTTCCCGGGCCGCCCTCAACCCCGGGGAAGGGCGGTACCTGGAGAACATCTTCGCGAAAATGGCCCGCCTCGCCATCCCGCCGTCCGGTAAACCGCCCCTCCCGCGGATATGAGCGGCCCGCTGGGGGATACCGTCCAACAATCCGCTAATTCGACAGCCTCGCTATACACAGTTGCGCTTTTTCCAATTTATCCTTATACCCAATTTTCTATTCTTAATCCTTTTATCCTCTCAAATTCTTTTACATTATTTGTTACAAGTATTAAGCCTAATGACTTCGCATGTGCGCCTATTAGCATATCATACGGTCCTATTAGACACTTTCTGTCTTTCAAATCTTTCTTTATTTCTCCAAATTCCTTTGAAGCTCTTTCATCAAAATATTTTATATCAATAATCGTTAAAAACTGCATTAACGCAATTTTATTCCTTTCTTTATATTGACTGTTTTCATTTGCATATTCAAGTTCCGCTAATGTTATTGTTGAAATTGCCAAACCGGCATCCCGTCTATTTTGCAATTCTTTTAATACATTTTCATTTTTCTTTTTTATAATGTATATACACATATTTGTATCAAGCATGTACATTATAATTCTTCCCTTTCCTGGTTAATGCCCTGATCCCTTCCTTCTGAAAAATAATCATCTGAAAAACTGTTTAGCCCGTGTAAAAATGTCTCCCATTCTTTACCCATAGGGAATAAGATTACGGCATCGCCTATCTTTTGAATATATACGTCTTCCCCTTTAAACTGGTATTCCTTTGGGAGCCTTACAGCCTGGCTTCTTCCGTTGCTGAATAAACGTGCGGTTTGCATATTTTTACCCTCCAAATTTAATATATACCGTGGTATACATATTGCCAAGTGATTTTTTGCCATATTTTGGCCCAATGTCGTCTAACCGCGCCAAATATCCGGCAAACCGCCTCGCCCTCCCG
>JAITEG010000017.1 GCA_031282145.1 Spirochaetaceae bacterium | reverse complement strand
TCCGGAGCTTTACGGTGGTGTACGAGGAACCCATCGGGTCCTTCGCGTCGGAACCCACGCCGGGAAGCGCGTTGAAACGGATACGGGCGGCGAAGGCCCGGGGTGAGTTTACGAGCGTGACGATGCCCCTGTATATAGACCTCTCCACCGGGGAAGAAGAGGTGTGGCTTACCGACGGGAGTCTCACCAACGGCCAGGCCCCGGGGGGAGCGGTATTAGACGCGTCGAACAGCCCCGGCTTCATACGGATCAACGGCCGCGGCCGGAAGCTGCGGCTTACCGGAACCGGGACCGGGGACGCGGTAATTACCGTAAAGAACGGCGTAACCCTCTATCTGCGGAACATCACGTTGGCGGGTATAGGGAACAACACCGCTCCCCTCATCGCGGTAGACGGGGGCACCCTGATTCTTGAGAACGGCGTGGTGGTCGAGAACAATACCAATAGCGCCGACAGCAGCGGCGGGGGAATCGTGGTAAGCAACAACGGGACCCTGCGTCTTACGGGCGCAACGGCGGTCATTAGGAACAACGTTGCGAACACTACCGCCTCCTATGTCGGTAGCGGCGGCGTGTTCCTCTCGGGGGGAACCATGCTGATGGAAGCCGGAACCATATCCGGCAACACTTCGCCCGGTTACGGCGGCGGCGTGTATAACAAGGGCGGGTCCCTCACGATGACGGGCGGCACCATATCCGGCAACTCCGGCGGCGTGGCCCTCTATCCCGGGTCCTTCACGATGACGGGCGGAGAAATATCCGGCAACATCGCCCCCTTCAACGGCGGCGGGGTGTATAGCCGGGGGACCTTCACGATGAAGGGGGGGAAAATAACCGGCAACACCGCCGGCTCGGGCAGCGGCGGCGGCTCAGGCGGCGGCGTGTATAACCGTTTGGCGGAATTCACGATGGAGGGCGGGGAAATATCCGGCAACACCGTCATAGGGGCCAACGCCTACAGCGGCCGGGGGGGCGGGGTGTTTTTCGATACCGGGACCTTCATCAAAAAGGGGGGGATTATCGCAACCAGCAGCGGCCATGTGGTGTATCTCCAGAATAACGCCAAGCAGCGATATACCAACGCCGGCGAGTCGGTCAATCTCTACGCCCACCGTAACGGCGATTACGACCCCTGGTTCCACGTCGACCCTTCCTCCGGCGGCGTGGGTGACACCACGGCCAATTGGGAATGAGGGTTATACAACATGAAACGGATGTATTCTTTGCTTAAATGGTTAATGCCTTATATCTTGGTTTTATGCCTGGTTTTATGCGCCGCCTGCGCCCTTATTGCCGGCTGCGCCCTGCCGGTGGGGGATGATTACCGGATAAAACGGAACAACAACAGCCCCTTCGTGATCGCGGTTTACGACCTGCAGGTGTATGTCCCCGTGCCCGTGGCGGGGTCCGAGCCCGTAAGGGTCCTCCACCGGGGGGACCTGGACGTTCAGGTAACCTGGAAGGACGCGGCGGATAACGACCTGACCGGGAGCCTGGGTAGTTTCCAGGCCGGGGAGGTGTACCGGGCGGACATCACCATAAGCGCGATAAACGGCTGGGCCTTTGATCCGGCGATCAATTTTGAGTATCCCCGCGGCTCGGTGACGAATCAGCCCGGACCGGACGGGGACCTCTTGGTTCGGGCCCTGACCACGGTTACCTACCGGGCGGCGGAGGCGCCGAAAACCGTAGACCAGGTGGATCTTTCCTCGTATATCCCCGTGCCGGCGCTAAAAACGACACCGGCGAAATCCTTTGGCGCGGCGCAGTACATGGGGATAATGGAGTGGAGCGATGGCGTCGGCTCCCCCGACTTATTCCGGGGCGGGGTGATATACACGGCGACGGTAACCCTCGCGGCCGCTCCGGGCTATGTAATGAGCGCCGACCCTGGTTTTTACCACACCGGGGACAACCTGGACCCGGACCCGGCGGCCCTGGCTTTTACGGCGGCGCCGGGCAATTCCGGGGGGACCCTGCGTATCGTGTTCCCCCCAACCCGGCTGGGGAAGGACGTAGACATACCGCTGGATTTGACGGATCTGATACCGGCGCCCGCTGCCGGGGCCGTGCCGGTTTCTTCGTTTATCAGCCCGTCGATGCAGTTTACCGGGAGGGTGGACTGGAAGGACTTGAGCGGCGAGGCCATGGGGGATGTTTTCCTTTATGGGAAGACCTACACGGCGGAGGTGACGCTGATCCCCGCGCCGGGCTTTGTGTTCCCCGGAAACTGGTCGGGTCCCACGGACTTCACCCACCAATACGACGACCCGGGCGTTCCCCCGGTCTACGTCCCCGGAAACGGGGGACCGGCGGTCGTAACGGTAAGCTTCCCCGCGACTCCCAATCGGATACCGATAGCCGATAATCACCATTACGATTTGGCGAATTACCTGCCCCTGCCCGAAGCCGGTGAGAACCCGGTATGGGCGATAGACCAGTGGGGGCTCACCGGGACCGTAAAATGGGATTACTACACTCCCCAGGGATACCGGGGGATGAGCGTCCTCGAGGTCTTCCATTGCGAGGTGTACCGGGCGGAGATAAGTTTCCGGGCAAAGACCGGATATGAGTTTGTCCCGACGGCCTTCTATTACCAAAGCGGCACAGAATGGATATCCGACGGGGACCTGAGCGATACCGGAAGCCGGATCGTTACGGTGGTGTACAAAGAGACCCCGGGGTCCTTCTCGCCGGGAAGCGCGCCGGGAAGCGCGTTGAAACGGATAAGGGATGCCGCGGGGCGGAACGAGTACACGAGCGAAACGGCGCCGCTCTATGTAGACCTGTCCCGGGGGGAAGAAAAGGTGAGCTTCAGCTCCGGCAGCCTCGGGGGGGGAGGGATAGTATTAAACACCCAGAACAGCCCCCATTTCATCCGGATCAACGGCCGCGGCCGGAAGATACAGCTTGAAGGAACCAGGAGCGAGAACGCGGTACTCACCCTGATGAGCGGGGTAACCCTCTATTTACGGAACATCACCCTCGCGGGCATGGGGAACAACAACGCCCCCCTCATCAAGGTAAACGGGGGAACCCTGGTACTTGAGGACGGGGCGGTGATCGAGAACAATACCAATACCATGCATACCGGCGCCGGGGGCATCGAGGTAATCAACAACGGCACCCTGCGCCTTGCGGGGTCGCGGGCGGTGATTAGGAACAACACCGCGTCCAACGCCTCCGCTATCCCCTACCATCGCAGCGGCGGCGTATACCTTGCCGACGGGGGAAAGCTGCTGTTGGATGCCGGGGAAATATCCGGTAACCTCAGCGCTTGTTTTGGCGGCGGCGTGTATAACAAGAATGGGAGCCTTATCATGACCGGTGGAAAAATATGCCAAAACACCGCCGGCATCCCCGCCGTGCAGGGCCTGGGCGGCGGCGTGTATAGCTATGAGGGGCGCTTCACCATGGGGGGCGGGGAAATATCCGGCAACACCAGCGACTCCGGCGGCGGCGTGTATTTCTACATGAGCGGGCCCTTTATCAAAACCGGAGGGACCATCTACGGCGATACCGATACCACCCACACCCCCGGGGGCGCCGAAAACACCGCCGCCTCCGGCGACGGCCACGCCGTTAACCTCTACCTGGGCAAAGTCCGGAACGACGACGCTCCCCCGGCCCTCGCCCTCTACGCCAACCAGGGGAGCCTTCTTGGCCCCTGGAACTACGACGGCACCTCCGACGGCGTGGGGGACACCACGGTCGATTGGCAATAGGGTAAGATCCCGGGCCCACAAGTTGGGCCCGGAAGCCGCGGACCTTAAAACTATTCTCCCCACCCGGTCATACCAGATATAGGCCAAAGTACTAAATATTTATGCTTTCTACGTGATTTATGTCCCGAATTTGTCAATAATATAAATATGCGAGCCGGTTCCAAAACCCGGGTGGGTTTTGGGCAGTTAAATTAATGGGTACCGGCTTCCCTGTATTGACCTTAATTCCCCTTTCCTCTATACTAAATCCCTATTATTTTGATCCCATGTACCTTAATATAGATGGGTCGTTAAAACGGCTAAAGGAGATACTCCTATGAAACGAACGTATCAACCGAGTAAAGTGAAGCGAAACCGGAAATTTGGGTTCCGTGCCCGGATGAAAACCCGGGGGGGACGCTTGGTTTTAAGGCGGCGCCGGGCCAAAGGCCGGCTTAAACTCAGCATTTCCGATGAAAAAAAGCCCTATTAAAGGCTGACTTTTCCTCAAGTCTTGCCTTTTCAAGGGGAAAAAAGCCCTTCTTTCCGGTTTTTACGGAAGGAGCGGCTTAAGAGAAGGGATGGAATCCGGGAAGTTTTTAACCGGGGAAAAAGCGTTACCTGTTTCGGGGCAAAATTGTTTTTTATAAAGAATCGATTGCCCCATAACCGGATTGTGTTTACCTTTAGCCGCAAATATGGGAATGCGGTAAAGCGGAACCGATCCCGCCGCTTTGGGCGGGAGGCATACCGGTATATACGGAACGAATTGAAAACCGGTTATGATTTGGTTTTATTGATTTATCCCGGAAACGATAGTTTTGCAGGGCGAATGGAACAGTTGAGGGTGCTGTTTTCTAAAGCCGGGTTGTTTTATGGAAACTGACCAATGATAGTTTTGCGGAATTTGGTTCTTGTATTGATCCGGTTTTATCAGAAACTCATTTCACCCCATTTTCCGGCCAGTTGCAGGTATTTTCCTACCTGTTCCGCTTATGCATATGAAGCGGTACAGAAATACGGTGTTTTTCGGGGTTTGGTTTTGTCTATTAAACGGATCCTGCGATGTCACCCCTTTCATCCCGGTGGTTATGATCCGGTACCTTAATTGTATAGCAGGAAAAGCCAAGGGCTTTTAGCCTGGGCTGAAGCCAAGGCGTGAAGCCTAGGGCTTCTCCTGTCAAGGAGTCGCATGGAAAAGCGAACATTGTTGGCCGTGGTGCTTTCGGTCGTGGTTATATCGGTTTTTTATTTTATTCAAGGCATCACCATGCAGTCCAGGGCCTTGGAACAGGGAACGCCGCCGGGGACGGACCAGGTTCCGGCGCCCACGGCGGTCACCACGGCCTTGCAGCCGGATACCCCCCCAACGGCTCCGTCTGAAAGCGCCGCCCTGCCCGCAGAGCCGGAAGCGGCCCCCCTCTCTGAACAGCGGGTCACCATTGAGACCCCCCTTGCCGTGGTGGTGTTGACCAATGCCGGAGGGGATGTGGTCTCCTATCGGTTAAAGGAACACAAGGATAAGGACGACCTCGTGGAAATGGTCCTGCCCGGGGAAACGGAATCCCATGCGTTTACCATAAGTTTTGGCGGTCTTAACGCGGAACCGGTAAGGTCCTTTTTTTACGTAAAAACTATCTCCGAATATTCGGTTGAATTTTACCGGGATTTTGCGATTTCCCTTAACGGCGAGGCGGGCCGTTTCCGTCTGACCAAACGGTATGATTTCAGGCCCAACGAGTATATGTTTGAGCTGACCGTTTCTTTGGACGGCGGCTATTCGATACCATCCCTGAATTTTTCCGGCGCCGCCTATACCCTGGGATTCGGTCCCCAGATTGGGCCCAAATTCGAAAAATTGGACCAACGTTACGATTACCGGCAGTATTATACCTTTGCCAACGGCAAACGGAAGCAGGAAAAGGTGACGGAAAACGCCCCCGTCCTTATCGACACCCGGGTTTCCTGGGCGGCTATCGCGGGGAAATATTTCACCTTTATCGCTGTGCCCGACGCCACCCAATATCAGCTGGCCTTTTCCGCCAAACCCGAGCCGGGTATGGTCAGCCCTTCCCGGCTTTACATGGTCCGGCCGCCGTTAAACGGTTCCCGGACCACCGACACCTACCGGTTTTATCTGGGGCCGAAAAATCAAAAGACCCTGGCCGCGTACGATAACGGGGACAACAGCTTTAAGCTCCGGGATATGCAGTTTATCAAGGTTCTCACTACCAGCGGCATCCTGGGCCCGGTGGAAGCGATCTTAAAATGGCTCCTGATGCTTTTTTACCATATCGTACCGAATTACGGGGTGGCGATTATCCTCCTTACCCTGCTGGTGAAGGTCCTGATGTTCCCTCTGACCAAAAAAGGTTCGGAATCGACCCTGCGGATGCAGGCCCTTTCCCCAAAGATCAAGGAAATTCAGGATAAATATAAGGATAATCCCGCCAAGATGAACAGTGAAATGGCGGAATTGTATAAAAAAGAAGGCTACAATCCCTTGTCGGGCTGCCTCCCCCTGTTGCTGCAATTTCCCCTGTTCATCGCCATGTACAACCTGTTTAACAATCATTTTGATCTCCGGGGGGCCATGTTTATCCCCGGCTGGATTCCGGATCTTTCCCTGCCCGAGGTGGTGTGGAGCTTTGCCCCCTTCCAGATCCCCATCCTGGGGTGGAGCGATCTGCGGCTCTTACCCTTTATCTATCTGGGTTCCCAGCTTCTTTATGGTAAAGTGACCCAGACCCCGGATCAGAAGGGGAATGCCCAGATGAAAATGATGCTTTATGCCATGCCCATAATATTTTTCTTTATTTTGTATAATGTCCCTTCGGGGTTATTGTTGTACTGGATCATGTCCAATATTTTAACCATGGTTCAGCAGTTGGCGATCAATAAATACCTTGCCCAGAAAAAGAGCGCGGCGGTTCCGGCCCCTGAGCCGGTTATCGCGCCCAGGAAAAAAAGGAGAAGATAGAAGTTTTACCGCTGACCAAAGGCTTTTTCAAAATATCTGATTTTGAGAAAGGTTCCGAAGTTACATAAAATTCTTTCGCGAGGAGCGGATTATGGTATATGAATTTGAAGGCCGTACCGAAAAAGAAGCAATTGATCGGGCGGCGGAGGCGTTAGGTCTTAAAAGGGACGGTTTTGATGTGGAGATCCTTGAGGCCCAGCGTTCAGGGCTGTTTAAAAAAGGTTATGTGAAGATCCAGGTGCACACGGATAACCAGGTTTCCCGGGAGGGATTGCCGGAAGATGATGACGATGAGGAAACCCCTTCGTTTAAGGGCGAGGCTTATAGCCAGGCCGTATTTGGAGAACCGGACGCGAAAAATGAATTTGAGCAAAATTTGCTGCAATTTGTGGAAGGAATCCTCCACCGGATGGGGTATGACGGAAAGATTTCGGTCCTGTTTAGGGAAGAACACAAGATAGGCCTGAAGATCGATTCGGAGTATTCTTCGATTTTAATCGGCAAAAAAGGGAAAAATCTGGATGCCCTCCAGCTTTTGACCAATATCTATGCGGGCCGGCAGGGCCGGGAGGATATACGGGTAATCCTCGACACGGAAAATTACCGGATCCGCCGGGAAGAATCTCTGGTGCGGCTGGCCTATACGGTGGCCGACCGGGTCCGGGAAAGCCGGGGTTCCATCTTACTGGAACCCATGAACCCCTTTGACCGCCGGCTCATCCATACCACGCTGAACGATATCTCCGATGTGGAAACCAAAAGTGAAGGGGAGGGCTTGTATAAGCAGGTCCGGGTCTTTTATCGGGGAAGCATGCGGTGAAGAAACCGGCTGCGGCCCTGTTCTGGCTGCTTTTCGCTGCCCTCATACCGGGGTTTACCCAGTCTTTGGATGGATTAATCGGTTCCGGTCATGCGGAGGAACTGGCGCGGGAGGGGATGATTTTTAGCCTCCAAACGAAAAACCCCCAGCCGGCCTTGCTCCCCCGGGATGCCGCGGCGGCCCAGCTCGTCTCCCGCATCATTACGGACCTGGAGCCAACCATGCTGGCGGAAAGCCTCTCCCTCTACAAAAAGCCCGGGGGGCCGGCTTCCTGGACCGAGGCGGAACGAAACGCCCTCTACAACGAAGTCCTCTCCTTGAGCAGCCTGGCGGGGTTAACCTATTTTTCCTCCAGCCGCAATGAAACGCGGATCTTCTACGAAAGTTCCACGGTGATCGATGGACCGGAATCCCAAAATTCCCTCCCGGATCCCTCCTATAGTACTCCGCCGCGGGAGTTGACCCTCTATGCCCGTCAAAAGGACCTGACTTTTGGGGATAATATCTACCAATACACCTATTATGCCGGGCAGAACAGCCTCATGCTTACCCAAGAGAACCTGACCCGGATGAGCTACGGGCTCATCACCGCCGTGGGGAAAAACAAGCTCTGCTCCCTCTTGGCGGTGTTCGATACGGACACCGATCTGGTTATTTATGCCATATCCATGGCAAAGGTCGTTTCCCTGCCTCTGCTTAATCAACGGGTGGGCCGTTCTTTTTCCACCAGGCTGGAAGCCCTGTTGACCTGGTTTTCCGGCCGGGCGGATAGGGTTTTTCGCCGAACGGTTCAGGGAGCCGGGGTCCCCTGAACCGGGGTTCAAAGAACCCTGTTCCCATGGTACATTAGGGATATGGTTACAATGGCGGTGGAGGCCCTTATCAAGGGGGCGGCCCGGATCATCCGGGGAAAACAGGAATTTCTGGAACTGTTTACCGCGGCGGTCCTTGCGGGGGGTCATATCCTCATTGAGGATAACCCCGGCCTGGGAAAAACCACGGTTGCCAAAACTTTTGCCAAGCTGATCGCCGCCGAAGACGGCCGGCCCCTCCTCTTTAAACGGATCCAGTTTACCCCGGATCTGCTTCCCTATGACATTACCGGGGTGGATGTGTTTGATCCCGAAAGCCGGTCCTTCCGGTTTGTGCCCGGTCCGGTCCTGGCGAACATTGTGTTGGCCGACGAGATCAACCGGACCACCCCCAAGGTACAGTCCGCGCTTCTGGAGGTGATGGCGGAACGGCAGGTCACCATCGGTTCCGCCACCCACCGTCCCCCGGAGCCCTTTTTTGTTATCGCCACCCAAAACCCCATAGAAAGTGAGGGGACCTTTCCCCTGCCCGCCGCTCAGTTGGATCGTTTTATGATGCGCCTTTCCCTGGGTTACCCTGACCGGGAAGCGGAACTTTCGATCCTGGAGGATAATCCCGCCGAAGGGGCCCTCAATGAACTCGCGCCCTCCATAGCGCTGTCGGATTTTCTTGCCCTGCGGAAGGAGGCGGCGGACATTTTTTGCCACGCCGCCCTCAAAGAGGCGATAGCCGATATGATTCGGGATACCCGGATCCACCGGAGTTTTCTCCTGGGAGCCTCCCCCCGGGCGGGGCTTCACTTTTTAAAAGCGGCCAAAGCCCTGGCCCTGGTCAGGGGAAGAACCTATGTAACCGATGAGGATCTCAGCGTCCTCGCCGTACCGGTTCTGGCCCACCGGCTTAAATTGCGGGATCCCCGCTCTCACGGGGATAAATTAATCCGGGAGTTATGTCTTGCGCGGATCAATGCCCTCAAGCCCCTCCTCTAGGAGCCTGCCTCCTAGGAGCCTTTTGCGTAGGTTCCCCGGGATCTTACCCATACCGCGGCCCTTGGGGATCGCTGTCGTGATCCTCGCCCTGCTGGCCTTGGCCGCAGGCTCCCTAAAAAAAGAGCTGGTTCTTACCCTGATGAATTCCGTTTTTATCGCGGTCCTGGCCTACAGTTTCCTGGGGGCGTTGATCCTTGCCGGGATCCATAAAAAAAACGCCCGGACCCTTTCGGTGCGGATGGCGGTCAGAACCGTCAGTCCCGGCGGCCGGGGAGAATTGCTCCTCTCCAGGAACGGCTCCGGCGGGGGCCGGTTCTTCCGTTTTCCCGGCGTCCTCATCCGGTACGAGCTGCGGCTTAATACCCGGGACGGGCGGACTATCCGGTATGTTTTTGATCCGGATATGGTTACGGAAGACGGCCGGTTTTTTCCGGTTCCGGAGCGGGGGGCCTATTACAGCGCCTATGACGGGTTTATCATTACCGATTGTTTCGGCTTTTTCCGGGTTTTTTTCCCCATACCCCAGGATGGAAGCCCCCGGCTTTTGGCCCTGCCCGCACCGGCGGAGGAATCCATCCCGGTGCATATCCAATCCGGGGGGATCTCCCAGCGGACGGAACCCAATTTCGAGCGGACCGATGATTTGACCGATCACCGGCCCTATATACCCGGGGATGATCCCCGGCGGATCAACTGGAAACTCTACGGCCACGGGGGGGACCTTTTTGTCCGGGAAGGCGAGCCGGAGCCGCCCCCCCATTCCCGGCTGGTCATTTTAGTGGATACCCAGGCGGACCCGCTCCTCTACACCCCGGAAAGGGCCCGGTTGGGGGTGGATCTCCTCTGCGAAAACGCCCTGGCCCTGGCCCTGGAGTATCTGGACCGGGGTATGGATATCGCAGTGGCCTATACCGGCGGGAAGATCCGGGGGGGAAACGCGGCGGAATTGGCGGAAACTTTGGCTTATCCCGCGGCGCTTCCCCTCTCCGCCGGGGAGGAGTTACCTGAGGTTTCCGACCGGGGGGTGCTGCTCCTGGCCCTTCCCCGGGATTCCGGCGAAGGCGCCGCCTTGGACCGGTTTTTGCGGAAACGGGAAAACAAACAGGCCCTCGATCTGGTGTTTCTCTACCAAGGAGAAGGACTTGACGAGGCCGCGGAGACCTGTGTCCGCTGGTATAGCCAGAAGGCCGGCCTTCATGTCCGGCGGCTGGTTAAACCCATGGCGGGCGGGGCTTGCCCCTCGCCCCCTAACCTGTAGAGTCCGCCTGTGGAGCCGTCGAACCGGCGGTTAGAAACCGCTGGTTCTAGTCTCCTTCGACGGAGAATTCCAGAGACGGGAGCGAGGGGCAATCCCCGCCCGCCATGGCCTTAACCGGTAAAGGGGGATTGCCGCCTCCTCGGGAGGGGATTGGGGACCT
>JAITEG010000257.1 GCA_031282145.1 Spirochaetaceae bacterium | reverse complement strand
ACCTTGTTGGGTTTGCCCGCTTACCAACAAAACCGGCGATAAAAATACCGCCAATAAAGGGATAATTCTTTTCATACTTTAAATATCGGTTAGATGGATCCGGTAATTTAGCCTATTTGGTGAGGACCCCGGCCGGTAGCCCAGCCATAGCGGGGCTCACGCCTCATGGGGGGGGGCAGCCCGGGGTTCTTCTGACAAAAAAGACAAAAATCCTCTTTTCGGTAACATTTTTCATGAGGTACCGCGTGCCCTTGACCGAAGGGGCGATCCTCCCCTACTATAAGTTATGAATGCCGAAGAACTCCGTTCCCTGTATATTCAGTTTTTTACTTCCCATGGGCATACCCAGATTGAGGGAAAATCCCTGATCCCTGAAAATGATCCCACCGTACTTTTTACCACCGCCGGGATGCATCCCCTGGTCCCCTATCTCCTGGGGGAGGAACACCCCGCGGGAAAGCGGCTGGTGGATTACCAGAAGTGCATCCGTACCGGGGATATTGATTCCGTGGGGGATTCCAGCCACCTTACCTTTTTTGAAATGCTGGGCAACTGGTCCCTGGGGGATTATTTTAAGGAAGGGGCCATAGAGATGAGTTTTGAGTTCCTCACCTCCCCGGAATGGCTGGGGATACCCCTGGAAAAAATCGGGGTAACGGTGTTTGAGGGGGAGCCCTCCATCCCCCAGGACGACGAGTCCGCCGCGGTCTGGAAGCGTTTAGGGATTCCCGAAGATCGGATCCGGTACCGGCCCCGGTCCGATAACTGGTGGGGCCCCGCGGGGGTCACGGGACCCTGCGGCCCGGACTCGGAGATGTTTATTGATATGGGCAAAGAGTCCTGCGGTCCGGACTGCGGCCCGGGTTGTTCCTGCGGGAAATGGCTTGAAGTCTGGAACGACGTGTTCATGCAGTACAATAAAAACGCCGAGGGTGAGTATATCCCCCTGGCCCGGACCTGCGTGGATACGGGAATGGGTATAGAGCGGACCGTCACTATCCTCACCGGAAAAAAATCGGTGTACGATACGGAAATCTTTGCCCCCCTCATTGCGGCGGTAGAAAAAGCTACGGGCAATACTTATGGAACCGACGGGGAACAGGACCGGTCTATCCGTATCATCTGCGACCATGTACGGTCGGCGGTTTTTATTTTGGGGGATCCCAAGGCGGTAAGTCCCTCCAATGTGGGGGCGGGGTATGTACTGCGACGGCTCATCCGCCGGGCGGTACGGCACGGCCGTAAATTGGGGATGGAGGGCCGCCTTTCCTCCGTAGCCGAGGCGGTAATAAAAAAATTTGCCGGCCCTTACCCGGAACTTGTGGAAAAGCAAGACTTTATTATCGCCGAGATGGATAGGGAGGAGGAGAAATTTTTGGAAACCCTGCAAAAGGGAGAACACGAATTTGAAAAACTCCTCCCCAATCTTCTCAAAAGTCCGCAGCGGATCATGTCCGGCCGCCTGGCCTTTAAACTCTACGACACCTACGGCTTTCCCATTGAGCTTACTGAAGAACTGGCGGGGGAACAGGGGATAACCGTAAACCGGGCCGAATTCGACGAGGCCTTTAAAAAACACCAGGAACTTTCCCGGGCGGGGAGTGAGCAGGTATTTAAGGGGGGCCTGGGAGACCAGGGGGAAATGGCGGTAAAGTATCATACCGCTACCCATCTTTTACACAAGGCCCTCCGTTTGGTCCTGGGGGATCATGTGGCCCAGAAGGGGTCCAACATCACCGCGGAACGGATGCGGTTCGATTTTTCCCACGGCGAGCCTATGAGCGTCGAAGAGCTTAAGCGGGTGGAGGCTCTGGTAAACGAGCAGATCCGGCGGGACCTCCCGGTTACCATGGAGGTGATGAGCCTGGACGAAGCGAAGGTATCCGGGGCCATCGCGCTTTTCGGGGAAAAGTATGAATCCCAGGTAAAGGTCTACACCATGGGGGATTTTTCCAAAGAAGTCTGCGGCGGCCCCCATGTGGAACATACCGGGGTACTGGGGCATTTCAAAATCCAGAAAGAGCAATCCTCCGCCGCCGGGGTCCGCCGGATCCGGGCGGTTTTGGAACAAGTTTAAAAATACGCCGTTTTTTGAAACCTATAGTGGCCTTTGTTCATTTTATTATAAAGAGGGATACTTCCCAAAGGATGAGTATGAAACGGTTATTAGTTATTGGTTGTCTGTTGCTTCTTTTAATCACCGGCATGGGGTTTACCCAAACGGATCTACAAACCATCGCAACGGTCAATTTGATCAGAAGTGAACCTATTATGGTCAAACAACTACGGACAGAAACTGAGAAAATTGAGACCGGCAGGACCCTCAGCGCCGACGAAAAGCGGAAATTACGGCTGGAAATTCTGAATTTGATGATCGATGAGAAGCTTATCCTCCAGGCCGCCGAACAGGAACGGATCTCCGTGTCCGAAAACGATCTTAACGCCTATATTCAGCAGATCCGATCCGGCATAACCCAATCCCTGGGGAAACGGCCTACGGACGCCGAATTTGCCTCCCTTATCAAAAGCCAGACCGGCATGGAACTTCCCGCGTACCGGGACCTGATCCGTAAACAGCTTATTGCCCAGCAATATCTCCGGCTAAAAAGACCGGGCCTGGAAACCTCGGTTAAGACTCCGACAGAAGCGGAGATCCTGGAAACCTATAACCTGTATAAAACCCAGTTCGTCCAGCCCGATACGGTACGGTTTTCTTATATCCAGGTCCCCCTGAGCAGCGGGGCGACGGCGGCTGACAAAAACCGGGCCCGGGAGACCGCGGAGCGTATGGTCCGGGAGATCGGTTCCAGCCCCGCCAAATTCGATGAAGCGGTTATCCGGGGACAAACCCAGGGGGCGGGATATATCTCCGAAGAGGGAAGGTACCTTCCCCGGAACCCCCAACTCCTGGAATCGGTGGGTCAGGACTTCCTTAGTATAGCCTTTTCCCTACCCCAGGGAGCAATCTCCGGGGTTATTGAGACCCCCCAGGGCTTTCTTATCATTAAGGTTACCGGAACCTATGAAATGAAGACCCTTTCCCTCAATGACGTGCTGTTACAGCCCGGCCCCCCCATGACCGTGAGGGAACAAATAGTGGGAACCTTAACCCAGCGCCGTTTGCAGGAGGCCACCCTCAAGGCCCAAGAGGAGCTTATCGCCGAACTTCGGGGAAGAAGAAACGTGGTTACCATCCGCGAGAATTTTCTTCTCAGCTGGTAGCCATGGCGTCACGGAGGAAAGGACGGATCCTTGCTTTCCAGGCCCTGTATTCCTGGGAAGCCGCCGGTGCCCCGCCGGGGCTCCTGTCAATCCCCGAGGACTTGTTGAATTTTTCCTGGCTGGAGAAGGTTCCTGATAAAGGGGTGTCGGATTTTTCCCGGTTTTTAGTTCTGGGAACCATAGAAAATATTGCTCCGGTGGATACCATGATCCGCTCTCATCTTAAAAATTGGGATTTTTCCCGACTTAACCGGGTTGATCTCGCGGTACTCAGGATGAGTACTTATACCCTGATGTTTCAGAATGAGGTACCCCCTTCCATTGTCATTGATGAAGCCATCGGTATTTCCAAAGAATTCGGCACCGATGATTCTTACCGCTTTATAAATGGGGTCCTGGATAGTATACGGAAAACAATTCAAAACGAAAAAACCGCCGCCGATAACGGCCCCTCAGGATAATGATGGCCCGCCGGGATCCTCCCCTGATGTTTTTTTTGCTCAAAATCACCTGTATCCTGGGGCTGGTCTTTTCCCTGGCCCTATTGGGGGGATTGGCTTTTTTCACCTTCCTCCGGGCGGGGGAGGCCGCGGAAACCGGCAAATCCCCCGGGGGGGTTGTCCGGGAGTTGGCGGAATTTGACCTCCTCGCGGAGACGCCGGAAACGACTCCTCCGAAACAGCTCAATTCGTTCCTCGACGGCCTTGAAAAAAAAGCCCGCAGTGTGGAGGCCCATCTGTCGGTTCTCAAGCGCCGCAGAAACCTTGCCCGTTATTCAGGTTTACCATCCGAAACTCGGGAGGCCTTTATCAACGCCTATGCTGAGGCGGCGGATCGGATCAGCCGGGAATTCTCCTTCTCCGAAGTCCTGGCGGCCCTGGCCGCCGAGGCCCTTTTTTTGCAAGAGCCCCTGCCCACCGGAGAAACCGCAGAGGCGGTACAAAACCACCTGTCCCGTATTCGGGAACCTTCCCTCTTTCCCCTGGCACTAAGCCTTCAGATTCTTTCCGGAAAAATGGCGGATCCCCAAAGCGCCGCAGCCATCCCCGGGGGAGAGGCCCTTTTTGCCTCGATAATTCCCCGGGTTTCGGAAAGGGAACGGGAATCCTTCTTGGTTAACCAGGGGATCCTCAGGCTGCTCGCGGGGGACGCCTCGGGGTGCGCGGCTATTATTAATGCCCTCCTTGCCTCCCCCCAGGAAAAGGACCGGGGACTTCCGGGTATTGCCGGTCCCCCATCCCCGGAAACCCTCCGGTTTGGGGCGGAATTTTTTTACGACTTTGGGGATCCCCTGCGGGGGGCGGAGCTTTTTTCCCGTTTTCCCGATGAAAAAAGCCTGGCCCGGCAGGCGGATGCCCTCTGGCTTTCGGGGCATAGCGATACCGCCCGGACGATATGGCGGGCCCTGGCCTTCTCAAAAAGTACCGGCTCCCCGGACGGCCAAAATCAGGACCGTATATCCCAAAGCCTCTACAACCTGGCCTCCACCGCAACGGATCCGGAGGAAAAGCGCTCCCACCTGGAACGGTTCTTTGCGGAACAGGGATATGCCCCCGGAGCCGGTTTGAGCTATGGTATCATCAGTTATACCCGGCTCCTGGACGGCAAGCGGGCTATAACCATTCTTGAGGAACAGGATCTGACCCATGAAGGGCTTTTAGATCTGGAACGGTTCAGACGTCAACTGGACCTCTGGCCCGTAGACCGGACTATCGCGGAATTATGGCTACTCCTCGGCCGGCATCCCCTGGATGAACGGCTGTACCACTGGGGGGCTTATTATTTTGACTGGCAGAAACAGTACGATGAGACCGCCTTGCTTATCAAAACCGCCCAAGATAACCACCTGGAGGGGCCTTGGATGAAACTCAGCCGGGGCATAGGGTTAGTCCGGGAAGGCCGCCTCGATGAAGGGGAGACCCTCCTCAGGGAGTTATCCGGTGAGGTTTGGCAGGCGGACGCCAATATCGCCCGGGTCCTGGAGGCCCGCCGATCCAATACCGCGGCTTTGGGTTATTACGAGGCTGCCGCCGCCCAGGTTACAAACAACAAAGAGGCCGCCCGGATACAGTTAAACATCGCCCGCTCTTTGCGGGCTCTGGGCCGCTTTGGAGAAGTCCGCCGAGTCTTGGAACAGGCTGAAACTTTGGATCCGGAAAACCTCAATGTCCGGCTGGAACTCCGCCGCCTGGAAAATTAAAACCCGCCTCGATGGCAAGACTTTCGGGACGTTATGAATTCCGGCAAACCTTAAGCCGGCCGTGTATGACGGTTTTTACCAGGGGATCAGGGAACCTCTAAAAACTAACATTTTTAGAGGTTCCCTCCATTGGTCCGGAAACCAGGGTTTTCAAATACCGCTATTCAATAACCGCGATAATATCCGACATTTTTAAAATAAGGTGTTCCACCCCGTCGACTTTTATCTGGGTTCCGGCATATTTGTCATACATAACCTTCTGACCTGCCGCCACCTTGATCACGTCTTTGTCGTCACCAACTTCCACAACCGTGCCTACCTGGGTCTTTTCCTGGGCAGTATCGGGGATGATGATCCCACCCGCCGTCTTGGCTTCATTTTTTTCAAGCTTAACCATGACCCGGTCGGCCAAGGGTTTTACTTTCATAAGGTACCTCCGTTGTATTATAATAATTATGGGATATTTGGATATTATAGAATATACGAAAAAATACCCCGATGGTCAAGAAAGAAGTGCGGTTTTTCAAAATTTGCTATCCTAAGCAGGCCTGTAGAGATTATTTTTTTAATTCACCGCCGGGGGGATATGACCTAATTTGACCCACATTTTAATCAAAATAATAAAAATGAGTCATTTTGATCCTTATTAGATAAAAAATCGAAGCCCCAGGGGAAGTTTAAAAATTTCTTATGAAGACTCCTTTTTTATCTTTTCCTAATTACTTATCCTGTATGGAATTACGGTAATAATAAATTATTAAAAATATTCTCCTTTGGGCCGTTCTTGGCACGGTTCTTGCTATATAGTTTATATCATAGCTACAGGAGGTATATGTGGCAGCAACTAAAACCATCAAAAATAAGACGGCGGTTAAAAATTCGGGAACCGATGAAAATATTCTCTCCATGTACTTAAAAGAAATTAACCGGATTCCTCTTTTAACTAGGGAGGAAGAAGACGCGGTAGCCCGGGCAGCGGCAAGGGGTAACCGGGTCGCCCGGGATAAATTGGTAAATGCTAATTTACGCTTTGTGGTTAATGTGGCAAAAAAATACCAGGGTCAGGGTATGCCCCTTTCGGACCTCATCAGTGAAGGTAACATTGGCCTTTTAAACGCCATAGAACGGTACGATGTGGATAAGGGGTATCACTTTATTTCCTATGCGGTATGGTGGATCCGTCAGGCTATTCTCAAGGCAATCTGTGAAAAATCCCGGATGATCCGGCTGCCCCTGAACCGGGCAAATGAATTGGTTCAAATTGAAAAAGCCCGGAAAGTAGTCCAGAGCGATAGCAGCGCGGAGGCGGAGATAAACGAAGTCGCCCGGCTTCTGGATATGGATGCGGTTCAGGTGTCGGATCTCATCAACATCAGCCGGGATTTGGTGTCCCTGGAAAATCCCGTATATACCGATAAGGATTCCTCAATACTGGGGGATTTTATCGAGGATGAAAATTACGCTTCCCCGGATGAACACGCGGTTAAGGCAACCCTCCAAAACGATATCGAAATGGTGCTGAAGACTTTGAACAAAAAAGAGGCGGATATTATCCGGTTTCGGTATGGCCTGGGCAACAGTATCCCCATGTCCCTCAAGGAAATCGGCGATCGCTTCAATCTTACCAAAGAACGGATCCGGCAGATTGAAAAAAAGGCCCTCAAACGGCTGCAGCATCCCTCCCGGCAGCGGCTTCTGGAGTGTTATGTCGCCTAAAGTCTCCCTCTAATAACACCTCTAAAAAACCCAATCGGGTTTTTTAGAGGCGCCCGGAAGGAGCGATACATTATTCATGCACCGCTCCTAACCTGACTTGGCTTTTTTTATACAATAGAGTACGGTCTTACCATGACAACGATGCCTTTTCTCCCCGAGGGGGTTATTTTCGACCTGGACGGGTTGATGTTGGATACGGAACGGCCGATGGTAAGCGCCTGGATTACCGCCTCCCGGAACCGGGGGTGTCTCATGGAGGAAGCCGTCATTTTACAAATGGTGGGAATTGACGAGGCTTCCAGCCGGGCCATAGTGTTCGATGCGTACGGTCCGGATTTTCCCTATACCCAAATCCGTAAAGACGTGTTCGCCCTCTTTACCCGGGAGGTGGAGACCTGCGGTATCGCCCAGCGGCCGGGCTTAACGGTTCTCCTGGATCACCTTGCCCGGCTGGGCCTTCCCCTGGCGGTGGCTACCTCCTCCAAACGGGAAACCGCCCAATGGAAGCTGCGGTATGGGGGCATCCTGGAGCGGTTTTCCGTCCTGACCTGCGGGGATGAGGTTGCGCGGGGGAAACCCGCCCCGGATATTTTCCTCCTGGCCGCGGAACGACTGGGTAAATCCCCCGCTGAATGTGTGGGTTTTGAGGATTCCCCGGCGGGATTACGGTCGCTCCGGGACGCGGGGATCCGGTCGGTCTTTATTAAGGACCTGGTGGAACCGCCCCCGGAGGTCCTTGCCACGGTATGGCGCCGCTGCAACGACCTGGCGGAAGCGGCAGCCCTTTTCGGATAAGGACCCGCGGAACACGCTAAAAACTGAAGTTTTGAAAGCGCCGCAAGTTATGAGAGCTTTTTGATGACGTTATGGAGCCATTTTCCGCTTCTGAGCCGCCAGAGGCCGAGGAGCATCTTTATCGGGTCTTCGATACATATACAGAGGTACGCCACCCACACCGGGGCATGAAAAACAAAACTCGCCGCCGCCGCCAGGGGGATGGAAAGCACCCACATGAAAAGGACGTCATAAAGAATACAAAACTTCGTATCCCCCCCGGAACGGCAAACACCAACGACCATGGCCATATTAAAGGCCCGGAAGGGATACACCGCGGCCATGATGAGGAACATCACGGTGATGATAGAAAAGACGCCACTGTTTACTTTGAAGATGAAGGGCAAAAACCGGGAGATGGACAGGATGAGCAGGGCCGCCCCTCCGGCAAGCAGGGGGGCAAACCGGGTTATTTTAAACGCGTAATCCCGGGCAGTCTTTTCATCCCCCTCACCGATTTTTTTACCAATAAGAACCGCCACTCCCGTCCCAAGCCCAATAAAGATAACCCAGGTCAACCCGGAAAAGGTATTGGTGATATTAAAAGCGGCAATGGCATTCGTATGGGTCTGGGCGATGATGATGTTCTCGACCATCACCCCCAAGGACCAAATGAACTCGTTCAGAATAACCGGAGAAACAATATGAAGAAAACGCCCGATAAACGGGCGGTTAAAGTCCGTAAACTCCCGGAAATTACCCGCCGGAGGATAGCGCCGGGCATAACTCACGGCGACGAGGATCCCCGCCTCGGTAAAGCGGGCAATCACCGTGGCCAGAGCTGCCCCGGCCACCCCCATAGCGGGAATAGGACCGGACCCGAATATAAAAAGGTAATTCAGCCCTATATTCAGGAAAAGGGCGATGAGGGTGCTGACCATGGGGAGCCGGACCTTTTCGACGGACCTGAGGGTCTGGATAAAAACAAACCCAACTCCAAAGGGGATAAAGGAGGGGGCCACGGTTTTAAGATACACCGCCCCTGAGGCGATCACCGCGGGATCCCGCGAGTAGATCCGGATAATCCCCCCGGGGTACAAGAGTGCGCCGAGGGTAAAGGCCAAGGTGACAGATACCACGAGGATAAGGCTGAACCCGGTATTCTTCCTGATCCCCGGAATGTCCCGTTTGCCCCAAAATTGGGCGGTAAAGATCGCACTCCCCGAACATATACCAAAGAGAATCGTATTGAAGGTGAAAAAGAACTGGTTCCCCAAGCCCACCGCGGCGATCTCCACGGTCCCGAGCCTTCCAATCATGATGGTATCGACCATATTAACCAGGGTATTCACCAGGTTCTGCAGCATGATGGGAATGGCGATGGTAAAGAGGCTTTTATAGAACTGTTTATCATTAAAAAAGGTAAAGGGACCCATAGTCTCCGAAAAAACTCCGGAAACCAACCGATGTTTCCAGAAATTTTCTTTAATACCATACCAAATTCCGGGAACAAGGGACAGGGGTCTGGTTGAAAGGACTCCTCCTATTCCTTATAGTTATAGAAGAGGGGCTTCCCCAAAACTTCTTTTTTAGGGAAAATTGAGCTTGTTCCAAAACTCAGGTAAGGAGTGGAACTGCCTCAAGGAGCAATAATCAGGTGGAATGTACCGGAATACGATGGAGGAGTCATACGGATCTTAGCGAGGGTTATGGTTGAGTCCTAATTTATCCATAGGGGAAGAGTGGAATAACCGCGCCCTCTTCCGGCTTCTCTGGCCCCTGATTATCGAACAACTCCTGGCAGTGACCATGGGAGCGGCGGATACCATGATGGTCAGCACCGTGGGGGAATTCGCCGTTTCCGGGGTTAACATTATTGATAATATCAACAACCTCCTGATCATTGCCTTTAGCGCCCTTGCTACCGGCGGGGCGGTGGTAACGAGCCAATATATCGGTCGCCGGGATTCCAAGAATTCCAGCCTCGCGTCAAAGCAGCTTATCTATATCGTACTGTTCACCGCCCTGGTCATTATGGGGATATCCTTATGTTTCCGCCGGCCTATTATCCGGCTGCTCTACGGAAAGATAGAAAACGATGTGATGGACGCGGCCATGGTCTATTTTCTCATCACCGCCCTCTCCTATCCTTTTTTGGCCCTCTACAACGCCAATGCCGCCTTGTTCCGCTCCATGGGGAACAGCCGGGTAACGATGTATATCGCCCTGCTGGTAAATATCTTAAATATCGGCGGCAACGCGTTTTTTATCTACAGCCTCCATATCGGCGTCGCCGGAGCGGCCTTGTCCACCTTGATAAGCCGGATCATCGCGGCGGCCCTCACCTTTGGCCTCCTCGTCCGGAACCGTACCATTCCGGTTTCCCTCTCGGGGATCCTGAAATTGAGGCTCTCCCGCCCCATGATCCGCAACATATTAAATGTGGGTATCCCCAGCGGCCTGGAAAGTTCCATGTTCCAGATCGGCAGGCTCCTTACCCAGCGGATCTTCACTGCCTTTGGAACCCGGGCCTTTGCGGCCAACGCTATCGCCGGGGTGATCAATTCCTTTTCCTTTATGCCGGGCATGGCCTACGGCATGGCGATGCTTACCATCGTGGGACAATGTGTGGGGGCCGGGGATTATGAGGCGGCGAAAAAACAGACCGCCAAAATCATGAAGATCACCTATATCACCCTCTTTATTATCAGTTCTTTGATTTATATCTTTATGGAACCCCTGGTTAATCTCTTCAGCCTGAGCCCCGAGGCCCAGGAAATGGCAAAGGTTTTCTTGCGGGTCCACTGTATCTCCATGGCTATCGGGTGGCCCCTGAGTTTCGCCCTGCCCAATGCCCTGCGGGCCGCTGGGGACGCCCGGTATGTGATGATCGTGGCCAGTGTCTCCATGTGGACCGTCCGGGTAAGCGCCGCCTACCTCCTCGCCTTCCCCCTGGGAGTCGGCCCCCTGGGAGTATGGCTCGCCATGGGCGCCGATTTTATAAGCCGGGGAATCTGTTACCTCACCCGTTGGCTGGGGGGCAAATGGCAAACCAAACAGGTTATCGGCGGTGAGGAGTGAAGGGTGAATAGGAATTTTTCTTTTTTGAAGCCGGTTCTACCCCAAAGGATGTGTGTTAAACCGTAATAATAATGTCCTCATAAAGGGGAGGACATTGCTATTGTGCTAAAATAGGCATTTCTATTGCGTCTTGACACCATTCCGTCACTACTTGAAAAAAGCCCCTCGACGGCTATATTATGGAAAAACCTCGAATTATACGTTTTAAGGACCCTTTATGAAGCTGAGTCAGACCTTTATACCGACCCTGCGGGAGGTACCCGCCGACGCCCTTATCGCGAGCCACCGGCTGATGTTCCGTTCGGGGATGTTGCGCAAGCTTTCCAACGGCCTCTTTGCCTACCTACCCCTGGGGCTCCGCGCTTTCCGCAAGGTGGAGGGGATCATCCGGGAAGAGATGGACGCCGCGGGGGCCCTGGAGATCAAGCCCACGGTGGTGGTTCCCGGCGATTTGTGGAAGGAATCGGGCCGGTGGGAGACCATGGGGGAGGCGTTGCTCCGGGTGAAAAACCGGTTGGGAACGGACTTTGTGGTGTCCCCTACGGCGGAAGAGGCCTTTACCGCCCTGATGCGGGAGGAACTTTCCAGTTACCGCCAGCTTCCCCTTTGCCTCTACCAGATCAATACCAAATACCGGGACGAGATCCGCCCCCGTTATGGGGTGATGCGGGGACGGGAATTTGTGATGAAGGACGCCTACTCTTTCCATACCGAGGAAGAGAGCCTCGACGAAACGTACCGGGCCATGGGTCGGGCTTACCGGCGGATCTTTAAGCGTTGCGGCCTTACGGTGATCCCCGTACGGGCGGACTCGGGGGCCATGGGGGGGAGCGGCTCTGAGGAATTTATGGTGGAAAGCGAGATTGGGGACAATACCCTGCTCCTCTGCCGGGACTGCGATTACGCGGCCAATGTGGAAAAAGCCGCCTGTAAGCCCGACTGGGCGGCGGCGGTCCCCCCTTCGCCCTCTGCGCCGGTTGAGGTGGAGACGCCGGCGGTGGAAGAAATCGAGACCCCGGGGGTAAAAACCATCGAGGATCTCTGCGCCTTCCTCAAGACCGACGCGAAGGCTTTCATCAAAACCCTCATCTACCGGGCGGTCAATGTGGAACTGGACCTGTCCTCCGCACCGGGAAATTACCGGGGGGAAAAGCGGCCTTCCGGGGAGCTTAGCTATGGGGAAGCGTTTTTCGCGGTCCTCATCCGGGGGGATTTGGAGGTTAACGAGATAAAACTCGCCGCAGCCCTCAAGGCGTCGGAGGTGGTTCTGGCGGCGGATAGCGACGTGACGCGGCTTACCGGGGCGCCGGTGGGTTTTGCCGGTCCCGTGGGCCTCACGGGGATCCCCATCATCGCCGATCCTTCCGTGACCGTCCTAAGCGACGCGGTGACCGGAGCCCTGGCCCGGGATCTCCACTATGCCCATGTTGCCTATGGCCGGGACTTTACCGCCTGGATGGTCACGGATATCCGCACCGTCAAGGCCGGGGACCGCTGCCCCCTCTGCGGGGGGGAACTCTACGAAAAAAAGGGGAACGAGCTGGGGCATATCTTCAAACTGGGATATAAATACACCCGGTCCATGGGAGTGAGCTATCTGGACGAGGCGGGGAAGACCCAAATTCCCAC
>JAITEG010000262.1 GCA_031282145.1 Spirochaetaceae bacterium | reverse complement strand
CTGAGTTCCGGATCCGGCTTGGCGGTACCTATGTCCATACCCCGGTAGACCTGCATGGAATCCGCGGAAACAATCTCGGCGGGACAAAGCGGATTCCCGGGTTTAAAAAGTTCCCCGACTATCTCCGTTTTACCTGAAGCGGTGGGACCGAGGAGGATACATACCGGAACGGCCTTTTTTTCCGGCACAGCGGTTTGTTGCGCTTCGCGCATAAAACCTCCGAAAATCGCCGGTTAGGCGATTTTTACCTTGCAAACTGCCGTCGAGCCAAAGCTTCACGGAACCCGTAACATCGTGATTCGTGCCGAAGGGGTTTGATACCCTCTGCACGCTTCCGCGTGCGAACTTCAGGGCGGTTAAAAAGGTATTAAACCCCTGAGTGCAACCACCTTTCGAGAACAACAACCTCGCCCTTCAGGGCGAGGTTGTTGATTTTTGAGTCTTTGTCGCTAAAAAAGATTCAAAAATCCACAAGTACAACAGGCTCACCGGGGAACTATGCTTCTATACGGAATTCGATCTCTTCGGTAAAGATTTGGCGGGCCGCCAAGGATACCACCTTGCCGTCATTCTCTTCAATTTCCGGATCCCTGAGCATGGAAAGCTGAAAAGCTCTGCGGGAAGCGGCGCAGGTAATCTCGTACATATTGCCTTCATGTTCAATGAGTTCTTCTAAGGGAAATATCATAATTATTAACTATACCTTTTTTGAAAAGGGGTGTAAAGGGGTTTATCATGAGGAAGTTTCCGAAGGTTTTACCCTCGGAGGCCTCAATCCGGAAGGTGACGGGGTACTTTGTAAACCTTTACATTTCGGCTTTCCAGGTACCTTTCCTGGGCTTCGGGAATCCCATCATCGGTAAAAACGCCGCCGATATCTTCTATCGGTAACAGGGATACCGTTCCCTGATGGTTGAATTTTTTCGAATCCGTAAGGATCAGGGTCGTGTTTGCCTGCCGGGCCATATCCCGCACCGTTTCCGCCCGGGAATGATCATTGCCGGTAAAACCCGTCCGTTGGGTAAACCCGTCGGCGCCGATAAAAAGTTTATCCACAAAAAAACCTTCCAGGTTTGTCCGGGTAATGGGGCCTACCGTCACCTGGGAAATACTCTGGTAATCCCCCCCTAAAAGCAACAGCCGTACCCCGGAATATTTACGGACGTAATTAATAATAAAGGCGGAATTGGTTATGATGGTGATCTTGCTTTTTTCCCGGGCCAATTCTTCCGCGAGGAGGGCGCAGCAGGACCCGGATTCGATCATGACCGTTTCCCCCGCCTTTATCAGGGCGGCCGCCGATTGGGCGATCCGTTGCTTTACCTCATAATTAACGGCCAAGCGGTTGCCTATATCGTCCGGAGAACCCAGGATGGCGAACCCATGTTCCCGTTTGATAAGCCCTTTTTCTTCCAGGAGGTCCAGGTCTTTACGGATAGTCACCGGGGATACCTCCAATAATTCGGCAAGCCGGGAAACTTCGATCCGTTGATTTTCCGAAATCATTTCTAAGATTTGGGCACTCCGTTTTTCCATAACAATCCTCTCCAAACTTTCATATGACAGTTAATTCTTATTATTTAGTATAATTCTTTCGGAGCGATAAAAACAGTCTATACCGGTCCGGAAAACGAATATCCCTAATTCCGTTCTTTGTCCGGTTGTTCCCGGTCTATTTCCTTGACTTAATGATCCCAAACAATTAACTTGATTAAAGAAAAGTAAAGGAGGCTCTCTATGCGGAACGCTACCCCTTCGGCTTTGTCGAAATGGCTTTCCCCGGTGACGATGACCCTGGTGGTCATAGGGATTGTGATCATTATCTTTCTGGGGACAAGTCTTTATATCGTGGATCAGACGGAGGAAGCGGTCGTTACCCGTTTTGGCCGGTTTTATGCCATCAATGGGCCGGGACTGCACTTTAAACTGCCCTTTGGCATAGATCGCCATTATGTGGTGAATGTAAAAAACGTCCAAACTGAACAGTTCGGTTTCCGTACCCTGACCAGCGGGGTTTCTTCCACCTATATGAACCAGACCAACGAATCAACCATGCTCACCGGAGATCTTAATATTATTGAGGTGGAGTGGATCATCCAGTACCGCATCGTGGATCCCAAGGCCTGGGTGTTTAACGTGATGGAACGGATCGAAACCATCCAGGATGTGTCCCGTTCGGTCATCAATATGTTGGTGGGGGATCGGGCAATCATGGATATTATGGGGGCGGAACGGAGCCTTATTGAGGCGGAAGGGACCAATCTTATGAACGAAACCTTCCGTAATTACGGCCTGGGGATTAATGTTATCGCGGTAAAACTCCAAAACATCGATCCCCCCGCGGGGGTTCAGGAGGCCTTTGATGACGTGAATAAGGCGATCCAGGATATGAACCGGCTTATCAACGAGGGCCAGCAGGTCTATAACGAGGAAATCCCCAAGGCCAAGGGCGAAGCGGACCGGCGTGTCCAGATAGCCCAGGGATATGCCACGGAGCGGGTCAACCAGGCCAACGGTGAGGTGGAACGGTTCAACCTGGTCTACGACGAGTACCGCCAGGCCCCGGAAGTTACCCGGCAGCGGCTTTATTATGAAATGATCGAAGAGATATTTAAGGAAGACACGGGCACCACCCTCGTGGATCGGAATCTGGATAATTTTCTTCCCTTAAAAAACCTTGGAGGCCGGTAATGAAAAAACTCATCACCCTGTTGACGGCCGCCGTTGTCATTATCATCGGCGTCCTCGTAGCCGGCCCTTTTTATGTTATTGATGAAGGGGAACAGGCGGTAATTGTTCAAATGGGAAAACTCGTGGATGTGGTAATCGACGCGGGACTTCACCTCAAAATGCCCGTTATTGATGAGGTGGTCCGGTATCCCAAACGGATCATGGCCTGGAACGGGGAACAAAAGAGTATGCCCACCCGGGAAAAGCAGTACATCTGGGTGGATATTACCGCCCGGTGGAGGATATCGGATCCCCAAAAATTCTACGAGTCTATTTCCACGGTGGGAGCGGCCTATTCCAAGCTGGCTGAAATTATCGATTCGGAAGTACGGACCGTGATTGCGGAGAACTACCTCCGGGAAACGGTACGGAACTCCAACATCATCATGGAACGGGGCGCTGCCGCCGGCGGTATAGCCGCCCTGGATCTGGGGGTGGAGATCGATCCGGAGATCATCACCGATTCCGTCCAGCCCGATACTACCCATGAGCCCATCCAGAAGGGCCGCCGCCAGCTGGCGGAGGAGATCCTCTCCCGGTCCCGGCGGATGGTCCCCGAATACGGCATTGAGCTTATCGACGTGGTGGCCCGACAGATCCGGTATTCCGACGAGCTTACCCAGAGCGTTTATGCCCGGATGATCAAGGAGCGGAATCAGATCGCCCAGGCTTTCCGGTCCGAGGGGGAAGGGAAAAAGGCGGGCTGGCTGGGACGGATGGATAATGAACGGCGCTCCGTCCTTTCCGCGGCCTACGAAAAGGCCGAGGCCATCCGGGGGGCGGCGGACGCCGAGGCGTCCCGGATCTACGCGGAGGCCTACAACCGGGACCGGAATTTCTTTGACTTTTGGCGGGCGGTGGAATCCTACCGTACTACCCTGCCAAGGTTTGAAAAGACCCTTTCTACCGATATGGACTACTTTAAATACCTCTACTCACCCCAGGGTAGATAAATCCCGGCTCGCGACCGGTAAGGAGCGCAAAAGTGAAAGGCCTTGGGATCCTGCATCTTGAAGTTGAAGGAAAGCCTGTGCTGGGTTTTGATACGGGCCTCAATGCCCAGGCCTTCGCCCAGGCGAAGATGGCCCAGTTTATTACCCAACGGGGATATATCGTCAAGTCCGGGGGGACGGTGGAACCCTGGCTGCCCGGCGGGGTCGTTGAACGGGAAGGAACCATGGTCATCTGGGGTCCTGATTTTGCCGGAGAGAGGCTGGACCGCATCCTTTGTACCGGGACCGGAAAAGAGGCCGCCCTGGATGCCCTGCGGTATTGGATTAACGCCCGAATCCTTCTGGAGGGCCAAGAGAACCCTCCCTTTCCCTGGCCTGTAGGAGCCTTGGTGGGGTCCCCTGAAGCGGGGTCCCCTGAGGTGGACATTCTTTTTCCGCCGGAACGGATCCTTAAGCGGCTCCTGGAAGCGGCGGGGGAGGACCTTTGGCTTGCGGGCGCGGTGAGCTGGGTACATCCGGACCTTGCCGGAGGGGAGGCGGCGGCCTATGCCGCCGCGGCCATGGCGTACCGGATACTCTCCGGAACCGGGGCTTTTCAAAATCCGGATATCGATGTGGTCCGCCGGGATATGCGGGAGGGGGTTTTTATCCCTGTCCGGCTTTTGACTCCGGGATTGGACGGGGACCTGGCCCGGCTTTTGGATGAAACCCTGGCCCCGGTCAAATATTTTTCCCAAAGGGGAACCAAAAGGCCCGGCCTCTCTTCCTTCCGGGACCTCTTGGGCCCTCCCGGTTCCCGAAAGATCCCTTCGTATATCCGGCCGCTCACCCGGGAAGAAGAGGCAAAATACAACGGTGAATTGGAACAGTTTAAAAAAAAGAAGGGGGCCGCCGTAAAAACCAGACGTTTCCTCTCGAGAAATACCGCCGTCATCGCTGGCTGCCTCGCCGCTTTGGTTGTTCTGGCCCTTACCCTGGGGAGCATCCTCTCGGGAAGGGCCAATATGCCCACCACCCGGGGAATGAACCCCCGGGAAGTCGTTGAAGCCTATTACGGGGCCTTTGATACCCTGGATCATAGCCTGATGGAAGCCTGTGTAACCGACAAAGCGGGCAAAGATGATATTGCCATGGTGAGCAATCTTTTTGTGATGAGCCGGGTCAGAATGGCCTATGAGATGAACAATCCGGTACTGTCCGCCCAGGAATGGCTGGATGCCGGGGGACTTCCCACGGATCAAACCGTGGTGGGGATTACCGGTATGGATTTGGTGGATGTGGATACCGATCCCGGGGACGGGGAGGTAAGTTTCCGGGCCGCCTACACCCTCTGGTTACCTGGTTCATCCCCCGAAGTACCGGAACAGTCTGAAGATTTTCGGCCCCTTCCCCAGAGCATTTCCTACCGGGACGAATTACGCCTGGTATTACGGAAGGGCCTCTGGCTTATCGGAGAAATCCGGAGGGAAACGCCGGGACCATAGCCCCTTTGCGCCCACCGCGCCGCTCAAGAAAATCCCCTACATTTCATGGGTCTGAAAAATCGTCAACAGAGAGGTATTCCTCCGGTGAAGACTAAAGGGAACGAGAACCCCCGGCTCAAAGCGTAAAAACTTGAAAATAATCCGGCAGCGGGGCTATGACGTCCAGGGGATAGCCTAAAAATGAGGCGGGAATGATAAGCCGGGCAGAATGGAGGAGGAGCCGTTTGAGTCCCAGGGTTTTACGGAGTTCCTTATTCAGGGCGAAATTCCCGTATTTGTCATCCCCCAGGATGGGGTTCCCCAGGCAGGACAGGTGGCGACGGATCTGATGGGTGCGGCCAGTACCCAGTTCCAGTTCCAGAAGGGAAAACCGGCCATTATGTTCCAGCAGCCGGTAGAAGGTTTCCGCCTTTTGGAGGCCCCGTTTACCGGAAAGTTCCTCCCGGATGATCCCCGAAGGAGGGTTTGGCCGCCCGGCGCAACGGGCGAGGTATAACTTGGTAATACCCCGGGCGGTCCTCCCCGGGGTAAAGAGGGCGGAAAAACGGGCGGCGGCTTCCCGGTTTTTTGCCACGAGGATGAGCCCGGAGGTCTCCTTATCAAGGCGGTGTACCAAAAGGGGGCGGGGGGATCGTTCCGCGGCCAGGAGCCGGTCCAGGGATGCGGTTACCCTTTCACCGCCCTGTACCGGAAGGCCCGCCGGTTTATTCAGAATAAAGCACTCGTCATTTTCAAAAAGAAGCGGAATATTTTTCAAAAAAAACTCCTGGAAATACGCCGATTATTAGAGTAACATGAAACAAATAGGCGATCCTATTACATCCCCCTTTCGGAGTGTTTTTTTATTCATCCTCTTTTTTGGGGGGATAATTCCGTTTTTTCTGGCTGCCGCCCCCCTTTATTCCCCTACCTGGGGGTTTCGTATTGATATCCCTGAGGGATATACATATCAAGACGGAAACGGGAAGGACCGGTTTTCCTTTTTTTCCGAATGGAAGACCTCCCTTGATTTGGCCGTTTATGCCGGAACCGCCTATACCTCCATAGAAGCGTTGACTCTGGACGTACAAAAACGCCTGGGAAACCAGGGGGAAGTCGTTTTTTTCGAATATCGAAACAAAAAAGCCGCTGTCCTGGAATTGGTCTTTGGAGCCGGGAATGACCGGACGGGAAAGGAAGGTTCCGCTTTTGAAGGCTGGGGGCTCTGTGTAGAACTGGAAGGCGGCGGGGAAACCTCACCCCCCCTGCTCTTGGCCTTGGCCTACGGCCCGGCCGGAACGGAGGAACTGGAATACCTCCATTTATCAGCCCTGGATGCCATTGCTCCCACCCAGGGGGATAGATATACCCCGGGGCCCATCACGGAATTTGCCTATCCCCGGGGAAAACGGATCACGGGAAATCTCGCGGGAGTGAACCTCGAGGTAACGCTGCGGGAATTTGACGCCCAGGGCGCCCAGGCCCTGGTGGACCGGGAATTTGCCGTTCTCAGGCTTTACGGACGCTCTCCCCTTTGGCAAGAAGCTTGGACCCGTTTTTACCGGGCCATATACCGGGATTCCTTTGAACGGCTGGCGGATGCCGCCTTTGTCCTGGAACGGTACTGGAACGGGACGGCCTGGAAAAATGGGACTGCCCCGGAAGCTGAAGCCCAGGCGGACAGGGTCATTGCGGAAAAAGCCCTGGAATGGGTACAGTCCTTTACCTATGAACGGGACCTCTTGGGCAGTGATTTTGTTAACCTGGTGAGCGCCGCCTTTGAAGGCCGGGGGGACTGCGACAGCCGGGCCATGCTTTGGACTATCATTTTGGAACAGGCCAATATCCCTGCCGCGATCATGGTTTCCGCTGAATATCACCATGCCATGGGACTGGTCGATTTGAGCGGAACCGGCGCCCGGTTCACGCTGGACGGGAAGCGCTGGCTGGTGGCGGAAACCACCGCCCCGGTTGCCCTGGGCCGTATCAGGGCGGATGTAAGCGAAATCTCCCGGTGGATGGGTATACGATTTGAGTAGGAGCAGCGGCGTTGCGGTTCTCGGGTTAAATCCCGTATTCCCCCGCCAAAAGGATATAGGCCTCTTCAGCGGTTTTGGTCGCCAGCAGGGCGTTTCGGAGCTCCTGATTCTTTAGGCGGGCGCTGAAAAAAGAAAGGGTCTGGAGATAATAGGCATGCTGATTATAAGCCGCGGCAATCATAAAGATCAGCCGAACCGGTTCATCATCCAGGGTTTGAAAATCAATAATGTCGGTCTGACTGATCCCCACGGAAACCACGAGGTCGGTTACCGAAGATAACCGGACATGGGGTATGGCAATACCCCTGCCCATGGCGGTACTCATCAATTCTTCCCGTTTGAGGATCTCCTGGGCCAATTCCTGCCGGTTTTTTACTTGGGGCGCATTGGCAAGGTTATCCGCCAATGCCAGGAGGGCCTCCTTTTTGGTTGCGTAGTTGAGAAAAATGATCCGGTCCGGTGAAATCACCGTGGCGATATGGATGGAATTAAACGGGGGGGTCAATTTATTGGTGGATAAACGATCATTTACCCATTTTTCGATCTCTGTTTTTTTAAACCGCCACACGGTCCCTATTTTTCCCGCGGGAATTTCTCCTTTTTGCGCCCAATCATAGACGGTTCGCTCCGAAACCCGCAAATACCGGGCAACCTCTTCTATGGTCAATATATCGTCATCTATCATGCCCGCTCCTTTTGTGGCAAACCTCAGCCTGGTTAAAGTATTGCATTATACCGTAAAATATGTCAAGTCATTACACAAAACCGAATAATAATCAAGCCTTCTAACGCCTTTGCCAAAAAGCGCCTGAGCGGATTGACAGAGGATCCATGGCTATACTATATACTTATATAGAGGGATTGAAGTTTTTTCAAAGCGTCAAATTTTGAAAAAATTCAGGCGGTTTCAAAATATTAAAAGGAAGAGGGGTTGGTGGCGAAAAAAAAGCGGAAATTCTGGATTATCGTTCTTTTCCTTCTTTTTATTCTCTATGCGTTTATTGCCGGTCAACCGATACCGGTAGAAACTATTTTAACATCCCAATGGTTGCGATCCCTTGAGTCCGACTATCCTGAATTTGAAGATACCGGTCCGCTTATTCCCTTTGAGCTGGGAGGGCATTTTGGGTATGTCGATTCCCAGGGCCGTTTTGCCCTTAACCGCCTTAAGCAGGGCTATATATCTCTTTCAAAGGACCTCTGGGCGGAATATCAAGCCCTCCCTGAATCCATAGAGGTCCGGAATCCCCAAAACAGTCGGATAATTACGATAAAAAATAGCCGGGGTTACCCGTACTTTTTGGAAGGCCGTATATTCATGATTAACCAGGAGCAGACCTCCCTTTCTTTGGTGGATACGTCCGGAACCGTACTATGGACCCATGATTTTGCCGCCCCCCTTACTTATATGGATGCCGCCGCCGGTCTTATCGTAACCGGTTCCCTGGACGGTACGGTGGAACTTTTGGACCATACCGGCCGTTTGGTTTTCCCCCCCTTTGAACCGGGGGGATCCCGGTATTCGGTGATCCTGGGCTGCCGTATTTCCCAGGACGGTTCAAAATTGGCCATAGTTTCCGGCATAGACCCCCAGCGTTTTCTCCTTTTAGAGCGGTTCGGGGATTCCTACAAGGTTATTTACCATGAATTTTTATCCCATGCCTTCAGGCGGGAAGTACATCTCGCTTTTATTGATAACGATAACCGGGTGGTGTTTGAACGGAACGGAGGTTTGGGAATATACACTATTCAAACCAGGAAGAGTCTGTTTTTGCCGTTGGATGGGAATATCCATGCGATAAATGGGAGTGGTGATGACGGTCTCCTTTTTGTTATTACCGCGGAGTCGGGGCTGCGGAAGAATCTGGTGGTGGTGCGGCTTCCGGGAACAAAAATTATTGAAGCGCCCTTTAAGAGTCAAACCGCGTTTCTTGGCCGGCAAGGTCCCCGGATTTTTATTGGAGGGGGAACGACCATGGTTTCCTTTGAGTTGGATAAAAAATGAGGCGGTTTAAAAGGCAGCCGAAGGCCGGAGTGTTTTTTCTGGTTTTTCTGGAAAGCATCGCGTTTTTGGGGATTACCTATCTGTATCCCATGGATTGGCCCGGGGAGGAAGTTCGCATTGTCCGTAATTTTGGATGGAACGATGCGGGCAGGCCTTCTTTGGGTAATATTTTTCTCGCCGAAGGACCTATCCGGGCCGCGGATAAGGGAGAACTGATATTTTATCACAGCCCCTCCAACACTGCGGCGGCGCTGCCCTCTCCCCTCGGTTCCTGGGTAGCCGTGGAGCATGGGGACGGGATTATCGGCATATACGGCCGCTTTGAGGATACGGCGAAAGCGGGGTTTCCTGATACCATAGATAAGGATGTGGTTATCGCGTCGGCGGGTCAATCGGGATGGACAAACCAGGGGGGATTTTATTTTTCCCTCTTTGATCGCCGGGAACGGCGCTGGGTTAATCCTTCCACTATTATTGCCCCCCTGGCGGATACCCTGCCTCCTCAGATCGAATCGGTGGTACTGAGAAATGATCGGAACAACCGCTTTGATCTTTCCCAGACAAAAACCATACGTCAGGGCCGGTATACGATTTTGGTGGCGGCCTCGGATACCCGTATCAATGCCAATGAAACGCCCCTGGCCCCTTACCGGATTGTCTGTTCCGTTAACGGAAGCGAGATTGGGGTTTTGACCTTTGAAACCTTTTCCACCCGGGACGGGGTGTTGATGGTGTACCGTAACAGTTTGGTTCCGGCCGGGCAAATTTATGCGCCGAATCCGGCCTTTGAGATCGGAGAGGTGGAATTTATCCGGGGGCAGGTAACCCTTACCGTCATTGCCCAGGATATCACCGGGAATGTCCGGAATAACGTATACCGTTTCCTCGTGGAATAAGGACCTGCCGCCGCTGTTCCCGAGGAGCCTCCCGCCCTTGTGGATTTTTGCACCACCATCACCGCAAAAATCCCGATTATCGGGGCTCCTTTGGGAGTTTGCAAGGTAAAAAAGCGCCTGTAAGGCGCTTTTTGGAGGTTTTACGCGCGAAGCGCAACAAACTCCGAGAACCCTCGTTCACCTGAGGAGGGATATGAAGACGATAAAAACCTGGTCCACCCCGGTACGGGAGGAGGAGTCCCAGGCTATCCCTTGCGTTTTATGCGGTTCCCAGCAATTCCGGCCCCGTCTCGCGGGGGACGGCTTTTCCTATGTCGCCTGCCGGCTCTGCGGCCTGGTTCAAATAAACCCCCAACCCCTTTCCCGGAAGGTGATGAGCCGGTACCGGGAAGATCATGGGGAAGATTATCTTGCCTATGAACTGGCCCATGAGGGTCCTTTTTTGCGCCTCCAGGAGTTGGCCCTGGAGGATGCCGGTTTTTACGAATGGGAGAAAAGTCTCGGTAAGGAGCCGCCCCCCCGGGCGCTGGACGTGGGTTGCGCTACGGGCGCCCTGCTTGCTGTCCTACAAAAGCGGGGCTGGCAGGTCCGGGGGGTGGAGATCGGTACCCTCCAGGCGGAATATGCCCGGCTTAAAAGGGGCTTGGATGTACGGACCCTTCCCCTGGAAGAAAACCGTTTTCCTGAAAACGAATTTACCCTGGTCCTCGCTTCCCATGTGATCGAGCATTTGAACGATCCTGCTTCTTTTGTCCGGAATGTCTACCGGATCCTTTCCCCGGGAGGGCTCTTTTTGGTTACCACCCCCAATATAGCCGCCTTCCAGGCCCGGCTCTTTAAAAACCGCTGGAGGTCCGCCATATTCGATCATCTGTACCTTTTTTCGGTCAAGACCCTTTCCCGTCTGCTCCGCTCCGCCGGGTTTGATATTGAGCGGGTTGTTACCTGGGGCGGGCTCGCGGAAGGTACGGCCCCTCCGCCGATCAAACGCTGGGCCGACCGGGCGGCTAAAAAATACGGCTGGGGGGATGTGATGCTTATTCGGGCGGTGAAAAGTGGGCCCCCGCAGGGGCCAGGGGCCCCTACCGGTTATAGATAAGCTGTTTTTTCTCCGTAGCGGATTTACGGAGGAGCCGCTTTAGGGTAAAAATAATGGCCACGGTGAGGGGGATGCAGGCTCCGATAAAGGCCAGGGGGCTGGCAAAACAGATCCCGATAAAGCCAAAATACCGGGAAAGGATTATTGCGGCGAAGGTCCGCATAAAGAGTTCCGTGATCCCCGCGATAGTGGGAATCAGACTATCCCCCAGGCCTTGCAGGGTCTGACGAAAGATAAAGAGACAGGCTAAAAAGAAATAGAAGGAACCGGATATTTTAAGACTGATATGGGCCAGGGCGATGGTTGTCCTGTCGGAACCCAAAAAGATCGCCGCCAGGTGGTTTCCGATAAAAAAGAAGAGGATCCCCATGAGGATGCTGAAGGAGCAGGACATCAGAGAACACTGAAACACCCCCCGGGCGATCCGGTCTATTTTCCGGGCTCCGTAATTTTGGGCCGCATAGGTGGTCATAGCCGCCCCAAAAGAACCCAGGGGCATAGTGGCCACCAGGTCTATTTTCTGGGCCGCGGTAAAAGCCGCGACGGCGGTAGTCCCCAGGGTGTTCAAGGCAAAGGTAACCGTTACCACCCCGATGGCGATGATGCTCATCTGAAACCCCATGGGCGCCGCCAGCCGCAGATGTTCCATCAGTTCCCGGAAATCAACTTTCCAATCCTCTCGGGTTATCCTGAGGGCGGGGAGTTTTTTGAGGACCACCGGAATACAGAAAAGACCGGACAATAATTGGGCGATCACCGTGGCATAGGCCGCCCCCTTTACCCCGGTGTGAAAGGCCAGGATAAACACATAATCCAAAACGATATTGATGATACAGGCGATCACCAGGAATAAGAGGGGGGTACGGCTGTCCCCGACGGCCCGCATCATATTGGAAAAAACATTAAACAAAAACGCGGCGGGGATACCCCAGTATATGACGATGATGTAGGAATAGGCGTCCTCAAAGATTTCCTCCGGGGTATTGAGGAACTTTAAGAGGGGGTGGGCCGTGGCAATACTCACCGCCATAAGGGCCAGGGTTACCCCGGCGCCTAAAAACAAACTTGCCGCGAAACTTCGGCGTATTCCCGGACCATCCCCCGCGCCAAAACGCTGGGAGGTGATGATGGCCGCGCCCTGGGTAAAACCCATCATAAAGCCCAGAATAAGGAAATTCATGCTCCCGGTACAGCCCACCGCCGCCAAAGCAAACACCCCGATGGTACGGCCTACGATAAAAGTATCCGCCATGTTGTAAAACTGCTGAAAAAGGTTGCCTATCAATAAGGGCAGGGCAAAGGAAAAAATCAGCAGCGCCGGATTTCCAACGGTAAGGTTTTTAGTCATTTCTTATTAGGTAGTAAGTAGCATATCCTGGATAGATATACAAGGGGGCCCCCGGACTTCATCTGGCGCCAGGGGATCGGAATGAGGAACCGCACAAGAATACAATCCTATGCCTTTTATTTTAATTACTTACGCAATAAGGAAATAACATGACTGTGGGTCATAACCCATGTCGTAACCTACGGTCATGCTATTTCTGCGCGGGTCCTTAGGCTTTTATCGCCCCTTCACTTATGCCCTTGACGATAAATTTCTGGAGGAAAAGGAAAACAATAACAATAGGAATGATAGATACCAAAACCGCGGGGAAGATGAGCTGCCAGGGGTTTCCAAATTGGCCCGCGAGGATCCGGGCAAAATACAGCTCCAACACCAGGGTCTTGGTGTCTGAATTACCGATTACCAGGAAAGGCAATAGGTAATCGTTCCAGATCCACATGGAGTTGAGGACTATTACCGTTACCGTGATGGATTTGAGGAGGGGCATCACGATGAAAAAAAACATCTGAAATACATTACAGCCATCGATAAAGGCCGCTTCCTCAATACCCAGGGGAACCCCTTTAACAAAACCATGGTACAGGAATACCGACATGGACAACCCGAAGCCTCCATACATAATGATAAGGCCCCCCAAGTTTTTAAGTCCCAGGGTATCGAAAAACTGGATCAGGGGGTACATGATCGCCTGAAAGGGGATCAACATAGCCGCCACAAAAAGCATAAAGATACCGCCCGATGCTTTGGTTTTGTTTCGTACCAAAACCCAGGCGGCCATAGAAGAGATCAGGATAATTAATCCCACCGAAACCGTGGTAAGAACCGCGGTTATCCCCAGGGCTTTAAAAAAATGGATCTCCCGGATTGCGTTACTGAGGTATCTAAAATCAATTTTTCCGGGAAAACCCAGGGGGGTGTTGATAATTTCCGCCTGACTCTTAAAGGAATTGATCAAAAGGAACCACAGCGGGGAGAGGGTGTACAGGGCAAACAGGATGAGGAGGGCGTAGGTGAGGCCCCCGGAAATCCGGCGTTTGAGGAAGTAGTTGTGCTGATAGCGGGGTATGGCGTCGGTTTGTTTCATTTACATCTCCAGTTCCCGTTTTTTGGTGATGTTGACCTGGGAAAGGGTTATGGCAGCGACGATGATAAAAAAGATCACCGCTTGGGCCTGGGCCTTCCCATAGTCCGATGGGGTGGTGTCCCTGATGGTTCTGAGGATCTGCATGGCCAACATCCGGGTATTGAATTCCCCATCGGTGAGGGCCACGTTTTGATCCAGCAGCTTAAAGCTCCCCGCCAGGGTCATAAAAAATACCACCGTAAAGGAGGGCATCAGCATAGGCACGGTGATCTTCCGGAAGGTAAGAACGGAAGATGCCCCGTCAATGCTCGCGGCTTCATAAAAATCTTTGGGGATATTGTTGAGTCCCGCGATATAGATGATCATCATATACCCGGCGGTCTGCCAGGTATTGAGGAAAACCAGGGCAAAAAGGGCCTTGGTTGAATCCTGGGTCATATACCGGAAGAACTCCACATAGAAAATCCCCCGGGGGCCAAAGAGCACATCGGTAAAGATAATCTGAAAGATGAACTGCCAGATAAAGCCCAGGGCAAGCCCCCCGAGCATATTCGGCAGGAAAAAGGTGGTCCTGAAAAGACCCGCCCCCGTGGCTATCCGGTTCACCAGGAGGGCCAAACAGAGGGCGGCGATATTGATGGAGATCACCGCCAGCAGGGTGTACCGTACCGTATAGCCCAGGGCTCGGATAAACCGCTCGTCCTGTAAGGCCGCCCGGTAATTGGTCAGGCCCACGAGGGCGTCAAAGGCCGAAGCCGCCCTCGTCCCCGTTTTGGGATTGAAGTAATAAATCCCCCGCCAGGCGGCAAAGGAATTAAATACCCCCATCACAAAGGGCAAAAGGATCACCAAAATAAAAAGAACCAGTGCCGGGATAAGGAAAGGCCAGAACCATCTTTTATAAATATTCATGTTATTTTAGTTTAAGCCATTCGTTTATGGCATAGTCGGCGATATCGTTATAATCCGCCTGAGTCCATTGCGGTTTGGTCAGGTAATTTTCCATGAGCCTGAGGCCCACCACGTCACCGGACCAGGAAGCGGGCGCTCCATGGTAAGGAGCGGCGATAATATCCCCGTTCTTCATATAACCGATGATGGAGTTCCCCAGGGAATTGGGCACCGTGATAACCGCAGGATCCGCGTTATAGGGGATAAAGGCGAATTCGTCCACCACATAATGCTGACCCGAAGAAGAGGTATTGAGCCACACTAAAAAATCGTAGGCATGTTTCTTTTCCGCGTCCGTGGAAAGTTTATTAACCGCATAATAATTGGGGACAAATACCGGGATGGAGCGGTTGAGCTTTTCCACGGTCATACCGTCGGTCCTCACAATATCTTGCGGTTTAAAGGGCATCTTTACCGGTAGGAAAATAAGCCGTTCCGCCATTTCCGGGTTAACCCCGGCGATGTTCCCGTAGGCCCAGTTCCCCTGTTTAAAAAATACCGCCTTGCTGTCGGCGAAGATCTGCACCGTCTGATCATAGCCGAAATTGGCGGAGGACACAAAATCCTGCCCCCGCTGGGCGGGGCCGTCTTTACCCGCGAGGTGACTGGTCTTGAGGTCCAGCGCCTGGGCGTAATCCATAAAGGCCCCCTTGCCTGCCCGGAGTTTTTCCTCGGTGGCATTATTGGCGTCGTTGGGGGAGCTGAAGATCGCGTTGAGGGCCACATTGATAAAGTGGTCCCCGTAGGTCCATTTCTCCGCCCCCATTACGGCGAACACCCCGGTGAGGTTTGCCGCGAGGCCGCTTTTGGAAGGGGCGAAGTTGTAGGCATGGCCCGCCAGGGTGATCCGGGCCGGACCCGGCGCTTTGATCCAGGCATCCAGGGTCGTAACCAGGGCCTCCCACTCGTCATAGGATGCGGACTTGATGTCCGCCGCGAGGGCCGTCACGTCCGAGAGGCCGAAGATGTCCCCCAGGAGTTTCGTGTCGGCGATATACCCGTAGCCCTCCACGTTGTAGGGGATACCAAAACTGGTATTCCCGTCGGTGGTGAGCCGTAAGGAGGGAGGAATGGCCGAAACTAGGGCGGCAAAGGCCGGATCCGTCACCTGAGAAAGGTCCTCAACAAAACCGCCTTGATACCACTCCACCAATTCCTTAACCCCTTGGATGGAATAGATAACCGGTTTATTCCGGGAATTCATCTCCGCATTGAGGGGTTCCGAATGGTCTTGCCCTGAACCGATGGAAAAATTCTTAAGCTTGAGGCCCGTTTCCGCCTCATAGGCCCGGCACATGGCGTCAAATTGTTGGGCATTTTCTCCTTTAGAGTTAAATATATACAGATCGTACTCCGTAGCCTTTTTACCGCAGCTTCCGAAGAGCATTAACCCCAAGAAACACCCCAAAAAAATACCAACCGTTTTTTTCATAAAAATCTCCTTTATTATAATAGGTAAGCCCTTTTCAAAATCTGTTCTTTGAAAAAGCCTCAAGTTTCAAGCGTTTACTTGACCCTAAAACAAGTATAGAACGATATGGTATTTTTTTGTAGGTTTTTATTCATTATTTTTCAAAAAAATTCGTTTTTTTCACCTCCCCGGTATATATAATAGGACTATGAAATTTAAATGCCTTATCTTTGATCTGGACGGAACCCTGGTGGATACCCTGCAGGACATTGCCGAAGCCATGAACCGGGCTCTGGTCTTCAGGGGTTATCCTCCGATACATCCGGAAAATTATGTTACCCTGGTCGGATGGGGGATCAAGCGGCTGGCCTTCCTTGCCCTGCCCGCCACAGCCCGGAACGAGAAAACCGTCGAAGCTCTGGCTGCCGATGCCAGCCGGTTTTATGCGGAAAGACCCCTTGCCTATTCCCGGCCCTATCCAGGGATCCTTGCCGTAGTGGCAGAATTAAAGCGGCGGCGCATAAAAACCGCGGTGTTAACCAATAAACCCGACCCGGTGACGGCTCTGGTGGTTAATGGACTTTTTCCTCCCGGTTCCTTTGACTTCGTCCAGGGAGAAAAAGCGGGGGTCCCCCGTAAACCGGATCCGGCATCCACCTGGGAGATCCTCATGGAACTGGACCGGACCCCCCGGGAGACCATATTTATGGGGGATTCTGAGATTGACATGGCCACCGCCCATGCCGCGGATTGTCATGCCCTAGGGGTAAGTTGGGGGTTTAGGGACCGGGCCGTCCTGGAAGCTGCCGGCGCCGACCGGATCATCGATAGTCCGGAGGAACTTCTCCCCCTGATGGACATATCCATGTAAAAATCCGTTCCGAAGCCGTTTCGTTTTGAAAAAACTTCCGACGTGATGTATACTATAAAAAAAGGCCGGTTCAACAAAAGAGCATGGGTACTATCCCCATATTCGGCTGGTTTTTGGGAAAGCCTCGGTAGGGAGTTTGTATGAACATTGATGATCCCCGGGTGACGGAAAATTTAGGTGAATTGGTCCGGATTCTTGCCCAGATCCAGGATCCGGAATTGATAGAATCTTTTCTGCGCTGCCTTTTGACCCCGGCAGAAACCGCGGATATCGCCGCCCGTTGGGCGCTGGTGAAGGCCCTGGGGAAAAAGGTCCCCCAGCGGGAAATTGCCCGGGATCTGGGGGTTTCCCTCTGCAAAATAACCCGGGGGTCCAAGGAATTAAAAAAGCCCAATTCCGCCTTTGGCCGGGTCTTGACCTTGTTAAGCCGGGAAGCGGGAGCCTAGACCGATATCCATTCATTCGTCCGTATCCGTCAATTACTTCTGTGGCCTGCTTATATATGCTCTATCCCTCCCGACGGCAGGGTTGCGTCAGAGCTTCATTACCGTTTGATACATCTCAAGATAGTGTTTGGACGGCTTATCCCACCCGAAATCACCAAGCATGGCCCGGTGGACCAGGGTGTTCCATGCTTTCTTATGCTGCCAGGCATCCCGGGCACGGAAGCAGGCATCCCGCAGTTCGCCGGCATGATAGGAAACAAAGGTAAAACCGTTGCCATCCTTTCCCTCGATGATAGTATCTTTAAGGCCTCCGGTTTCACGTACAATAGGTATTGAACCGTAACGCAGGGCAATCATTTGCGCAAGCCCGCAGGGCTCGAATTTGCTGGGCATGAGGAACATATCGCTGCCCGCATATACCTGCCGGGCCAGTTCCGGCAGAAAACCGAACTTGACGACACATTGACCGATCCACCGGGCGGTTAGTTCGCCAAAGAAACGTTCATAAATGCCGCCGCCGTAGCCGATGATTGCCATCTGCATCCCAGACGTAAGGATCTCATCCGCCGCATGGATCAAAAGGTCAAGCCCTTTATGGCTTTCAAAACGGATCACCATACCGATCAAGGGTTCCTGATTTTCCGCAAGGCCGAAGAAGCTCCGCAGTCCCTCCTTACAAATCGGTTTTCCCGTTTCAAAACTATCGGCATCGTATTGGGCGGCAATGTAGGCATCCGTGGCGGGATTATAGTTATCCCGGTCAATGCCGCTGAGGATGCCCTGGATAGGATGCTTTCGGGACCGCAAAAAAGAATCCAGGCCGCAGCCATACCAGGGGTCCAGAATTTCCCCGGCATAGGTGGGGGATACGGTACTGACCAGATCCGCGCTTTCTATAGCCCCTTTCATGAAGTTTACAATTCCGTCGTACTCCATCAGATGAAAATGCTCGCGGCCTATGCCCAGGGTTCCCTCCAGTATCTCGGGCCCGTATTTTCCCTGATACTGGATATCGTGGATAGTGAAAATCGTTTTGATATGGGCGTATTTATCCATATGCCGGTAATAGAGCTTAAGGTATACCGGAATCAGCGCGGTCTGCCAGTCATTGCAATGAATGATGTTGGGACTGTGGTCAAGATGGGCAACGGCTTCCAGAACGGCCCGGGAAAAAAAACTGAACCGTTCGCCGTCATCGTAGAATCCGTAAAATCCCTGACGCTTAAAATAATACTCGTTGTCGAGAAAATAGTAGGTAACTCCCTCTCGGACCAGTTCAAAGAGGCCACAATATTGATTACGCCAGCTTACGGGCACATTGAAGTTGGCAAGGTACCGCATCTGTTCCTGCCATTCCCCTTGCATATTTCCATAAAGAGGCAGGATGACCCGGACATCGGTCCGCCGCCGTTGCATTGCCACGGCGAGACTTCCAATCATATCCCCGAGCTTGCCGGAAGTGAAAAAGGGATATGCCTCACTGGAGGCAAATAAAATATTCATACCCGTCCTTCTCCTGTTCTACGGTTCCGCTTGCCCTTAATAGAAGCGTTTGGAGGCTGAGAGAAACACGTTTTTGAGAGTCGGATCAAACTGGGTTCCGCATCCGTCAATAATGATTTTCACCGCCTGTTCCGGGGGAAAGGCTTTTTTATAGGGTCGATCCGATATTAACGCATCGTACACATCCACAAAAGCCATGAGCCGACCCTGAAGGGGGATATTGGATCCTCCGATCCTCCGGGGATATCCTGAACCGTCCCATTTTTCATGGTGGGTACCGGCCATGATCTTCGCGTGGGTCAGAAATATGCTCTCTTTGGCATTCTGCTGTATTTTTTCAATAACCGTTTCGCCAAAAACAGTATGTTGTTTCATTTCTTCAAATTCATCCCTGGTCAGGGGCCCCGGTTTGAGGAGCACACTGTCTTTGATGGCTATCTTGCCCACATCATGCAATTTGGAAGACTGGAGGAATAAATTAATATCCCAAGTATCCAAAATGTCCCGATATGTCCCGTTTTCCAGCATCTCGTCCACCAGGAGGCGCAGAAAATGTTCCGTCCGTTCTACATGGCCTCCGGTTATATCGTCCCGGCATTCTACCAGGTTAGCCATGGTAATCAGCACTGCGTTTTGCAGCTCAAGCACTTCCCCGGTTTTTTCTTCTACCAGAAGTTGAAGATTTTCGTTCAGATTTTTCAGCTCCGCCTTTTGGGATTCCAGCAGCAGATGTACCTCTACCCGCTTTAAGAGTAATTGAGGGGAAAAGGGTTTGGATATATAATCCACTGCCCCCAGGCTGAAACCTTCCAGCTCGCTGATGGTATCCGTCTTGGAGGTAAGAAATACAACCGGAATATCGGCGGTCCGGGAATTGCTTTTCAGGATTCCTATTGCCTCATACCCGGTCATCTCGGGCATAACCACATCCAGCAGGATCAGATCCGGAATGGTCTGCTCAAGAAGCCGGAACATTTTTTCCGCACTTGGAACGGTAAAGACACTATACCGTTCCATCAGGGTATTCCTGGCCAGCTTTAAATTAACCGGATTATCATCTACGAGGACAATCTTCTTTTTTTCGTTTTGCATAACCACCATCCTAAAAAAATGACCGGATAAAAATATTCGTTTTCTCAAATCGTTGTTCGGGGGGTAAGCAAATTACAAACATTTGTTCAATCCCATAAAGCATGCGGTTAAAATCTCTCCGTCCGGGATCTTGAGCATACGGTATTTTGTGGCTTTGGCAGGATGCGAGGCAAATTTTTGGGCCATTTTTTGCTCCTTACTCGTTGAACTTGTTCCAAAACTCAACATTTTAGAATAGTATAGTCATAGAATGCAAGATAATACAATGGTCTTTCTTCTGTTCAGGGAGATTGATAAACATGCATGGGCGATTTTTTTATCATCCGCCGCTACTCAGGAATTCTTCCAGCCGTTGGTGCATGGTATCGTAATCAAAATTTTCCGCCTGTTCACGAAGCCAGCGGATCAGGTTCTCATCCTTCTCATAATGGTATCGTTCCAGTGCCCCCAGCACTTCCTCGGTCTCGTTGGAGTTGAATCCTGCCGTGGCGGCGGATAAACGTCCCAACAGTTCCCGGTCAGGTTCGGTCTGCCGCTCCTTTTTCTTCTCCGGTTGGACCACCTCCCATTGGGCAAGCAGAGTCGAGATCCGTTCCGTCAGTTCCAATGCCTGCCGCCGCAGTTCCCCGTGGCGGGATTTTACCAAATCTCTCTTTCCATCCTTAGAGGCAAATTCCAGTTCCTTGGCCAGGGCGGCGGTCTCCAGGGCGCAGATGGCGTTACAGGTACCCTTGAGGCCGTGGACCTCGACAGCGTAGTCCGGCAGGGACGTCTCCAGATGGGTGTCCATCCTTTCAATCAGGGAAGGGATATGGGTGGCGAAGGATTTAAGGATGGGCATGAGCGTGGCGCCGCTCCCTCCGTAGAGTCTCAGGGTCGCAGTAAAATCCAGTCCTTCCACGGGATGAGCCAAAAGCCACCGGCCAACCGGGTCGGCGTTTCCGCCGCCTGCCGCTTGGCCGTTATGGGGCTTCTCCCGTTCCTCGGAAACTTCCTCGTCTCCGTTGTTCTCTTCCCGCTGCCGGGCCTCTGCCCGTTCCCGGGCTTGGGCCTCCGCATTCCGCAGGGTCTCCTCGCTTTGGGTGTCCCTGACCCACTGGTTGAGGACCATGTCCAGCCGTTTTATATCGATGGGCTTGGGGATGAAATCGTTAAAACCGCTTTCCAGAAATATCTCCCGGTTTCCCTCGATAGCATTGGCGGTTAACACCACGATGGGAACCGTTCGGGCATAGTCGCTATCGATCTCGGTCCTGATAATCCGGGTTGCCTCAAGTCCGTTCATTTCAGGCATCATGTGGTCCATAAAGATGAGGTCGTAGCGGGTTTCCTCCGATTTGACCCGTTCTACCGTCTCCCAGCCGCTTAATACCGTATCCACTTTGAGGCCGTAGGGCATGAGGAGACCGGTCATCACATCCAGGTTCGTCTGCAGGTCATCAACTACCAATACCTTTCCATAGGGCATCCAGGAACGGATAAAACTGTTTCCCCAGCTTCGGCTCAGATCTTTGATAAAACGGAAATACCGGAGATTGTCAACCACCTCGGTACCGATGGGCTTTTCGTCCAGTATCCCCTGGAGCAGCGTAACTTGGAACGTACTGCCCTTGAGGTATTCACTCTCCACCGTTATGGTTCCCATCATTTTTTCCACCAGTCCCCGGGTAATGGAGAGCCCCAGGCCCGTCCCTTCGATCCGCCGGTTCGCCGCCGTGTCAAATTGGGTATATTCGGAAAAGAGTTTCTCCAAATCTTCTTTTTTAATTCCCCTGCCTGTATCCTGCACGGTAAAGGTTAGCCATGCATCGTTCCCCTGCTGCTTCCAGGTTACAAGCAGACGGACTTCCCCTGCATCGGTGTATTTAAAGGCATTGGAGAGGAGGTTGTTAAGAATCTGTTTGACCCGCACTTCGTCGCCGTAGAGTCTTGAGGGAATGGTTTCATCCAGCTCCAGTTTAAATTTAATAGGCTTTGAACCGATCCGTGTGATGTTAAGCTGGACCGTATCGTTGATGAGGCTGGGAAATTCGTAGCCAACCGGAAAAATTTCAAAATTACCGCTCTCGATTTTTGAAATATCCAGAATGTCGTTGACGATTTCCAGAAGGAGGGAACCGGAACCGTGTATTTTTTCAAGGTTAATCCGGGTGCCTTCGGGGAGATTATTCCCCAATTCAACCTCCGAGAGGCCCAGAATGGCGTTGAGGGGGGTACGGATCTCGTGGCTCATTCGGGCAAGAAAGGACGATTTTGCCCTGTTTGCCTGTTCCGCCTGTTCTTTGGCCTTAATCACATCGGTCATGTCCTGAAACAGCACCAGCATCCCCTGAGAATCTCCTTCTTCATTCACCATGGGAATGAGAAGCATCGTATAATACCGGGGATTGCCTTTCATCCCGATGTCCATGACCTGGGTTTCCACATAGGCACGGCGCTCCTTCATAGATATGAACAGGAGTTCCGTCAAATGTTCCAACGTATCCTTATCTGTAGACTGGGAAAAAACCTTCTGGAATTCCTGATCGTTTAGTAACTCCAAGCTGGATATTCCCACCTGGCGCAGGAACATTTTGGAACAGTAAATGAAATGGAGTTTTTGATCCAGGAGGAGCATTATTTCCTGGGTGTTTTCCAGGAGGAGATTAAAGTATTCTTCCTGCTTGGCCTTTTCATTAATCACCGCAGCCAGGAGCTTGTCTTTGGAGGTGATATACATTTTGGAACGTTCAATGCTTATCTGAGCCATTTCATACCGGCGGATAAGGGAACGGTATTCCCGTTCGAGTTGTTTGTTTTGGGCTTCCAGTTCGGCTATACGAACCTGTAAATTATCATCCATACCAAACCATCCTAAAAACTTAAGGAAATTATGCTGAACTGATGAAAACAGTTGCGGATTTTTCCCTGTTTATCATGTACCGGACAGAACTCGCCTCCGGAATAGATAAACATATAGGACCTTCCCTCCATGTGTTTTTTAAACAGCGCCATTTCTTCCTCTAGGTCCACCAACGGTATGCTCCGGCCAAAACAGGAAAAAATCAAATGATTGGTTTTGCTTCCCGCTTCTTTGATCGATTCGATGAGCTGCTCTGAATTACGCAGCACTTCATCCCGCATTTGACTGACGAGTTTCACCGTAGCTCCTTGGACAATGGTACTGCCGCAACGCAGCACGCCGCCGTCTTCTATGCTGTGGATGGCGCAGGATTTCGGTCCCGCGTCGTCATTATTATCGACCAGAAGGGGAAATCCATAGACTGCGTTTGCCTTGTTTTTGGAGATGATGCCGAGCTTTTCCATGAATTCGACGGCGGGTATATTATTTATGCTGATAAGCTTGTTGCCCTGAACCTCGGTGGCCAGGGCGGGCTTGCTATAAATATTCAGTGCCGGAAGGGATTTGATATCAAATCGGCTTTCCATCGTGCCGTCGTATACCAGGAGGAGGGCCAGCCGGTCCGCATAGGAACTTCCGTTATGGATAATCAGGGGTGTGCGGTTTTCAAAGGTTTCGTCCAGGGCGTTGGTTCCAAAAAGGGGAATTCCTCCGGATGCACGGTCGAGGATCTCCACCACATTATCTCCGGGAAAGCCCTCGGGATTGGAGTGGCAGACCAGTATAAGCGCCGGAGAGAATTCCGAAGATCCGGATAAGCGTTCGTATAGTTCCGTAATCCGGGTTTTTCCATCCGCATTGAGGGGTTCCGAGACGCCTATCTTAAAGAAGGAGTCATTACTGGTTAGTACCGTCACCGCCAGTATGTTTTCGCCTATGGTTTCGGGCGCGGCGATACCGTGGGTGGTACATCCGATTACCTCAAAGGGCAACTCCTTACAAACCGCCTCCGCTACGCCTGAGGAGACAAAGCCTAAAGAACAAAAGAGGAGCCCTGCGGAATTTTTAAGCAACGCATGTTTCGTATCTAACTGCTCCAGAATTTCCTGCGCCGCGATCCGGGGATCATCTATTTCAAAGGTAAAAGCGGTAAGGAATCGTATCATAGTTTAACCTCTTTGCGTTATTATATCCCGCCAGCATCGGGATTCTCCATGGTGCTAAGGCCGATCTTTTTCATGTATTCCACTGCGGGAATGTTATTCACGGTGATCATCCGGTTTCCCTCGGCCGAGGTAACCAGGGCCTTCCGGGTGTGGATATTGTACTTCGAGACAGAATCCACAAAAACCGGGGGATAAAATTTCCCGAAAAGAGCAGGATCGGCATTCTGTCGGGATATGCCTTTCCCCCATAGATGGTTTTTGGGGTCCGTATATTGGTATCCGCATCCAAGGCTCCGGTACCAAAAATCGGAACTCCCCGGGATTCCCGGTCCAGAACACCCACCACCATATCCCCCGCCAGATTGTACAGGGAAGGTATCAAAAGGCAGGGCTTTGCAGATCGCCTCCACCGTACCCGAGATGATAAAATCCAGGTAACAGAGCAGAAGCCCCACGGTATTTTTTAATAAGGCGCCCTGACGGTACAGTTGGTTCTGAATCTCCCGGACAACGGCATTCCTATCGTCTATCTCAAAAGTATGGGCTGTCAGCATTTTTATCATACAGGTACCCCCACAAACCAATTTTTAAAAATGGAGTGGTTTCAAAATCCGGTAAATTGACCGGACTATGATCTTAAAACTTCGACCTTGCCCTCAAATCACGTTACAACCAATCATCCAGTTTGACAATAACCATCTTCAGCTATTGCCCAGAAATTTCTCCAGTCCCTTGTGTATGGCGTCATAGTCGAAATTCTCCGCCTGTTCCCGAAGCCAAATAATAAGTTCTTCTCCTGTTTCATAGCGGTACCGTTCCAGTTCTCCCAGCACTTCTTCGGTCTCGTTGGAGTCGAATCCCGCCGTAGCGGCGGATAAACGTCCCAGCAGTTTCCGATCCGGTTCAGTCCGCCGTTTCTTTTCCTCCAAGGGCCGCCCCGCCTCCCATTGGTCAAGCAGGATCGAGAGCCGCTCCGTCAGTGCCAGTGCCTGCCGTCGCAGTTCCCCATGACGGGACGTTACCAAATCCCCTTTCCCCTCTTTGGACGCAAATTCCAATTCCCTGGCCAGTTCGGCGGTCCGGACGGCACAGATAGCGTTACAGGTCCCCTTGAGACCATGAACCTCAATGGCATAGTCCGGCAGGGAAGTCGCCAAATGATCGTCCATCTTTTCAATCAGCGGCGGGGTGTGGGTGACAAAGGATCTGAGGATGGACATGAGAGCGGTCCCTGAGTTACCGTAGAGGGCCAAGGCCGCGGTAAAATTAAGGCCTTCCACGGGATGCTCCAAAAGCCAGCGGCTCTCACTATCGACAGAAGCCGTCCTGTTGTTCACTGCTTTTGACAAGCCGGATCCCTCCGGTTCCAGAGATTCCTCCCGTTCCCGGGCCTGGGTTTCTGCTTCCCGCAGAGTCTCCTCACTTTGGGTATCTCTGACCCATTGATTAAGGACCATATCAAGCTGTTTGATATCTATGGGCTTTGGAATAAAATCATTGAAGCCGCTTTCCAAAAACATTTCCCGGTTCCCCGCAATGGCGTTGGCGGTCAACACCACGATGGGAACTCTTCGGGCATAATCACTACCGATTTTCTTCCGGATAATCCGGACCGCCTCAATGCCGTCTATGTCGGGCATCATATGGTCCATGAAGATGAGGTCATACTGGACTTCCTCCGCAATGATCCGTTCCACCGCTTCCCGGCCACTTAATACCGTATCTACTTTGAGGCCGTAGGGTATGAGCAGGCCGGTCATCACGTCCAGATTGGTTTGAAGGTCGTCCACCACCAAAACTTTCCCGTAGGACATCCAGGAACGGATAAGGCTGTTTCCCCGGCTCCGGTTCCGGTCTTCGATAAAGCGGAGGTTGCGGAGATTGTCCGCAGTTTCCCTGCCGATGGGAGTTTGATCTACGATCCCCTGGGGCAGGGTAACCCGGAAAACACTGCCCTTCCCGTACGCGCTTTCCACGGTGATGGTTCCCCCCATCATTTCTACAAGTCCCCGGGCGATGGAGAGCCCCAGGCCTGTCCCCTCAATACGCTGGTTCGCCGCCGTGTCAAACTGGGTATATTCAGAAAAGAGCTTTTCAAAATCGTCTTTTTTAATCCCCCTGCCTGAGTCTTCTACGATAAAGTCGATCTGCGCTGCATCTCCGGTCCGTTTCCAGCTGATTTTCAGGCGGACTTCCCCCTCCTCGGTGTATTTGAAGGCGTTGGAGAGGAGGTTATTGAAGATCTGCTTAATCCGCAGTTCGTCACCGTGGAGTTTTGACGGGATAGTTTCGTCCAGTTCCAGCGTAAATTTAATGGGCTTTGAACCGATCCGCACGATGTTAAGCTGGACCGCATCGTTGATCATCCCTGAAAATTCGTATTCCCCGGGGAGAATTTCAAATTTTCCCGTTTCGATCTTTGAAATATCCAGAATGTCGTTGACTATTTCCAGAAGGTGGGCACCGGAGTGATAAATTTTTTCCAGATTACGCCGGGTTTTATCGGATATCTGGTCACGGAGTTCCACTTCCGAAAGGCCAAGGATCGCATTGAGGGGGGTACGGATCTCGTGGCTCATCCGGGCCAAAAAATCACTCTTGGCCCGGGATGCGGATTTTGCCACCTCTGTCTGTTTTTCCAGCTCCCGGGTCCGTTTCCTGACCGTGGCCTCCAGGTACAGGTTGGTTTTTTCCAATAAAAAGTTCGTCCCGTCAAGGTGACGGAATAGCCTGCCGAATTGTTGGGCAAGAATAACGGCGGTGGTGATGGTGAATATAAAGATGCCGTAACGGCTGACATTGATAAGACCATAACCTATGCGTATGCTGCTGAGGATATCAATACCTGCGGTAACACACATGATGGAACTTCCGATAATGACGTTACCCAGGGGGGTTCTGATGAGGGATGTCCAGAAGATCTTCGCCGGGGATTTTTTTCCGGCGGCTTTCCACCGGACAAGGATATCCCGGCAAAACACATAGAGTATATCGTATCCAAGGGTATAAATAAGCCCTAAAAGGGCGAATCCCCACCATATATAAAGGAGATCATCCCCAAAGGGGTTGGGGAATGGGATCTGCGCCACGGCAAAAAAAAGACAGATCCCCGTAGATATCCGGCAGATTTTTGTAGTTTTTCTAAAATTAAGATGCTCAAAAAAGGCCGATACCATGGGTATCAACAGATAGAGGCTTATATACTCAATCCGAAAGGTAATATCGGAGTTGGGGATGAGACGGTAGATAGCGTTACTTCTCATCAGAAAATAACTCGCCAGAAGGATTGAAAAGATGCTATGGTAAAGATTTTCCCGGTTCTTGGACCGGTTTAAAAAAATCAGAAAATGATAAAACCCCACCAAAACAAAGGCCCCGCAGATAAACATCACCGAGGACTCATCGTGAGTTTTCCGGATGGTTTCATAGCGGTCAATATAATAGGGACCTTCGTACCAAAGGCCTGTTATATCGGCATGGGGCATTCCAATGATGCGGAAGGTCAGCACATTGGTTCCCTGGATAAAAAAGGCCCGGTCCAGGGGATATGAAACATACCGCCAGCCCCGGCCGGAACTGATTTGCCCATGCTCATCAAGGTGTATTTCGGATTTTATCAGGGTACCGTTGAGAAATATTTCCCAATTATCCCCCAGGGCGGCCAAAAAAATCCCCGGCAGGAAGGACGCTTTCCCGTTAATGTGGGTGAACTGTTCCGGGCTTACGGTAAAGGGGATGAGCATAGTGTATTCCCTGACTTTTTCCTTAAAGGGGGAAAGAAAAAAACGCCGAGGCATATCCGGCAGTTCCAGAGATTCAATCTTTGCCGCTCTCCTTCGTTCTTCAGGTTGCCTTATCAGCCAGGAACCATCGGAAAAATCCGGAAGTTCGGCGGTATTACCGGCGGGATCAAAACCACTTTTTACATAAAGGGGATATTCGTTCAGATTAATATAAAAGGGATTTATCCGGGGATCCGATTCGGGAACGGCGCAGCTCAAAAGAAAAAATAGTAAACCAGTGGCGGAAAGTAACGATTTCAATCCTGAAAGCATTTGCATTTTTGCCGCCTTTAGAAATCCATCACCCAAGATGGAGTTTTTTTTCTATGGCTACCCGCACCGGTTTGACGTTAGGACCCGGCTTCTTCGCACTCTACTCATCGGCTGAGCCGATTTCTCAGGATGTTATGCAGTTTAAGTCCTCCAATCGACTTGGTCAAGTTCCCTTACGGGCCGGTGAATTCCGCCCCCAGCGCAAAGGCCTTTTTACCATCCTGGGGAAAGATCTCTTCCCGGCGTTTCTTACGGTCCGCCCCGCTTACCATGGTTATCCCGTATTTGTCGTAATCCTCGGTCTGCCAGGTCTCGGTGGAAAGCAGGGTTTTTGCCCTGCCGAAGATACGGGTAAAAAGAGCCTCGTATGCTTGAAATTTGGCGGTGTACCC
>JAITEG010000146.1 GCA_031282145.1 Spirochaetaceae bacterium | reverse complement strand
CTCGTTCAAAACGCCTATAGGGAGTATTTCCCTACTCTGCCCAATTATGAGAACTTTCTGAAGGCAAGCAACCGGTCATTTCCCGCCATTGTGGTTTTTATGAAATACCTATTGTTTCTTACCCGGACAGGGAAGCTTCAGGGGAAATATTTCATAGATTCGACGGCAGTCAGTGTTTGTGAGAACCCCTACATCAGTAGTCACCGGGTAACCCGTGGATATGCCAGCCGGGGGAAGACCAGCAAAGGCTGGTTTTTCGGCTTTAAGGTACATGGGGTCTGTACTAAGGCGGGAGAACTGCTGGATGTGTATTTTACCACAGGGAGCGTACATGACAGTCAGGTAGTGTCAGAGATAACCAAAGACCTTGAAGGGTTATTTGTGGGGGATGCGGGTTATATATTGAAGGAAGAAGTTTTTCAGGAACTGTACGAACGGCACCGGCATATCATGAGTGCAACGAGGAAAAACACGAAACGGGTTATGAGCGGGGAACAGAAGCAATTATTCAGAGACCGCAGTTGCATAGAAACGACATGGGATGTATTGAAAGAACGGTTTCAGTTGGTGTACCATTTGGCCCGGGGGATGACAGGATTATTTCGGCATTATTGTTATAGTATTATCAGTTTTCTCCTCCGGCCATTTATAGAGTCTTCCGTTCCTCCTCTGAAAATACCGTTACCTGCTTAAAACTCGAATTTCGGCCTAAAAATCTTCTTCAAAATCATCCGTTTCTTCTCCTTGATACCCCACGAAAATAAACATCCCTTTCCGTTGTTCCGATGCCTTGCGGTAAATTTCCTGCAAGGCGATAAACTCTTGCCATAACTCGTTAATAATATAATCGGCTTCTTTTTTCACCGAGCGGGGAGCATAATCGTCAAGCCAACCGGATTTTATCAATTTTTTAATATTAGCCTTTTTGAAAAATGTTTTCCGGTCAAATGGTTCCAATAAAGTGGTTGTAGTTTGAACTTCCCCGACAGATTTAAATACTGCTGGATCATTTACAGAATATTGATACCCGTCCGCATTTTTGACTGTTAACTCTTCCGGTATAAACGCTTCACCATTACTCCCGGCCACTATTTCGCCGTTGAGGAACACATCGCATAGTGCCTGATTTTTACCAAAATCGCTCAATACTAAATCCAAGCCTTTCACCATCTCAAGCGACGTAATATCCTGTGATGTGTTAATATGATCCATCAATTCCGATGCGTATAACTCTCCTGCGGTAAAGGCGGCGATTTCCGTTTCCTCCATTGGTAGAAAAAAGGTGAATACACTGATGGGCGGTTCCAGCCGTTCACTCGTCTCTTCATCATATTCCTCTATGTCCGGAGCATAGGTCTGTTCTACCCTGTCGACAGCCGCCCGTAGGGCGTCCTGTATTTCCGCAACCGATACGCCCTGGTTCATAAGGTTTTGTGTTTGTTCAGCTATGTAGGTGGATAACTTCGACTGTAATTCCAATGCCTTTTTTCCGGAGAAAGCATCCAATTCCTTTGTTTTTTCCCTTATCTGACGGGCAAATTCCTCCAACGGCGTCATACCGGCCTCCGATTCAATGATTGATGGCAAAACAAGTTGCTATAATTGTATACAAAAAATTCTTCTTGCCGCTAGCACGATAGGCGTTTAAAATGGCAATATACCTCTATATCAATTTGACGGTTCTATCAAGTTCCTCAAACAAGCGGGTTTCTCGAACAAATCCCCGCTAAAGCCGGGGGAATGGACCGTCAGAATATTTCAGCGGCAAAGGGAATTGCCTCCATGGCTCCCTTCCGGGACACCGCAAAGGATGCGGCTTTGCAGGCGATCTCCAGCGCCCGGTCTATGGGCATATTCCGGTTCCGGGCGGCGATAAAGTATCCGGTAAAGGTGTCTCCCGCGCCGGTAGTATCAACCACCGGCATATCCACGATAGATCCCTTTTCCCGGATGTTCTTGAAGCCGTAATAGGCCCCATCCTTTCCGGCGGTGAGGATAATTTCAGCGCCGGGAAAACGGCCGACGAGGCTGTCCAGCACCTGGGGCAGGGGCGTTTCCGCGTTCTTACCTGCCAGGGCGGCCCCTTCTATTTCATTGACAAAAAAAACATTCACCAGGTCCAAGGGCAGCTTTTCTATTTTTTGATCATAGGGAGAGGGATTAAGGCATACGGTAAGGTCCCGGTCTTTCGCGGTTTCTATGATTTTTTTGACATGAACGATTTCGTTCTGTAAAACAATCAGATCCCCCCGGTTAAATTCCCCCAGGGTGCTCTGGATTTCATCAACGGTTATTTGGGCGTTCCCGCCGGAAAAGAGTACGATGGCGTTTTGCTTAGTTTTGTCCAGCTGGATTATGGCTTGCCCGGTAGCTCCTTCATAGCGGACTACCCGGTCGGTATTTACCCCGTAGGATTGCAGCAGGGAAAGCAAAAAGGTTCCGTCCTGACCTATTTTCCCCGCCATGTATACGGACATCCCCGCTTTTGCCAGGGCCGCAGCCTGGTTCGCCCCTTTCCCGCCGGCGCTTTTTATCAGGGAACTGCTGCTGATGGTTTCCCCCGGGCTGACCATATGGTCAACGGAAAAAATCAAATCAATGTTTAACGAACCAAAAACCAAAACCTTCATCCTAAGCTCCGCATGGGGAACTATACCATGGTCACCCGGTTACGGACAAGCTCCCCGGGACAGAGGGTTCCCAAGTCTCCGAGGACAGGGTTCCTGCATTTACCGTTGTTTTCCGACAAACAGTTTTCCCAATAAAGCCGCCAGGATCTGCTGGCAGAGCATTCCCAATATGGCGGGCAGGGCCGCGGCTGCGGGAAAAAATTCTATGGCCAGGGTTGCCGAAGCGCTGATGTTCCGCAGCCCTCCGGCGAAAAAGAGGGTGGTCTGTTTTGCCGGACTCAAACGCCCGATACGGCCCGCGAGGCTTGAACCGATAAATCCCAGGGCGGTAAGGATCACACAGCTTATTCCCACAATCCAGAATACCGGTTCCCGGGGGCGTACCTGGGCCGCTATGGCCGCGGTATTTGCGGAGACCACCAGGGTAAGACAGCACTTTGAGAGCGGGCCCATGTAAGGGGATATGAGCCGGGGTATTTTTTCCCGGCTGGTTTCATTGAGTAAGACCCCAAGGATCGTCGGAAATACCACCATAAAAAAGAGGGAAACCGTTATTCCGGTCATGTCCAGGGTCAGGGAGGTTCCCAGGAGCAAAGTCACCGTACCGGGTACCACGAGGGGGGCCACGAGGGTATCCAGCAGGATAATAGTCAGGGACAGAGCGGGGTCGCCGCCGTATAAGGAAACCCATAAAAAACCCGATACAGCGGTGGGGATGGAGAAAAGCAGGACATACCCCGAAACAATATCCGGGTTGCCGCTGAAGACGAGCCTCGATAAAAGGAATACGAAAGCGGGCATAAACCCATGGGTAAAAAGAAAGAAGAGGAGCACCGGCAGGGGATCGGTTACCGCCCGCGCCAGGTCCCGCCCCCGCAATTTTATGGCCCCCGACAAGGTCATCACCCCAAAAAGCAGGGGCACGAGGGGCCGCAACCGGATGAAAACATGGGGAAGCAGAATCCCCGCCAGAACCCCCGAGGGAATTAAAAGGGGCATTAACCGGTCAAGGAGTTGATTTACCGCGGATGCCGATTCCGCGAGGGTCTGGGTACGGGACATGGGCTTACTATAAAGTAAGATCAAGAAAAAGATAAGAGCGGTGGTTTTAAATAGGAGTTTGTCGCGCTTTGCGTATAAAACCCCAAGAAATCGTCGGTGAGGCGATTTCTTACCCTGCAACAGGCTGCCGGCATTACCCTGAGGAAACTCCGGTACTTTGGTTTTTTTCAATAATATAGTATAGTTAATATTGATATGAAAGATATTGTACATAAAATTGTCCTCATCACCGGTGGGGGCAGCGGAATCGGACGGCTTTTGGCTGTGGAGCTTGCGGAAAGGGGAGGACGGGTAGTTGCTTGGGACTTGAATCAGGAGGCCCTCAAGGACCTGGAAAACGAAGGCCGGCAAAGGAATCTTTTTATTAAAGGGATGGTTTGCGATGTTACGGATCGGGAGGCGGTTTATGCCGCCGCGGAAGTTCTGAACGCGGAATTGGGCCCTCCGGATGTCCTGGTAAATAACGCGGGGATCGTTTCCGGCTCCCCCTTTTTGGAGACCCCCGATGAAAAGCTCGTTAAAACCATGGAGGTCAATGTGTTATCCCATTTTTGGACCTGTAAGGCTTTTCTTCCCTCCATGATTGCCCGGAATACCGGGCACCTCGTGACCGTATCTTCCGCCGCGGGGCTTATCGGGGTCCGGAGTCTGGCCGATTATTCGGCCAGTAAATTCGCCTCCTTCGGCTTTCACGAATCCCTGCGGATGGAACTGCGGAGCCAAAAAAGCGCGGTTAAAACCACGGTGGTTTGTCCCTTTTTTATTGACACCGGCCTTTTCCGGGGGGCGAAAACCCGGTTCCCCCTGGTGCTGCCCATCCTCAAAAGCACTTATGTGGCCCGCCGTATCGCCCGGGCCATACTCACGGATAAAGAACGGCTCATTTTACCCTGGTTTGTCTTTGGCGTCTTACCCCTCAGGCTTCTGCCCCCAAGGGGGTTTGATTTTATAGCGGATTTTTGGGGTGTAAACCATTCCATGGATAATTTTATAGGGAGGGAGAAGAAAAATGGCTGAAACAAAAGAAAAAGTGGCGGGAGGGACTCAAAACACGGCGGGGGTGGCGGAAAAGATCCTTGCCGCCCGGCAGGCTCAAGGCCCATGGGCGGCCCTTCCCTATGGGGAACGGGCCCGGCGGCTCAAAAAGGTCACCGTATATTTGGGGAATCATTTCGATGAACTGACGGAAGTGATCCACCGGGAAAACGGTAAAGTAAAAATCGATGCCCTGGCCGCGGAGGTACTCCCTGCGGTGATGGCCCTCTCCTTTTATATTAAGCAGGGCAAGAAATTTCTGGCTCCCCGGACCCTGCGGGGGGGGAACCTCCTCATGTTTAATAAAAAAAGCCGGATGATCTATAAACCCTACGGAGTGGTGGGGATCATCTCCCCCTGGAATTACCCCTTTGCCATCCCCTTTTCCGAGGTGGTCATGGCCCTGCTCGCGGGAAACGCTGTGATCCTCAAGGTCGCTTCAGATACCCCCGGGGTTGGCCGGGCGCTGGAGGCGGTGTTTGCCGCCGCCAATTTGCCGGAGGATCTTTTTTCGTATATAGAAATGCCCGGCAAGGAAGCGGGGCCGGCTTTTATCTCAGGCGGGGTGGATAAGCTCTTTTTCACCGGATCTACCGCGGTGGGCCGGGAACTTTTAGCCCTGGCCGCCCCCCGGCTGCTTCCCCTGGTACTGGAGCTGGGAGGTGCGGATGCCGCCATAATCCGCGCCGACGCGGACCTCGACCGGGCTGCCGCGGGGATCCTCTGGTCGGGGTTTTCCAACGCCGGTCAGTCCTGCGGGGGAGCCCAGCGAATCCTGGTCCACCAGGCGGTCTATGAGCCTTTTTTGGAAAAGCTCTGCGGCCTCGTGCAAAAGCTCACCATCGCCGAAGACGGCGATATGGGGCCCATGACCACGCTCAGGCAGAAAAAGGCGGTACAAAAGCAGGTTGAGGCCTGTATTGCCGCCGGCGCCCGGATAGCGGCCGCAAGCCCTGATGGGAGCTTCCAGGATGAAAGCCTCTTTGCTCCGGCCCTGGTGCTTACCGCGGTAAACGAAACCATGCCGGTGATGGCCGAGGAGATCTTCGGGCCGGTAGTGGCGGTCCTTCCCGTGGCGGACGACGAGGAGGCCCTGCGGATAGCCAACGCCTCGTCCTACGGACTGACCGGTTCGGTCTGGTCCCGGGATCATCGCCGGGCAAAAAAACTGGCCGCCCGGATCAACGCCGGGGCGGTGATGCTGAACGATCACCTCATGTCCCACGGCCTCGCGGAAACCCCCTGGGGGGGCTTTGGCGATTCGGGCCTCGGCAAAACCCACGGGGAAGCGGGGTTCCGGGAAATGTTGAAAGCCCAGGTGGTGGTGGACGACCTCCTCCCCGGGATCAAACGGAACCTTTGGTGGCAGCCCTATTCGGAGAAGACCTATCAGGGGATCCGGGCCATTACGGAGCTCCTCGCGGGAACCACCCTGGGCCGCCGCCTCAAGGCCCTCCCGGCCGTCATGAGGCTCGTCTTCCGCTACTGGGAAAAGTGAAAGGAAAACGGGAAAAGCCCCGGCTTTCCCTAATTTTCCCTGTTTTTCCCGGCTTCCCGGCGGAAAAGTTCGTAAAGTTCCCCGGAGAGGGTAAACTGATTCTTCCCGGTCCGAAGCAGGGCGATCCCCCGGGCCCGGGCGGCGTCTTCCATGTCCGGGGGGACGGGCTGGGAATTGGCGATGATGATGAGCGGAAGGTGTTTTGCCGCCGCTACGGCCACGGTGTTTTTATGGGCCTGGACGGTCAAAAGGGCGTCCCCCTCCGCCGCGTGGGCCAGCACGTCCGAAAGCAGGTCCGACGCATAGGCCCCCCGGAGGTTTACGTCCTCAAATTCCCCCTGGATAATTTCGGCCCCGATGCGGGCCGCGAGTTCCCGGATCGTCATGGGTAACGCCTATTACTCAGAAACAGAGCCGTCTTCCTCCCGGATCTGGACCCGGCGGATCTTGCCGCTGATGGTCTTGGGAAGTTCGGTAACGAATTCCACCATCCGGGGATATTTATAGGGGGCGGTGGTCTTTTTTACGTGGTTCTGGAGTTCCAGTTTAAGTTCCTCCGAGGGTATCCACCCTTTGGCAAGCACCACCGTGGCCTTAACCACCGTACCCCGGTCGGGATCGGGAACCCCGGTCACGGCGCATTCCAGGACCGACGGGTGTTCCAACAGGGCGCTTTCCACCTCAAAGGGGCCGATCCGGTAACCGGAACTTTTGATCACGTCGTCCGCGCGGCCCACAAACCAGTAATAACCGTCCTCGTCCCGCCAGGCCATATCCCCGGTATAATAAATGTCGTCGTGCCAGACACTGGCGGTCAGGGTCTCGTCCCGATAGTACCCGCCGAACATCCCCGGGGGCCGCCGTATCCCGGTCCGGATCACGATCTGCCCCTCCTCTCCCATATCACAGGAAGAACCGTCCTCCCGGACCAGGTCGATGTCATAACCCGGAGAGGGCTTCCCCATGGAGCCCGGTTTCGGTTCCAGCCAGGGGTAGGTGGCCATGGTCACGGTGAGTTCCGTCTGGCCGTAGGCTTCCTTCAGCCGGATCCCGGTGGCGCTGAGGAATTGTTCGTATATTTCCGGATTCAGGGGCTCCCCCGCCACGGAACAGTGTTTCAGGGCGGAGAAATCATACCGGGAAAGATCCTCTTTGATGAAAAAGCGGTAAATCGTGGGGGGCGCGCAGAAGGTGGTAACCCGGTATTTGCTGATTATTTCCAGCATGACTGCGGGGACAAACCGGTCGTAGTCGTAGACAAAAATCGTCGTACCGCAGAGCCATTGGCCGTAGAACTTCCCCCAGGCGGCCTTGGCCCAGCCGGTATCCGCCACGGTCAGGTGCAGCCCCCCCTCCTCACCGCAGAGCCAGTATTTGGCGGTAAGGATATGCCCCAGGGGGTAGGCGAAATCATGGCGGACCATCTTGGGCATCCCCGTGGTGCCCGAGGTAAAATAGAGGAGCATCATATCCCGGTTGGTATTGATCCCCGGAAGCCGGGAAAAGTCCGGTGAGGCCGCTTCCAGCAGGGCGTTGAAATCCGCCCAGGGCAAAATCCCGGGTAAACCCTTGCCCCGGATTTCCCGATCCGCCGCGGTATGGGCGGAACGGACAAAAGCCTTGTACCGCAGGGTGTTACGGTTCCCCGCCCGGAGTTTTTCCTCCGCCTCATCCACCCGGCTCATTACCTCTCCGTCATCCACGCAGAGGATCCCCGCCGCGTCCGCCGCCTCGCAGCGGTAGACCAGGTCCTTGACGGTCAAGAGGTGGGTCGCGGGGATACCCACCGCCCCGATCTTATGGAGGCCGAGGAGTACCGGCCAATATTGCCAGCGGCGCTTCAGGATCACGAGGATCGGATCCCCCTTGCCTATTCCCGCAGACCGGAACACGTTGGCCGCCTGGTTCGAAAGGCGCTTCATGTCGGCGTAGGTAAACACCGCCTCCGCTCCCTGTTCGTCACACCACACCAGGGCCCGCTCCCCGCCCTTTTCCTCGGCCAACACGTCCGCCACATCGTAGGCGAAGTTGAAATTCTCCGGGATCCTTGGGGAAAAATTGGCTATAAAATCTTCATAGGATTCAAATTCCGCCCGCGGCAAAAAACGTTCCAGCATATCGCGACTCCTGCGGTAAAATTACCAAAAAAGCGGTTTTTCCGGTTCCGGGAGCTTTCCCAACGTATTGTTTTGGAAAACCCCTTACGCACCAGGCTGTTATAGTACTATGGCTAAAAAACGGGCCCGTTTTCCCCCCAGGGCTTTCATGCCGTGGGGCTCGTTGGAATCGTAATAGATACCGTCCCCGGGGCCCAATTCCGATTCGTGCCCGCCCACGGACAAGAGGAGGCGGCCCTCCAGCACGTAGTTAAATTCCTGTCCCGGATGGGTATTGAGGCTTAAGGGCTTCCCTTCCGTATCGGGATTTACCTCCACCAAAAAGGGTTCCGCCTTTTTACGGTGAAAATTGTAGGCTAGATTCCAATAGGTATACATGGGCCGGCGGCTCACCTCCGGGGCGTTACCGGAACGGGTGACGCAGTAGGTTTTAAGCCGGGAGGGCTCCCCGCTCACCAATTCGGTCAAATCCACCTTGAACCGGGCGGCAATTTCCACCAGGACCCCGATGGGAAAATCCTCTTCCCCCGCTTCCCAACGCCCGTATGCTGCCGGATTAACGGCCAATTCCTGGGCCAGGGTCTCCACGGAAATTTCCTCAATCTCCCGCAGCACCCGCACCCGGGCGGCAATCTCACGAACCTCACTGGACATAAAACCTCCCCCGATGCTTATTTGTAGCGGTTTTTGGGGAAAAGCGCAAGTGCGTGATCGGGGGGGGGCCGCCACGTTGGGGCGGCGTTGCATTTTCCTGACGTAAGTGCAAGGGCCGCGCAGCCCCCGCATAAAAAAAGGCGCCGCGGCCCCTGCGTGTTCGTCAGGCAAAAGCAACGCCGCCGGGATAAGGCATAAATGCGTAAGGGGCCTTTGCCCGCCCTGTCCAGCCGTTGTTGATTAAAGCCGTATCGGGCGGGGAATTTTATCCCGCTTACGTCTCTGGAATTCTTCGCCGGAGGAGACTAGACCCGCAGGGTAAGGAACCCAAGGTTCCAAGGTTCCACGGCTCCGCAGGCGAATTCTACAGATAGTAAGCGGGATAAAATTCCCCGCCCGGTACGGGATTAGTCCTCCGAGGCTACCCCCGCGGCGGAGCAAATGCCACCCCTCCGTTTTTTTCGAGTTTTCCTTTTTTCTTACCCCTAAATTTCCGAAGATAATACTAATGAACTTATTATTATTATATGAGCCGGAAGAAAAAAATACCGCCGGCCGGCTGGTACGGTTTATCAAACGGAAAAAATATAAGCTCACGGTTTCCCCCCGGGCCGTTACCCGGGACAAGCCGGAATCCCCCGCGGACCTTATGACCCTGGCGGGTCCTCTGGCCGCTTCTTCCCATATTATGGCCCTTCTTTCTGGTTCCCCGGACCTTACCCCCTGGTTTGCTTTCGCCGCGGGGTTTTCCCTGGGGTCCGGCCGGAGTTTGCTTATTTTCCCCACCGCCCCGGCGCCGCCTGAGTTTCCGGGGGAGGCCGTCATTTTCCATGACGACCATGACCTGGACCGCTATCTCGCCGCGGAAACCGAAGAGTGGGAGCGGAAAGAAACTTTCAGGCAGGCAAAAACCGCCTTGTTGGATATGGGCGTTCCCTTTAACGAAGAGTCCCTGGAGCGCTGCATCCGGGAAGGGAAACGGGAGGCGGTTTCCTATTTTCTTGAGGCGGGTTTTTCCCCCAACGCCCAGGATAAAGCCGGGGTTCCCCTGTTGAATCTTGCCGCCCGGGCGGGGAACCGGAATATCGTAAGCCTGTTGCTCAAGGCCGGTGCGTCGGTAAATTTCCAGGCGGAAGACCGGGGGACTACGGCCCTCATCGACAGTACCGCGGGGAAATATACCGACATTATGGATCTGCTGCTGGAAGCCGGGGCGGACGTTAACCTGAAAAGCAAGGACGGACAGTCGGCCCTGATAATCGCCGTGGGCTTAAACGACGAAGCCTCCACGGAACGGCTCCTCGCCGCCGGGGCGAATGCCGACGAGCCCGACAGCCTCGGGGCAAGCGCCCGGAAATACGCCCTGCTTTTTAATAAGCCCGCCATCGTGGCGCTTTTTAATACCTATGCCGGCCGGGCCTGAGGAGGTTTTCATGGATACGGTGAAAGAACTATTCGAAAAGATTTCCGCCGCCCGCCATTGCGTGGCCCTGACCGGGGCGGGGATAAGCACCCTCTCAGGTATCCGGGACTTTCGGGGGAAAAACGGCCTTTATAACGAGGAAGGCACGGAGAAGATCTTTGATATTGATTATTTCCGGCAGGACCCCTCCTTTTATTATACCGCGACGGCTTCCTTCATCTATAACCTCGATGAAAAGGAGCCCTCGGTGGTCCATAAAACCCTGGGGGTTTTAGAGCAGCGCGGATTGCTTAAAGCGGTGATAACCCAGAATATCGATCTCCTCCATCAAAAAGGGGGAAACCGCCGGGTCATTGAGATCCACGGTTCCCCTTCTATCCACTACTGCCCCGCCTGTACGGACCCCTTCGTCATTGAGGACCTCGCCGCGTCTCCCCCGGCCGCTCCCTTTCCCCCGGGGGACCTCCTGCGCTTTGAGGAGGCGGCGGTCCTGGTCAAGGCGGGGGAACTGCCCCGGTGCGGCCGTTGCGGCGCCGTGTTAAAACCGGCGATTACCTTTTTTGGGGAGAGCCTCCCGGTCCGGGCCCTGCGGACCGCCGAGGATGAGGCCCGTAAGGCGGACCTCATGCTGGTCCTGGGAACGAGCCTCACGGTCTATCCCGCCGCGGCCATTCCGGAAATAACCCTGCGGGCGGGAGGAAACATCGTACTGGTGAATAACCAGAGCACGCCCCTGGATCGTCGGGCGGCGCTTCATTTTAATGATTTAGCGGAAGTTTTTGAGGGCTTGTATTCCCTCGTCCATATATAATTGGACAAGTTGCTTGTTTATGGAGGAATGAACATGGTTACGTTACGGAAAATGCTGATGGTTCTGGGGATTGTTTTTGCGGGTTTATCGGGCTTGGGTGCTCAAAATCAAAGTCTGCGGGGTATGACCTTCAATGGGGCTACCGGGCTTTATATGGTTCCTTCCGGGTATGTCGGCTGGGAAAGATCCGCCGGTCTGGATCTGGGCTATCACGGAATCATCAATGGGTACTCCAACCACCTGTTTAATATTAATATCAGCATGTTTGGATTGGCGGAAGTAAGCTTCGCCTTTGACATTCAGGATGATTATTTTAGATCCAAAAATGACGACCTCATCTTCGGGAGCAAATTGGAGCTCTTCACCTTCAAAAATACCTCCGTCGGCCTCGGGGGAAATTTACAGATCCTGAATCTCGGCGGAGAACGATGGTCGAACAAGCGGCTCAACCGGGCCCTGAACGGGCATTATATCGCCGGACAGATCTACGGGGCCGTCACCTACCGGAACGGCTTTTTTGGTTCCGAAACGGAGATCTCCGTGGTCATGGGAAAAACCTTGTATGGGGGCATGGACAGCAGTATAGACTTCGGCATGGGGTTTGACGTGCTCCTGCTTCCCCAATACCTCGGCCGTTTTGTCCATGTTATTGTCGATTTTTCAAATTTCTCCTATTCCGACAGTCTTAATCCAAAGATATTCGTCGACCGGGGGATACTCAACACCGGACTGCGCTTGGATCTATCCGCCATTCCTCCCTTGAAGAACTTTAAAATCAACATTGAGGTCCTCATGACCGACACCTTTGACGAGGGCCGCTCCTTTGCCCTGGGCGCCGTCTTCGGCTTCCCCCTCTAACACCCATTGGGTGTTTTAGCCCCTGTAGCGGGGAGAAGGGGAGGGCGGGCCGCTCCCCCGGTCGCTTTCTGCGCCCCCACGCTTATATGGCGGAGTAGGGCGCGGGATCCCCTCTTCCGCCCCCTTCTTTGAGCTAAAAGGGCCTATGGCCCTGGCCCTGGGCCGTAGATGGTGCCCCCCAGGAGACGGCGGATGATCTCCACCGCCATCTGGGCGGTCTGGTTCCGCACATCCAGCACCGGGTTGACCTCCACGATTTCCGCGGACCCCAGGAGTCCTGATGCGGCCAGTTCCTCCGCGAGGAGGAGGACCTCCCGGTAGGAGAAGCCCCCGGTGAGGGGAATCCCCACCCCTGGGGCTATCATGGGGTCCAGGGCGTCCATGTCCACACTGACGTGGATGCGGTCTACCCGCTCTTTAAAGAAGGCGGTTATCTCCCGGGCGGTTTGGGCGATCCCCAAACGGTCCACCTCGGTCATGGTGAAGACCCGGAGCCCCGCCCGGCGCATCAGGATCTTCTCCTTGGGGTCCAGATCCCGCACCCCCACCAGGGCCACGTTGGCCGCTTCCACCTTGACAAAATCCCCGTGGAGGGCGGTGAGTTCCTTCCTGCCGTATCCGCAGGCCGCGGACAGGGCCATGCCGTGGATGTTCCCCGAGGGGGAGGTTTCCGGGGTATTAAAATCCCCATGGGCATCCACCCAGAGAACCCCCCAGGTCTGCCCCCGTTTTCGGTAAGCCGCCCCCAGCCCCGAGAGGCTCCCGATGGCAATGGAGTGATCTCCCCCCAGGATCAGGGGAAAGCGGCCTTCGTCCAGGGCATCTTCCACCCGCCGGGCCAGTTCCCCGCAGGCGGCGGCGATGGGTTCCAGGTACTTGGCGGAACTTTCCCCTTCCGCCAAAAATTCCTGGGCCGGTACGGGAATTCCGGGGAAACCCTCTTCACTTTCGTGGCCCGCGTCGGTGAGGGCCTCCTTGAGGCCCGCCAGGCGTATGGCGGAAGGACCCATATCACTCCCCCGGCGGCTGGCCCCGAAGTCCAGGGGGAGCTCGATCACCCGGACTTTCACCGGCTATACCCCTCCCATCCCTTGCAGGGCCCGGTCCACTCGGGCGAGGCACCGCGCCGCCCCGAGGAGGCGGATCGAGGGGAAGAGGGGAGGGCTGACCCGTTTCCCGGTTATTGCCACCCGCAGGGGCATGAGGAGGTCCCCTAATTTTACCCCCTCCCTTTCCGCCGTGGCCTTGACCAGGGCTTCGGCGCCCTCGTCGTCCAGGAGAGCCAATTCCCCGGGGAGTTCCCGGCCCAGGCGCAGCAGGGTTATGGTGTGGGAAAGGTCCGATTTTTTAGGAATAAACTCCTCCGGGGCAGGGACCGGGGGATCGGCAAAGAGATAGTCCAGTTTTTCCGGTATTTCGTGGAGAAAGGAGATCCGCTCCTTAATCAGGGGCATGGCGGCGATAAAAACCCGCCTTTCCTCAGGGCCGGGACCTTTCCCCTTGCCGCCGAAAAGTCCCGCCTCTGTCGCGTAGGGCAGGGCAAGCTCCGCCAATTCCGCGTCCCCCTTCATCCGTATATACTGGCCGTTGTACCATTCCAGCTTTTTATAGTCGAAGATCGCCGGGGCTTTGTTGAGTTTCTCCGGGGCGAACCGTTCCGCCAGTTCTCCCAGGGTGTAGAGGTCCTTCCCCTCCTCGTAGGAACAGCCCAGGAGGGCCACGTAGTTGAGGAGGGCTTCCGGGAGGTAGCCCTGGCGGCGAAACTCGTCCACACTGGTGGCCCCGTGGCGTTTGCTCAGCTTCTTCCCGTCTTGGCCCATCACCATGGGGAGGTGGCAGAATTCCGGGGGAGACCAGCCGAAACTCCGGTAGAGGATCACATGCAGGGGCGTGGAGGGGAGCCATTCCTGGGCCCGGAGTACGTGGCTTATCCCCATAAGGTGATCATCCACCACATTGGCCAGGTGGTAGGTGGGGAAACCGTCGGACTTGAGGAGGACCGGATCGGGGTTTATGTCCTCGTTTTTCCATTCTATATCCCCCAAAAGCTGATCCCGGAACCGGGTTATTTGGGGGCCGCCGCGGGCGGTCCCTTCCAGGGGTATTTTAAGCCGTATGGTATGGGACTCCCCGGCCCCCACCCGTTCGGCCCCTTCTTCAGGGGGAATATTCCGGCAGCGCCGGTCATACCCGGTTTCCCCTGAGCGGGCCGCCTCCCGCTCTTCCCGGATCCTCTCCAGCCGCTCGGGGGAACAGAAACAGTAATAGGCCTCACCGGCATCCACCAGCTCTTGGACGTATTTTTGGTAAAGCCCGCACCGTTCCGACTGCACGTAGGGGGCATAGGGTCCCCCCACATCGGGCCCTTCATCCCAGGGAATTCCCAGCCAGGCAAAGGTATCGTAGAGGTTCTGTACAAAAGCCGCATCCGAACGGGTCCGGTCGGTATCCTCCAGCCGCAGGATAAACTTCCCCCCCCGGGACCGGGCGAAAAGGTAGTTAAACAGGGCGGTTCTTACCCCCCCAATGTGCTGCAACCCCGTGGGGGATGGGGCATAACGGTCTCGAATTTCCATACTCCCCTGATCTTACTATAAGCCGCCCAAACAGGCAACCAGGCGAGGGTAAGACGCCCCCCCCCTACTATCCTTGCCGCGCTTTCAGGAAGAGCCCTCCCCGGACCGGAGGCCATGGCTTTTGAGCCGGCGGCCGGAGTAGGACGCGGGATAGGCGTCTTGCTCCCCATTAGACGCCCTGAAACCGTTTTCCGTGCGGTGGCCTTTTCCGGGGCTCCAAGAACCCGCTGCGCGGGGGCGGCGCTGCCTTTTGGCGTTGCCACGCTTGCGTGTACCCCGTTTGACGGGGCGAAAACCGGCCGGCTGGTAATTGTCATTTATCTTCCAAAAAGCTATGCTGGTTTTGGAGGATATATATGGGAACAGAACCGGTTAACGGGGAAAACAAAAGCGAAGGGCAGCTCCTCGCGGAGAAACTCACCTTTGACCTTAAAAATTGCTGGGACACGGTGGAATCCGGGGAGCTTCCCAAGATCCGGGAATTTGCCGAAGGGTACAAGACCTTCTTGGATCGGGGTAAAACTGAACGGGAATTTGTAGGCCAATGTCTGGATATATTACGGCGGGAAGGGTTTGTCGATATTGAGACCCTGCTCCAAGGAGAGGGAAAGTTGTTCCCCGGAGCGAAGGTGTATCAGAACATCCGGGGCAAGTCCCTGGTATGTGCGGTAATCGGCCGCCGCCCCCTGGGGGAAGGGCTTAATATTGTGGGCGCCCATGTGGATTCACCCCGGATTGACCTTAAAACCAACCCCCTCTATGAAGATTCGGGGCTTGCCCTGTTTGATTCCCATTATTACGGGGGTATTAAACATTACCAGTGGACCGCCATACCTCTGGCCATGCACGGTACGGTGATTGACAGGGGGGGAAAGAAATCCAGCCTCTGTATCGGCGAAGATGAGGGGGATCCGGTTTTTACGATTACCGATCTCCTGCCCCATCTGGCCCGGGACCAGATGCAAAAAAAGGCCGCTGAATTTTTTGACGGGGAGGCCCTTAATATCCTCGCGGGTTCCGAGCCCTATAAGGATGATAAGGCCAAAGATCGGGTTAAACTGAAACTTCTCAGCCTGCTCCACGAAAAATATGGCCTCGTGGAGGAGGATTTTGCCGGGGCGGAATTTGAGTTTGTCCCCGCCTTTAAGACCCGGGATATCGGCCTGGACCGGAGCATGATAGGGGGGTACGGCCACGACGACCGGTGCTGCGCCTATCCTGCCTTTCACGGGGTCCTCCATTTTGCCGCGGCCCCGGAACTTCCGGAAAAAACCGTGGTGTGCCTCCTCACCGATAAGGAAGAAATAGGTTCCGTGGGGAATACCGGCGCCCAATCCCGGCTATTTGAAAATTTTGCCGCCTATTTGTGTTCAAAAACTATGGATCATTATTCGGAAATTGAACTCCGCCGGTGTCTGGGTAATTCTTCCATGCTCTCCGCGGATGTTAATGCGGCCTATGATCCCAATTTTGATTCGGTATATGACAAAAAGACCGCCTCCTACTTCGGCAAAGGCATGGTCTTAAGCAAATACACCGGCCGGGGAGGGAAATTTGGCGGCAGTGAGGCCAACGCCGAGTTCTGCCAAAAAGTACAGGGGATTTTCAATAAAAATAAGATTTCCTGGCAGTTTGGTGATCTGGGCAAAGTGGATCAGGGTGGGGGCGGAACTATCGCCCTTTTTGTCGCGAGCCTCGGGGTGGAGGTTTTGGATTGCGGTATCCCGGTCCTTTCCATGCATTCCCCTTTTGAGGTGATAAGTAAGATAGATCTCTATACCACCTACCGGGGGTATATCGCCTTTCTCCGGGATGCCTGAGGGCCATATCGTAAAAGCCCCCTTAACGCGGTTTGGAGAGGGTTTTACCAGATCCGGGGCGAAAAACCTTCGGGGGCTTCGATTTTCACCGTATCCCCCGATTGTTCTATCACATAAAACCCCTGTTCCAGGGCATAGTCCCGTACCTTGGCCTTGATTATCGCCCCGGCCACCGCCCCCAGTAGTTTCCGGGTATCATGCCGTTCATCGGCATAGCTTCTGAGTATTTCCATCCGTTTGATATGATCCTTGACATCCTGGATGCGTAGATAGGACTTGACCTCCACCGCCAGGGCATAGTCCCCGTTTTCCAGCCACACATCCACTTCCGTAAGGGTTTTCCCTTGGGGGTCAGTAAATTTCACCTCGGGCCCCGCCTTGGTAAAGGTATAGTTCAGTGCCCTGAATTTTTCAGTTATATTGGGGGTGAGCAGATGTTCAGCCAACTCACCAAACCGGTTCCCCAGTTCTCCCAGTTGTTTATCGGTTTTTTCGGTCAGTTTTTGGATCAACCGGTCGGTTTCCTGAATTTTTCGGTCGGTTTCCTTCATCATCCGTTCAGTTTCCTGGAATTTTCGGTCGGTTTCCTGGAATTTTCGGTCGGTTTCCTGGAACATGGCCCAGACATCTTCAAAGGTCAGGCCCCGGGCCGGCTCCCGTTGCGGTAATACCATGTCGCCCATATCATACCTCCACGATAAATATACCTGAAAACGGGAACCAAGTAAAGTTTCGGGAAAAAAGAGAAATACATGACAAAATGTCTTCGCGCATCGTGCCTAACATCAAATTTATGGGCGATACAAGAGTCGAACTTGTGACCCCCAGCGTGTCATACTGGTGCTCTAACCAACTGAGCTAACCGCCCCTATAACCGCACCGCGTCAAGCGGTGTTAATTCCATAAATTTCGCAGGGCCAGGAACCAACAAAGGCCGCTGTACCCTTCTAAAGCGGGTGGGATTTATCCCACCCAGCGTTCCGTGTCAAAAAACGCTTTAGGTTTTCCCCTACATGCGTTCACGGATAGCAACGTTTACCTCAATCTTACCGAAGGAGCCCAATTCCATGGGCACAATCAGGGCTTCTACCTTGAGGTTATTGGAAACTTCCATATTATCACCGGTAAAAAGGGCGGGAGGGGTAAGATCAAACTTAAAACCCAGATCATGGAGTTTGGTAACCGCCTGGGCGGTAATCATGTTGGCAAGCTCCTGAATAGTAGCCTTGGCCATTTCATCCAAAACGGTAAAGGTTTCTCCATTCATAGCCCCCGCCACCGCCAGAGCCGTCTCTTTGGTCATATCAAAAAGAACCCGTCCCTCGACGTCTCCCGCAAGGCCAACCAATGCCGCAACCCCCATAATTGACATGGTTGTCGACTTAAGGTAAAGATCCCCCCGCTTAACCTCAGCGTTAAGCACTTCCTTAAGTACATTAAAAGCTGCCTCACTAAAAGGGTTGATATATTCAACTCTCATACAAATGCTCCTTCCAATAGTTACTATTCATTACCGTATAAACGCAGACACAGGATCCTTACCCACGGTCTTCCATCCATTTCCGGTTAAGCACTCGTTTCTTCCCAAAATAACCACACTCCGGCTTTTTAATTTTTCTATGAACCCGGCGATAATCCGTTCCTGATCCGGTACAGAAAAGAAGGACAATAAGTCCCGGGCCAAAATAATATCCAATTCCGGCAGCGGATTTTCATTTAAAACATCGTGGTATTCAAACAATAATGAATCCTTGATGGCCTGGTTAAAACTGTACCCATTTCGCCCCCGGACCATAAATTTCCGGCAATGTTCAGGAACTTCATCTAAATCAAAAACCATATTCGGCGCCTGGGAAATGGCCATGATATCACTATCGTTGGCCCATATTTTTATCCTGCCGTCAGGATACCGTACTTTAAGTATACACGCAAATGAAAAACTTTCATAGCCCTTTCCGCAGCCTAAATTCCATACTTGGATGTTATTTGAGGTAAGTTCCGGCAATACCTCCTTGATCGCGGCGGCATAGTCATCATCCCAGAACTTCCCGGAACAGGGAGAATAGAAGGGAGTAAGGAATTCCGTTGCCTCAGCCTCGTTTTTAAACTGTACCTCCGATTCCTTCCGGGTCGCGGCCCAATCGCTAAAGCGCCGGGAGAGCCATTCGTCGTTGAGGGGGCTTACGGCAAAATGTTTTAACGCCAAAAGGCTTTCCTTGATAAAGCCCAGGGCCGACTCGGTAGCTTCCTTGGAGGGGCCGGCCTCCGGGATCGGCGCAAAATAGACGTCCTGGGGAACGTCCGATATTACCTGACCCCGGGGTTTCTGTTTTTCCTCATCGGTCTGGGTAAAGATCCGGATTACATCCAGGATAATGTACAGTTCTCCCTGCTTTTCCACCACCCCGCTGATAAATTTGATGTTGATATCCCCAAAAATAGGGTGCGGCGGCTGAATGGTGTCGGAATTAATCCCCACCACCTTATCGATTTTATCCACAATGGTGCCGTAAACCCGGTCCTCTATGCGGAGGATCAACATATTTTCCTGACCGTCGTCTTTTTGATCCATGGGAAGATGAAAAAAGGTCCGGAGGTCTATGATGGGGATGATGTCACCCCGGAGGTTATACACCCCCCGGACAAAGGAGGCAGCGTTGGGGACATAGGTAAATTTATCCGCCTTGGCGATCTCCTTCACGTTCATAATATCAACCCCATAATCTTTTCCCGCCAAAGAGAACGTTACCATCTTAAAATCAACCGTATCGACCCGTTCTTTTTGTTCCTGTAATTCGGCGTTAACCGTTGCTAAGTCTTTTATCACTGCCATGGAGTTTCCTCGCTATCAAATCGACGCCTCGCGGACGCGGCGTTGTTCCATTTCTTTCCGGAGTCCGAGTTCCAAAAGTTGACTGACATCAATGATCAGGGAAACAGAACCGTCCCCCAGGATTGATGCCCCCGCTATACCCGGCGAATTGGTATACTGATCCCGCAGGGGCTTAATTACCACATCCTCTTCGCCGATAAGGCTGTCCACCATAAAACCCATCTTCTTTTCCGCGGTTCCCACAATAACCACAAAATTGTACTCCTGTTGTTCCTCGGTTTTTATGCCGAAAAGACGATTCAGCCGCAGCAGGGAGAGTACATCGTTACGGATATTAAAGACCTCATAGTTATCGATCATCCTGATGTCCTCCGGTTTTAGCCTGAGGCTTTCAATGACCGAGGTGATGGGAATGGAGTAGATCTCCGTACCCACCCGAACCAGGAGTCCCTGGATGATCGCCAGGGTCAACGGCAATTTAATGGTAAATTTGGTGCCCTTTCCCCGTTCGGAATTCACCGTCACCGTTCCGTTGAGCTTTTCAATCTGCCGGCGGACCACATCAAGCCCTACCCCCCGGCCGGAGATGGAGGTAATCGTTTTCGCGGTGGAGAATCCCGGCTCAAAAATCAGGTTGAATGCTTCCACATCGGTGAGGAGCTTGTTGGGGCTGATAAGCCCCCGTTCTACCGCCTTGCTTTTTACCGCCTCCACGTCTATGCCCTTGCCGTCATCGGATATTTCGATGATGATCATATTGCCTTCGTTGTTGGCCTTGAGGAGTACCATCCCTTCTTCGGGTTTTCCCGCGGCCCGGCGTTCTTCCACCGACTCAATGCCGTGATCCACCGAATTCCGGACCGAGTGCATGATGGGATCCAGCAGGTCCTCAATGACCGATTTATCCAACTCGGTTTCTTCCCCTTCAATAACCAGGTTGATCTTCTTGTTAAGGCTCTTGGAAAGATCCCGAACCAGCCGGGGGAAACGGCTGAAGATCTGGCTGATGGGCACCATACGGATCCGCATAACCCCTTCCTGGAGTTCCCCAGTGATCCGTCCCAGGTTTTGGGAGGTGGAGCGGAATTTGCCCACATCGTTTTTGAGGGCCGCCTCGAATCCCTCGAACATGGAGAAGATCCCTCCATATTCGTCCCCGATTTCCTTACGGATCTCCTTGATGGACCGCCCTCCCTGGATGCTTTCCAGGTAATCGGGCAGGCTGTCAAAAAGGGCCTTGATCCGTTCCCGATAGGTTGCCTCCAGGGTATGAAGCTCGTTGAGCAGATCGTTAAACTGATTGCTGATCTGGTTAAAGGTGGCTTTGGTGATGACCGTTTCCGATACCAGGTTGAGGAGATCATCGATCCGTTTGGAATCAACCCGGAGGATGGCCCCGGCCTCTTTACCGGCCTTTTTAGCGTCCGCCCCCTGGTCTGTGGCGGGAGCCGGCGTGGCGGCCGCCTTGGGAGCCTCCGGGGCCGGCGCGGCGGCCTTGGCTGCGGGAGCAGGGGCGGCCTCTGCCTCCGCGACCACCGGGGCCGGCGCGGCGGCCGCCTGGGGAACGGGGGCGGGTTTCTTCCCTCCCAGGGTATTGATATCCACGACATCCGCGGAAAGGCTTACATCGGGGATAATAACGTATCGTTTAATTTCTTCCGGCTTCTTATCGCTGGCGATATAATATTCCACCGTAGGATAAAACACGTCTTCATACAGGGCTTCAAAGTCGGGATTTGTCTTAAGAATGGTCCCTTCACTTTTCAGGGCCGCGTAAACCTGGATACCCCCTACGGTATTCATAAGGCTGCTTTCATCAAATTGGACCGCCACCCGGTAAATCGACCGGCCGTCCTCCACCGAATCCTTGAGTTCCCGGATTTCATCGTCCGAAAGTCCCGTCCCGGAAGCCGCCGCAGCCTCTGGAGGCGGAGCGGGGGGGGGCGGGGGAGAGGCGGGTTTTGGCACGGATTTTGCGGCACCCTTTTTATGACCCGAGCCTTCGGGCAGCAGTGCGGAAAGACGCCCCTCTATTTCGGAGGTGTTTTCTTGATAAACAGAACCTTCCATACGCTGAGTGATCATCGCCTTGATGATATCTATGGCGGCAAGCAGCGTATCAACCACATCCTCATTTACGGTAACCATATCGGAACGGATGGCGTCCAGCACATCTTCAACCAGGTGGGTGAAATGGGAAAGCTCCATCATTTCCACTGTGGCCGCCCCCCCTTTGAGGGTATGAGCAGCCCGGAAAATTTCATCTACCGCATCCCGATTTCCGCCCTCATTCTCAAGGACCAAAATATTTTGTTCCAGTGTATCAACCTGCATTTGGGCTTCACTGAAAAAGTCTTTGAGAAGTTCCTCGTTATTTGGATCAAGATAATCACTCATATTAGATTAATCTTATACACAATTCGGTTTACGTCAAGAGATCAATAGGATAAATTCTTCCGGTAATCCCCAAAACTGCTTAAAACTGCATTGAAATTTGGGTTTGTCCACTGTTTTCGTGGATTTTAAAACCGCCTCAATCTATCCTCATTATGCCGCCGGAGTGTTAGGTGACAAAATTCGCCTCCGCCTCGGGGATTCGAACCGATTTCAGGGTGAGGGGAATGACCTCATTGAGTTCTTCCCCTCCCTTAAGGGTAATCTGGGTTTCCAGTCCCAGAGCGGGGATCAGCGCCAGAGCCCGGTTTCCCCGTTTTTCCAGGATCACCCCTTCCCAGAGGCTGTCCTTTTTGTCGGAAAGATATACCATGATCCAATGGGTCCGGGAGGCCCGTTCCGCATGGAGGTTCCCCTGACCGGCGGCGTCCGCGGCGGCCAGGCGGAGGAGGAGTTCGTCTTCCCCCAAGGGCGGATACGGGGCAGGGCTCCCCGCCTCCTGCCGCAAAAAAGCGCGGATCTGCTGATGGGCCAGGAGGTCCGTGTACCGCCTGAGGGGACTCGTGACCTGGGTGTAGCGGTCCAGCCCCAGGCTCCAGTGGGTGGACGGCCGTACCGACAGGGTCCGGGACCGCATACACCGCCTGAGCTGATAGGCGCCGGCAAAACCGGGAAGGGGCGAAGAAGGCAGGTCCCCCGGCTCCTGGCTGATATAGGGGAAGGGGAGTCCCCGCTCCAGGGCCCATCGGGCGGCCCCTTCCCCGGCAAGGAGCATGCATTCCCGGACCAGATCCATGGACCGGCAGGGCCTTATGGGCTCTATGGAAACCTCCTCCTCCGTGAGACGAATGTGGATCTCGGGGAAGCGGATGAATACGGCCCCGGCCTGCTCGCGGCGTGCGCGGTTCCGGTCCGCCAGGGCAAAAAGGCCGCCAAGGC
>JAITEG010000137.1 GCA_031282145.1 Spirochaetaceae bacterium | reverse complement strand
GACCTTTGTCCTCCAGGGCGGAGAGGATCCCTGGTTTACCGATGACCGGGTGGCCGAAATCGTGGCCGCCATCCGCCGGGAATACCCCGGCCACGCCATCACCCTTTCCATCGGGGAACGGAGCCGGGAAAGCTACGAGCGCTTTTTCCGGGCCGGGGCAAACCGCTATCTCCTCCGCCACGAAACCGCCAACGAGGGCCACTACCGAAAACTCCACCCCAGCTCCATGAGCCTTTCGGAACGGAAACAGTGCCTTTTTAACCTGCGGGAAATCGGCTATCAGGTGGGGGCGGGCTTTATGGTGGGAACCCCCTTCCAGACCCCGGAAAATCTGCTGGAAGATCTGCGGTTCTTGCAGGAACTGAAGCCCCACATGGTGGGCATCGGCCCCTTCATCCCCCAGGCATCCACCCCATTCGGCGCTTACCCCGGGGGCAGCCTTCGGCAGACTCTGCGGATGGTGGCCCTGACCCGGCTCCTCCTCCCCCAGGCCCTGATCCCCGCCACCACCGCCCTAGGGACTATCTCTCCCACAGGCCGGGAGAAGGGCCTTATGGCGGGGGCCAACGTGGTCATGCCCAACCTCTCCCCCAGGGACGTGCGGAAGCTCTACGCCCTCTACGACAACAAGATCTGCACCGGCGACGAAGCCGCCGAATGCCGCCTCTGTATGGAAGGCCGGATCCGCAGTTTCGGCTTTATCCCAAATATGGCCCGGGGGGACTACGCGGAAGGGGTGCCCGAGTCCCGCGGAATTGGCATTGAAATATAAGCTAAGGTACCGGGTTAAGGTTCCCTTTACTTAGGTTTTTGTTCTTCCTTCCCGCCGGAGGCTTTGGCTTTTTTCGCCCTGGTGGGCCGGGGCTTAAAAACATGTTTCAAGCGGGAGTTTATTTCTTCCAGGTCGAAATTCTCAGGATCAAAATCCCCTGTCCATTCGCGGGTTTCTTCATATTTCGCATGGTTTGGGTCTTTCAGAATTTGAAGTGTATTTTCATACTCCCAAGAGCCCCCTGAGTCCTCAAGCGGGCCGGCCCGTTCCCCTCCAAGGCAGAGGGGCAGCGCCGGCTCCCCCTCTTCATCTCCGGTGGAGATGATTTTGGACACCGCGATCTCATGCTCCCAGGAATCCCCAAAATCATAGAGATACCTGAACTTCTGATGCGTCCGCAGACCCAGATCGTCCAGACAGACAGTATCTTCGTCGACTATGTCTTCCTCATCGTCAAACCCAAAGTCCATTCCTGTCATTCCATATTGCGTTGATTTTATGGTAAAGGAATGCATGTGATCGTTCTCCCAGCCAAAGGCGATCTGCAAAATCACATGAAGATGTCCCAGGGTATATTCACCCGGAACGCTCAGCTCCCGCCAAATTGGCGGATCGATATCTGCGATTTTCACCCGCAGCACTAAGGTTCTGCCTTCGGCAGAACCGGTTCTGCTTATGAAACCAATTTCATCACCGACGGAACCAGTCCGCCGCGGATGTTCAGAAGGTGTTTTACGGTTCATAACGTTCTTGTACCTCCTTAACGGGTGACGGACACCCGCTCAACAAACTTTGACCATCCAGCCTTTGGTATCCGGGAGTATCCCGTATTGGATCCCCTTGATGGTGTCCCGGATTTCCGCGGTGAACGCCCCTACTTTGCCGTCGTTAAACAGGACCTTCTTTCCCTGAAAGGTGAGGGAGGCGATGGGTGTCGCACCGGCGGCGGTACCGCTGACGAAACATTCCTTGCCTTCGGAAAAAACCTCGGCAATCGAAATTTTCCGCTCCGAAACTTTTACCTTCCGGTCCTTTGCCAGCTCTATAATACTGGACCGGGTGATACCGGGCAATATGGTGTCTCCCAATTCAGGGGTCACCAGTTCCCCGGATTTCAAATAAAAGAAAATATTACAGGAGGAACCTTCCTCCACATATTGCCGGTGTACCGCGTCCAAAAAGACACATTCCATAAAACCCGCTTCAATGGCCTCGTGTTTGGCCAGGGCGGAAATAACGTAATTGGAAGCAGCCTTGATCCAGCCGGTACCCTTGGGAGTTGCCCGGATCCGTTCGGTGATCACCGCGTCGGAGTTCCCCCCGGAAAAATAGGCGCTCACCGGAGTGGTAATCACCATCACCCAGGGTTCCTGGGATATATTCACCCCAATTCCCCCTTCGGTCATGGTAAAGGGCCGTATATAGATCGAATCGGCGGTCATAAAAGAATCTTTTTCCCATTCCGGCTTATATTGGGGCCGGAACCCCAGCTGGGCGTTACGTTTTACCGTTTCCACGCAGGAACGTACAAAGTCCTCCTCCGGAAAGGGGGGCATATAGAGGCCTTTCATAGATCGGTGGAAGCGGGCGGCGTTTTGGTCGGGCCTAAAAATCGCAAGACCCCCGTCTTTCTGGGGCAGGGCCTTGAGCCCTTCAAAACAGCCCAGCCCGTATTGGCTGGTATAAGAAACCAGAGGCATATCCGGATAAAAGTTCCGGGACTCCGCCAGCAGAGCCCCTTCCGCCTCCCCCAAGGCGGCCTCTTCGGCCGGAGTCTTGTGGGGTTTTTCGAGATATTCCCCCTTCCAGATTCCGCCTGAATATTTTGAACGGTACACTATCGGATAACTGCTTAATGAAAACGCCATAGACTTCCTCCAGATATTTTATCTTATCTATTTAACCGCTTGCCGTCAATACAACCTGCGGAGGATCAGCCAAGCCGAGGCGGAGGAAAAGCCAGGGAACACCGGCGGAAACCCAAAGACCCAGGAGGCCGTAGTGGAGGAAACGGCCCAGTTCGTAATACCCTGCCCTCAAAAAGGGAACCCTTGAGAGAAGGGAGGAATCTTCCCCCAGCAGCATCTTGAGCCCGTAATAGCACAGGACCCCCCCGGCCATTCCCACGGCAAACCGGAGAAAGCGGAGGACAAGGCCGGATTTTATCCACCGCGTGGTTTCAGGAAATTTTCCCGGAACATTGGCGGATGCCGAAAAGGGGAAATATTTGCGCATCAAAAGATACCCGATGTTAAACCCCAGGAGAAGGGCCCCAAAACGCCGGTCTTCGGGATACAGGGCATTCATACCAAAGGCTGTCATCGCGGCGGCGATCATGGACATCCGCGTTCCCCCGGCGGCAAGCAGCTTTTCCAGTGGCTGCAAGAGAAAATAATAGGCCCCCAGGATGAAGAGGGCGATGAGCCATCCCCCCAGGAGATCCGTGGGAAAGTGAAGCCCCAGGTACAGCCGGGTAAAACCCATGACCAGGGTGATGAGAGCGGCGATAAGCCATGCCGACTTTTTCCTCAGGGGGCCGGAAAGCGCGGCGGCCCAGAACACCAGAGACAACTGGGCGTGACCCGAAGGAAAGCCGTAACCGGAAGCAGCGCTTATCCCCACCGAAGGATCCAGAAAATAGGGCCGGGGTTGTTTCAGCAGGATCTTTAAAGCGCTGTTTATCCAGATCGAAAGCAGCAGCAACAGGGTCAAACGGTGCCCTTTTTTTTCATTTATACACCAATACACCAGGAGGACCACCGGGACATAAAACAGTTCGGAACCCAAGACGGTGATAGCTTTGATAAGCGCCGTCAGAACAGGGTTTTCTATGGCTTGAAGGGCCCGCACGAATTCCAAGCCCCATTGGTAAAATCCGTTCCCGGTCCGGGCCTCCCCGGCGCTCAGTAATCCGACATCGTTCATGGGGTAAGCCTAACCGTTAGCGGGCGCTCCGGTCAACCGCCCTGAAACTCACCTGCAAAGCCCTTAGCCTTATCCCATAACATCCTTTAACACCCGCAGGGCGTTCTTCCAGGCGATTTTTTCTATCACCTCTATGTTGAGGCCGTCCCGGCGCAGCCGGTCGAAAAGCAGGGGCATCTTTTCCACCCGGTCGATCTCCATGTTTCCCCCGGTTCCGTCAAAATCACTGCCCAGGGCGACACATTCACTGCCCCCCACATCGATCATGCGGCGGGCGTGGGCGCTGATAAGCTCCGCGGTACTTTCCCCGCCTTCCGCGCCGGCGTTGAGGAACTCCGGGGCGAAGTTAAGCCCCGCCACCCCCCCCTTGTCCGCCAGGGTACGGATCATGTCGTCGGTGAGGTTGCGCGGGTGAGGGCTCAGAGCCCGGCAATTCGAGTGGGACGCCACAAAAGGTTTCCTGCTTATTTCGGCCACATCCCAAAAACCGCCGTCGGAGAGGTGGGAAACATCCACCACCATGCCCAGTTCGTTCATCCGGCGTACCGCGTCCTTGCCAAAGGGTTTGAGCCCCCGCCCCATTACGTCCGGGTCCCGGGAGTTGGGAAACCCAAAACAGTTCTCCCCATTCCAGGTAAGGGTGATGAGCCGGAAGCCCCGGCCATAATACCGGTCCAGGTTTTCCAGCCTGCCGTCAATGGGCCGGCCATCCTCGAAACTGAGAAAAGCGCTCATCCTGCCGGCATCCAGGTTCTGTTCCACATCGCTGCCGGATCCCGCCGGAACGATACTATCACGGTGGCGTGCCATGGTAGTATTAAAGGTCCCGACACAATGTTCAATATAAGCCACATCATCCAAGGTTTCGTTCCGGGGAGGCATAAAAACAGCGAAAAACTGCGCCATAGCCCCCGCTGCCTCCATCCGTTTTATATCCAGCATCGCCTCTGGTATTTCGTAGATATCATCCAGTTTTTTTATAAAAGATAACATCAACGTATCGCAGTGCATATCAATAAACCGCATAATAACCTCTGCTTAAATAGACTATTCGCTACCGAAAAAGTCAAGGTGCCAAGCCACAGCGGCCCAGAGCGTATTTTTCCCTTGGGAATTATCAGCTTTACCGTGTGTCCCGAGCAATCGGTTTCCCACTCGGCAAAGAAAGTTTAATTAGTCAAAAAAACAACATGCCTTACCCTAATGAGCGTGCATTTTGGTCATGCACAACTCCTAAAGCCCGCACGCGGGAGCGTGCAGAAAGCATGTTGTTTTTATAAGAAAGATCCCTTTTACAGATCTATCGCTAAATCTTGTTCCTTCAAATGATGTTTTTTCGCAAAACCGGTCAGTATCAACGTTAGTGCACCGTCACCGGTTACGTTACAGGCGGTACCAAAGCTATCCTGCAAGGCAAAAATGGTGAGCATCAGGGCGGTGCCGTTTGCGTCAAAGCCGAGTACGCTGATGATTAAGCCGAGAGACGCCATAACTGTGCCGCCCGGAACGCCGGGAGCCGCAATGGCGAAGATGCCTAAGAGCAGACAGAACAGGATCATCGTACCGGGAGCCGGTAACATTCCGTAGAGGATTTTGGAAACAACCATAACAAAAAAGGTTTCGGTGAGAACCGAACCGCATAGGTGAACGTTGGCAAACAGCGGTATGCCGAATGCCACCATATCCCTGCGGAGAACACCTTCGTCGGCGGCTTTATTCGCGCAGTTTAACGCTACGGGCAGGGTCGCGGCGGAAGACATGGTCCCCACCGCGGTCAAATACGCCGGGCCGTAATGCTTGAGTACCTTGAGCGCGTTTTTTCCCGAATAAATACCCGCCAGGACATACAAAACGGTAAGCCAAAGGTAATGCCCCAGCATGACAATGATAATAACGATGAGAAATACCGGGAGCTGATTCGTAATTGAGCCTTCGTATGCCAATCCACAAAAGGTACAGCCGATAAAAAAGGGCAGTATCGGAATAATAATCATGGTTACCACGGATATAACAATTTTCTGAAATTCATCCAAAAGGGCTATGGTTAATTTCGCTTTTGTCCAAACCGCGGCAAGGCCGATGAAAAGGGCCAGGACCAGCGCGCTCATGACCGGCATGATCTGGGGTATCATGAGATCAAAGATAACCTTGGGCAGCTCACGGTTTTCTTCAATATTGGAAACAATGTGGAGGTGGGGGATAATGCCGTAGCCGGCGATTATGGACATAAACGCGGCGCAAATACTGGAAACATAGGCAAGGATCAGGGCGAGGCCCAGAATCTTTGATGCGCTGTTCCCCAGTTTGGTTATTGACGGCATTATAAACCCAAGAATAACCAGCGGAATAGCAAACATGATGATTTGACTCAGAATTTTTTGTATGGTCATTACGATCTGCATCACCATTTCATTAACGACAAGCCCCAGCGCTATACCGATGATCAACGCCAGAATCAGGCGGAAGGGCAGACTCTTAAACAACTTTTTCATTTTTTTTACTCCTTTTTGCGGCAGCGTTATCCGCCGCGGGATTTTCCGCAGCGGACAGCGTCCCTTGTATTTTTTTATACGGCAAAAGCCGCAATATTCACCTCAAGAAATCTCAGGTTCACCTCACTCTTCCAGCATCATCTGGATAATCTCTTCATCGGTTTTACGCATGCCCTCTTTGCCAAGATAACTGATATTCCTGATGGTTTCTTCAAGTCCGTGGGCAATAATCCCGTCACCGCCGTAGAACTGCTGGCCGTTTTTGAACATGGTATAACCCATAATACCGGCATCCACCGATGCCGCGATTTTTGCCGCGCAGGACGCCTTAGCGCCGTCGCACACAATTCCCGACACGACGGCCAGGGCGTTGACAATGGTGTGCGAAATTTCTTCCAGGCCGCCGCCGTGCAAATAGGCAATGCCCGCGCCCGCGGCCGCGCCGGCGCTTACCACCCCGCAGTAGGCGGAAAGCCTTCCAATACCGGTCTTGAGATGAAGGGTAATGAGGTTTGCCAAAACAAGCGCGCGGATCAGCTTCTCATGTCCAACGGCGAGTTCCTTGGCGTATTCAATAACCGGCAGGGAGGTAGCCATACCCTGGTTTCCGCTTCCCGACACAATGATGACCGGCATTTCGCAGCCGTTCATGCGGGCATCGGACCCCGCAGCGGCGGCCGCTTTCGC
>JAITEG010000105.1 GCA_031282145.1 Spirochaetaceae bacterium | reverse complement strand
CCCCCCCATGTTTTACGGTATTATGAAAGCGAGGGCCTTTTACCCAGTATATCCAGAAGCCGGAATGGGATTCGCCGGTATACCGAACATGACCTCGAGTGGCTGGGTTTGATCTGTTGTCTTAAAAATACCGGGATGTCTATTAAGCAGATAAAAAATTTTGTTGAATTAAGTTTGCAGGGGGACAAAACCCTTAAAAAACGGTGCGACCTGCTTTTGGAACACAAAAAAACCGTGGAGAATCAAATTGCGCAGCTGCAAAAACATCTGTGTAAGGTGATCCACAAGATTGAATATTTCACCAAGGAATACGAAAAATTCAAAGCCAATCCGGAAGCCTAGCAGCCTGTTGCAGTTTACCCCGAACACCACCTGTCCCAATATAAATATTTATACAAAAAACATGCAAGTTTCTCCGGTTTTATGCAAAAAAAACCTTGATTATAATAAGAAAAGTATATTATTGTATAATAATCTTTGGGCCAAGACCGGGTCTTAGCCGGTACGAATCAACCCAGATAAAAGGAGACATCGATATGAAAAAAATTGCGTTTTTGTTTTTAGCGCTGCTTTTGACGGCCCTGTCCGCTTGTAAGGGCAAACCCGCCGCCGATGAAGGCGGGGTAAGTTCCGGAGAAGGGGAAAAACACCTCATCATTGCCGCCAATCCCGATTATGAAAGCTTTGACCCCGGCATCACCTATGAACCCTATGGTTCCACGGTTATTCACGCCTGCTATGACAACCTCTTTGAATTTCAGGGTAGTTTGGATAACCTCGTCCCCGCTGCGGCGGAAAGTTATGAAATTTCCTCCGATGGTTTGACCTATACCTTTAAGCTGCGCCCTAACATCCGTTTTGTCAGCGGCAATCCCCTTACTTCCGCGGATGTAAAGTGGAGTTTTGAGCGGGCGATTAACCTCAAGGGTAACGCCGCGTTCATGGCGGAGGGGATCACCGGCATCGAGGCGCCGGACAATTCCACGGTGATCATCCGTTTAAAGGAGACCAATCCCTCTTTCCCCATTGAGCTTGCCTTTGTGTTTTTCTCCATCCTGGACAGCAAAGCCGCGGCCGAACAGGGGGCGACCAATGCCCCGGACGCCGACATTACGGATACCGCCCGGACCTGGCTCGACACCCATAGCGTGGGTTCAGGGCCCTACCAGATCGAGACCTATACCCCCAAGGTTGAGGTGGTTCTGGCCCGGAACCCCAATTATTGGGGACCGGCGCCCTACTACGACCGGATCACCATCAGCACCGTGATGGATGCCAATACCCAGTTGATGATGCTCCGGGCAGGGGACGCGGATATTGCCTTTAACCTCAGCGCGGAACAGGTTAAGGGGATTGTGGGAGTTCCGGGGATTACCATCCTGAATGCCCAATCCCTGACCACGAGTTTCCTCCTCATGAACCGGGACCCGGCAGTCGGCGGCCCGGTGGCGGACCCGAGGGTTCAGTTGGCGATTCGTCTGGCCCTGGATTACGAGGGAATCCAGGCCATTGCCGGCCCCGGCATGAATACCCCCATGGCACCCTTCCCTCTGGGTTTGCTGGGTTCCCTGCCCCCAGGGGAGGTGACCGGTTACCCCAAAACCGCGGAAGCCAAGGCCCTGATGGCGGAGGCGGGCTATGCCAATGGGTTTAGTACCAAACTTTACGTACCCACCAGTACGGTGGTGGGGGTGGAACTGGTTACCCTGGCGCAAAAACTCCAGAACGACCTTGCCGCCATCGGCATTACCGCCGAGCTGGTCCCTGAGAACGTGACCATCTCCCTGGAGACGTACCGGACCGGCCAGCAATCCCTGGGGCTCTGGTACTGGAGTCCGGATTATCCCGATAACAACAGCCAGATCGCCTTCCTCCCCGGCAACAGCGTCGGGCTCCGGGCCAACTGGAAGGCGGATCAAAACCCCGCCCTGGCCGCCCTGGGGAAACAGGCCGCCACGGAGATCGATAACGCCAAACGGGTGGAGCTTTTTACCCAAATCCAGCAGGCCATGATCGAGGATACCCCCTTTGCCATGCTGCTCCAGCATACCAGCCAGTACGCGGTAAAAACCGGCTTAACCGGGGCGGATTACCTTGAACTGTATCAGTTGGATCTCAAAAGAATCGCGGAATAGGATTTTTTTGGTATGCTCAGGTTTTTGGCAAGAAGGCTGATATTCCTCTTCTTTTTGATGATCGGCATCTCCCTGATCGTCTTCTTGCTGTCCCACGCGGTACCCAGCGATCCCGTGGTCGCCAATCTAAGCCAGCGGAATCTGGCGAATGAAGAAATGGTGGCGGCCTTCCGCGCAAAATGGGGGCTGGATAAGCCCCTGTATGAGCAATACCTTACCTATTTAAAAAACCTGCTCCGGGGGGACCTGGGCGTATCCATCCGCACCCAGCGCCCGGTATTTGACGACCTGGCTCGATATTATCCCGCCACCGTGGAGCTTGCCTGTTTCGGCATCGTCTTCGCGGTGGTTTTTGGGATGGCCTTCGGGGTCATTTCCGCGATTAAGCGGAATACCCTGACGGACCACCTGCTGCGGGGACTCTCCGTTTTTGGGGTATCGGTCCCTTCCTTCTGGTTCGCCCTGATCATGCTTTTCATCTTTTACCTGGGCCTCGGGATAGCCCCCGGACCCGGACGGATCGCCGCCCGGGCGGCCGCGCCGCTTTATTGGACGGGTTTTTTCACCATTGATGCCCTGGCCATGGGGAATTTTTCCCTGTTTCTGGACGCCCTGAGCCATTTGGTACTCCCCGGCATCTGCCTCGGGATGTTTACCATGGGGCTTATCACCCGTACCACCCGTTCAAACCTCCTCGAGATCCTCTCCCAGGAT
>JAITEG010000092.1 GCA_031282145.1 Spirochaetaceae bacterium | reverse complement strand
AAATTTTTTTGTTTTTTTCGGGATTCTATTAAAGCAAGACGCAGGACAATGCCATTAATAGGGCGGAGGTATCTATGATAAAACGTTTCTTAAAATGGAGCCTCGTCCTGGCGGGTTTATGCGGCGCCATGGGCGCGTGTTCTACCGAGTCGGCGATACAGAAGGCCTTGGGCGCCCGCGCCACAGCGCCGGTATTCCTCGGATACAAGGCGGTTTCTCCCGCGGAGATCGATTTTCAGTTTTCTCTGCCGGTAGAAGTATCATCCCTGTTTTTCGATCCCACCCTGGAGGTGAAATCCATTATCGGAGGGGCTACGGTACAGATACACCTGAACCGCCCGGCGCTGGAAGGAGAACGGATAACGGCAAATATTTTGGTAGAGGATGAGGGGGGAAATACCCTGGATGTGTTGATCCCCTTCAGAGCCCGGAATGACCGGCTCCCCTCCTTTACCATTACCGAACTCCGTACTGAATATTCAAAGCCCAAGGTCGAATTTGTGGAGATAAAAACGAAAAACCCCGGAAATCTTGGCGCCCTGCGTTTGTTTTCGGCGAGTGTCAGTATGGACACTCCTATATGGGAATTTCCCCCGGTGGAGGTAGGGGGAAATGAGTATATCGTGATCCATTTGCGGAGCATAGAAGAGGGGACGGTGAACGAGACCGGAACGAACCTGGCCGCTTCCGGGGGGACCGAGGCGTCCCCCACCGCCAGGGATTTCTGGGTTCCGGGCGCCGCCAAGCTTCTTCATAAGACCGGCGCGGTGTACTTTATGGATCAGGATGACCGGATCGTGGACGGGATTTTACTCTGCGAAGATGACACAAGCTGGTCCAAAAAGGAATTTATGAGGTCCGCGGCGGAATTATTGAAAAGCCAGGGGGCATGGACCGCGGCGGCAGGGGATATACCGGGACCCCAGGATGCGGTGGCCAGTAAAGGCACCACCGTCACCAGGAGTATTTCCCGGAGAGAAGCCCTTCCCGACAGTAACGGCAAGGCGGATTGGTATATCACCGCTAATAGCAAGGCATCGCCCGGAAAACCGAACAACCCCGAGGTGTATGTTCCCAAATGAAGAAGCTCGCACGCGGGAGCGTGCAGAAGGTATGTTGATTACCCGCGGCCGATGTTTTGTTCCGGGGGACGCAGTTCTACCGGACGCATGGTATTATTCGCCGAATCCAGGAGTACAATATTGTTTCGGCCCCGGGCCTTTGCCTCATAAAGGGCTAAATCCGCCTGGCTGTATAATTCCTCCATCTTATCCGGTGAACCGCCCCGCATAAAGTAAACCCCCAGGCTTACGGTCACATAGGAGGCTATGGGGGATTTTTCATGGTGCATATTAAGATCAATCACCATTTGCCTGATCCGTAACGCGATCCGTTCCGCCTCGATCAGCCGGTTTTCAGTCCTCATGATAATAAATTCCTCTCCACCAACCCGGGCGGCATAAAGCCGCTCCTCCTCCATAAGCGTCTTGAGTACCTTACCGATGGCCTGTAATACCAGATCCCCCTTTGGGTGTCCGTAAAAATCGTTGTACCGTTTAAAGTAGTCCACATCCAGCATGATAACGATGACGGTTTGATGGACATGCTGGCATACGGAAATATAAAAATTCACCGCTTCCGTAAAATCCCGCCGGTTACCGATGCCGGTTAACTCATCCCGGATACTCTCCTCCCGGAAACGGTTGCGTTCGATCTTCAGGCGCTGGACGGCTAACATCTCCCGGATAGATACGTAGGACAGATACCAGCTAAAGGCCGATCCGAGGATGCCCGCGACAATAATGTTTATCAAATCGGCGATCCATATCGAAAAGGATTTAACTTCCATGGAAAAAGAGGAAAAAACTACGATGGCAATGATATTTATTAAAAGATTCCACAGGGGATCTATCACGAATACAATCTGGGAACAGATAAAAACGATTAAGAAATTAATCGCCTGATATTCCTGCCGGTCGATGATCCCGATATAAAGGCCAAAAAACATCAATCCGGCAAAAAAAAGAATAATTCCGGAATATACAAAAATACCCTGGTGTTTTTTGTACTTTTGTATCCAGCAGGCATATAAAAATATGCCCAATTCCCATGCGTCAACGCCCATATAAATTAAAAATTTATGCCATGATTTTTGAATGATCAGGGGATAAAACGAAAAAATCATTATCATCAGGGTCGAAGCCAGGCTGATAATCACCAGGCTTCGGGCATTATGGTGAACTATGCCTTTATGACAGCCCTGTACGGCCTCTTGGGTAACATTGTAATACTTCCACCGCTGGAAAATAGAAATAATATTCCCCTCTCTTTGAGGATGTTTTAAATATAATACATCTTGGAATATTTTCAATGTTTTGCAGGGGGGAGCCCTTTCTAAAATCCGGTTAATTTTGGAAAGGGCTCTTGTGCAACAGGCTGCTAACCCTACAGTCCCAACAGGTACTGATTGAGGATATTCTCAAGCCGTTCCTGTTTACCGCTGGTGATTCCCGCCTTTCCATATTTGGAACCGAGCTGGGCCAGGGCTTCAAAGGAGAGTTCCCCCTTATCAAACTTTGCCCCATCCCCGGAATTAAAGGAGGCGTACCGTTTTTTGACAAAACCGCTGAGTTTTCCGTCGTCGATGAGCCGCTGGGCAATCTCAAGCCCCACCGCAAAGGTATCCATGCCGCCGATATGGGCTTCAAAAAGGTCCGCGGGTTCTATGGAATTCCGGCGTATTTTAGCGTCAAAGTTGAGTCCCCCCGAGGTAAAGCCCCCGGCTCTGAGGATGGCATACATAGCCAGGGCCGTCTCGTAGTAACTCGAGGGGAACTGATCCGTATCCCAGCCGTTCCGGGGCTCACCCCGGTTTGCGTCCACGGACCCAAAAAGCCCCAGGGCGGCGGCGGTTTCCAGTTCATGGGCAAAGTCGTGGCCCGCCAGTTCCGCGTGGTTGGCTTCGATGTTAATCCGGAAGTCCTTGTCCAGACCGTAATAGCGAAGGAAGCCCGCGACGGTCTCCACGTCGTAATCGTATTGGTGTTTGGTGGGCTCCATGGGTTTGGGTTCAATATAAAAAACCCCTTTGAAGCCCTGTTTGCGGGCATAATCCCGGGCCAGCCCTAAGAATTTCGCCAGGTGTTCCTTTTCTTTTTTCAGGTCGGTGTTGAGGAGGCTCATGTACCCCTCCCGGCCGCCCCAGAAGGTATACCCCTGGCCGCCCAATTCTATGGTAACGTCAATGGCGGCCTTAACCTGGGCGGCAGCCAGGGCCACCACGGAAAATTCCGGATTGGTCGCGGCGCCGTTCATAAACCGGGGGTGGGTGAAAAGATTTGCCGTACCCCACAGGAGTTTTACCCCGGTGGCCTTTTGGAGCTTTTTCACCTTTGCCGCCAGGGCAAAAAGATTCTTCTCGCTTTCCGCGGGGCTTTCCCCTTCCGGGGCAAGATCCCGGTCATGGAAACAGTAATATTCCGCTCCCAGCTTGGTGAAAAATTCAAAAGCCGCGTTCAACTTATGTTCCGCCGCCTCCATGGGGCTCTTGGCATCCACAATCCAGGGATGGGGATGGGTGGGCGCCCCAAAGGGATCCGAACCATCGGCGCAAAAGCTGTGCCAATAGGCGATAGCAAAGCGGAGATGATCCTTCATCTTCTTTTTGCCGATCTTTTTTTCCGCGTCATAGTACTTAAAAGCTAAAGGGTTGTCGCTTTTAGGTCCCTCATAGTTAATTTTTCCGATGCCGGGGAAATATTCCTTATTCCCCACATAATACTCCGCCATAGATACCTCCCAATAGTTTTAGACATGAAGCTGTTTCAAAAACAACCTGAGTTTTACGCTCATTTCTTTTAAGCCGCCGGACCCGCCGGTGTTTGATATCTATGATACACCTCTTTGCGGAAACGCGCCATAGGTAAATCGCGGCAAAGCACCTCGATAGTATGGTCTTTTTCCGCCGGACCGCCGCTCTTTTGGCTTCTAGAAAAAATTTTTTTCTTTTGGTATTATCAAATGAATGAAAGGATTTTTGAAAACCGCAGTTTTAGCGGTTCCTTTGAGCTTGTTATTATGGAAGAGGTAGATAATCATGAAAAAATTGGTCGCAGCGGCGTTTTGTTTCGTTCTGGTCTGGTCCGTCACCGGTTGTTCAAAACAGATAAAGGATATCCTGCAGGAGATTCAAAGTGCGGGGAATTCCGAATCCGGCGATGAAAATAATGTTGAGCAGTCCGCCGTTAGGTATGAAGATGCGGTGGCCTACCACAATAGTTTTCTCGGTTTTTCCTATACCGTTCCCAAGGGTTGGTGGCTCTATAACCTCAACACGGAAAATTTCGGTGAAGACCAGGAGGAAACCGCCGACCCCGCGGGACTGGATATTTATTATGGGGATGATGGCGATTATATTGATTTGATTTCCTTTGCCAATCTCCAGTTTTCCAATATGGACAATCACCTGGGTTTCGATATAAACGCCGAAACCGTAAACGGAGTCAGAAATATAAGCGGCTATATGGAATATTTTGAGGAATTTATGCTTGAACCCGAGGAGGATACCACCTATCAACTCCTCAGTTCCCGCAGTACCGATATTAACGGCGCGGCGTATGAACAGCGGATCTTCGAGGTCAATAAGGCAGATGATACAAAGTTTAATGTTCTGACCCTGACCCGCGAGGTCAATGGGGGATATTTTCTGACCATCATGGTATCATATTGGCCGAACAATAAAAACGCCGAAACAACGATTATCAATGCGGTTGCCAAAGGCACCTGATCCCCGGTTTCTTTACTAGCTGTTACCGCTATTACCTGGCCTGATCCGCGCTTGTCTTGTCCATGGGGTCCGTGGTTCAATATGATATGATGAAACGGATTATTTTAAAACCTGGGGAAGAAAAACGGATCCTGGCGGGTCATCCCTGGGTCTACGATAACGAAGTGGCCCGGATCCTCGTGCCGGTTCCCGGAGGGTTTAAACCTATCGCTCCCGGGGAACTGGAAGCCGGGGAGCCGGTCGATGTGGAAAGCGCCCACAAGACCTACCTGGGCCGGGGTTTGGCTAATCCCCACTCAAAAATCATTGCCCGGATCTACAGCCCCTCCAAGGAAGGGGTGGATAAGGGGTTCTTTAAGCGCCGGATCCGGACGGCCCTTACCGGGCGGCTTCCGGGGTATGATCTCCGCCGGGAATCGGCCCGGATAATTTTCGGGGAGGCGGATTTTCTCCCTGGTCTTATCGTAGACCGCTTTGTGGGTTGGCCCTTTGAGGAAATTGAGACCCGTATTGCCGGGGAATCCCTCACCTTTGAAAAGGTTGAAGCCGCTTTGGGCCGGGCAGCGTCCTGGCTTTCGATCCAATTCCTCGCCTGGGGCATGGACCGCCGCCGGGAAGAGATCCTCGCCGCCCTGGAGGAGGTTCTGGAAAAGTATAGCCCCCCGGAATTCCGGTTTTCCGCTGCCGGAGAACCGGGGCACGATCCGGCGGTAGAAGCCGGGCGACAGGGGGGAATTCCGGGGAATTGTCCCTTGGGCGCTCCCGCGGGAATAGTGGAAAGATCCGCTGCCCGGATTCGGGAGCTTGAGGGCCTTCCCCCGGGGAAGGGGATCCTCCGGGGGAACTGTCCCCCGGGGGGGATCGTGATTTTTGAAAACGGCCTTCCCTTTATCGTCCACCTTGAGGAGGGGCAAAAAACCGGCCACTACCTGGACCAGAAAGAAAACCGCCTCCGGGCCGCGGCCTTTGCCGCCGGGGGCCGGGTCCTGGACGGCTGCGCCTATACCGGCGGGTTCGGCATCCACGCCACCAAGTTCGGTGCCGCCGAACCCGGCTTTGCCGAACCGGGCGCCGCCGAACTTGGCGCCGCCGGGCGGAGCTATCCCCAGGTAATCGCCCTGGATGTTTCCGCCGTTGCCTTGGAAACCCTCCGGAAAAACGCCCGGCTCAACGGCGTGGAGGACCGGCTGACCCTGGTGGAAGGGGATATCTTTGAGGTCCTCCGTTCCTATGAACGGGCCAAGGAGCGGTTTGACCTCATCATCCTGGATCCCCCGGCCTTTGCCAAATCCCATTCCGCCCTGGAAGGGGCCCTCCGGGGTTACAAGGAAATTAACCTTCGGGCCATAAAGCTGCTTGTGCCGGGCGGGGTCCTGGTCACCTGTTCCTGCAGCCAGGCCCTGGATGAAGGCCGTTTCAAAGCCCTCATCGCCGAAGCCGCCGCCGACGCCGATCGCCGGCTCTGCCAGCTCGATTTCCGTTACCAGGCGCCGGATCATCCCATCCTGGTCGGATATGACGAATCCCTCTACCTCAAATGCGGCTATTACCGGGCGTTATGAATAGCAAAAGGAGCTTGTTCCAAAACCCGGTTGGTTTTGGAACAAGCTCTTGGAGAAAATTGCTAATGCTTTATAGGTTAAGCATTTTTGGCTTATGCAATTTTCTCCAGGGGTAAGAAGCGGTTCCAAAAACTGAAGTTTTGGAACCGCCTCAATTAGGGAAGAACTTAACCACACGAACAGGCACGGCCGTTTACTCGCTTTCCCAGAGGTCTTCCCAGCTCCGGGCGCCGGGCCAGAGGAACACCTGGCCTTTGATGAGCCGGCAGTTTTTGTCGGCCTTTGCCAGAGCCGCCATCTCCTCCCCGGTCAGGGGCTCCCCCTGACTTGCGCGGAGGTTGGCCAGATAGTTTTTTTCGTGAACCGAGAAGGGAATGGGAATGGCCCCCCGCTGTATGGCCCATTTCAGGCAAACCGCCGAGGGATGGATCCCATGGGCGCGGGCAGCCGCCAAAACTTCCGGCTGTTCCATGTCGACGAGGTCCTCCGGGGTTTTATCCCGCTCCGGCCGGTTCGGCGAGCCCAGGGGGCAGTAGGCGATGGGCTGAATTCCCCGGGCGACGCAGTAGTCGAACAACCGGGGCTGCTGGAAGCAGGGGTGCAGTTCCATTTCAAGCACCGCGGGTTTTATCCTGCACCGCTTAAGGACCGCCTCCAGTTTCGGGACGGTCATGTTGGACATACCGATGCTCCGGGCCAGCCCCATATCTACCAGCCGTTCCATCTGCTGCCAGGTCGCCATAAACCGGTCCGGGGAAAAGGGCGTCGAGTTGGGGTTACGGGCATCGCCGTCACAGCCCGGCTCGTGATAATTGGGAAAGGGCCAGTGGACAAAAAAGGCGTCCACGTAATCCAGCCTGAGGTCCCGCAGAGTTTTCGCGAGGGATAAGAGGACCTCCCCCCGGCCGTGCCGGTCGTTCCAAACCTTGGAAAAGATAAAGAGTTCTTCCCGTTTTACCACCCCGGAATTGATCGCTTCTTCAAAGACCGCGCCGATAAGGTCTTCATTGCCGTAAACCGCCGCGCAATCAAACAACCGGTAGCCGCCGCGGATAGCGCCGGCCACCGCCGCGGCAACCTCCGCCGGGGAATACCGGTCGGAACCAAAGGTCCCCATGCCGATACCGGGGATCTCATTCCCGTTGTACAGGACCCGCCTGGGACTCAACCCGTCACCCATAACCTTTCCTCCTTAACCACGCCGCCAGTATACTCTTTTCTCTTTCCTATGGAAAAGGCCCCCCAGGGGGCGTTGATGAGGAGGCGGGGAAGCGCGGAGGACGGAGTAGGGCGCGGCGCGGGCGGACGGGCGGCGCCCGCCCTACGCTATGGGCTGCTAACCCGCCGGTGAGGGCTAAAAGGCCGCTGGCGGCCGGACGGATATTTCCACTTCTCCCCCGGAGCCTCCGTGGAAGATGAGGAGCCGTTGCGCTCCGGCGTGGTATTCGGTTCGGATAAGCCCTTCAAACCCGGGATGGGAGGTATGGACGGTTATTTCGGGCTTGGGGCCGAAATAGCCCGGAGGCAGGTAGAGTTCCGTAGGGGCGGTGATAGCGGGGTCCGCCATAAAGCGGTACAGGAGGAACCGTTTTTTCCGGTCCCAGCGCAAAAACCCGGGGATTCCCGCGGTGGCCATGGGATAGGGCCGCATCCAGCCGGCCGCGGCCCGGCCCTCCCCCCGGTGATAGATGGAGAGGTCCTCGTTGTTCCAGCCGTCCCCCCACTCATGGGTATTGTCCGCGGTATAGTTCCAGATAGTGGAATGGAGCAGATGGGCGTCTACGGCGTCGTAATACATGGAGAGGGCCTCCTCGTGGAGGCGGTAGTCCCGGGTTTTAAAGGCCCGCCGGCGGTTCAGGTCGAAGGGGAGGCCGAACTCCCCCAAAAAGCAGGGCATGTTTTCCATTTTGTCCTGGGTCCGGTTGACCGCCCGGCCCAGTTGTTCCGCAAAATAGGCGGCCACCTTTTTCCGGCCCCACAGGGGTTTTCCCGTATCAAGCCGCAGGGAAAACCAGGAACGGAAGGATTTGGTGTAGAGGGTAATGCCGTCATACCAGTGAAAGGCGTGGGCCGCCTGCGGGGGGTCGGCGGCGGTCCAGGCGGGGCTTTCCCCCAGGGGAGGGCCTTCGATAAAAAAGAGCGAGTGTTCCCGTACTTCCCGGAGCCGGTTTATGAGGCGCTTCATAAAGGGTTTAAGAAAATCCTCGGCGAACAACGCGGGCCTTCCCTCGTAAAGGGCAAAATGGCCGCCCTTGAGGAGCCGGGGTTCCCCCCCCTCATCGGTCCAGACCCCGGCCTGTTTCCATGGGCAGGTGAAGCCGTCCATAAACAGGGACAGGCCCTCGGGGTTGAGGACACGGTAACCGGTCTTCCGTACCCCCAGAAGATCGGTGGTATAGACCGGGACGCGGACCGGGTGGCCCGAGGCGGCGGCCATGGCGGCAAAGGGGCTGGGCGAAGCTCCCCTGAGGAGGAGCATGGGGCCGGCAGTGGTGGCGCGGTTTTCGAGGTCTCCGCAGTCGCGGCAGCCGATAAAGCCCGGGTGGGGCTCGTTCATGGTTCCCCAGCCCGCTATGGCCTTGCAATTTTTTAACCGCCTCGCGGCGTGCCGCAGGGCGGCGAAATACCGTTCCTGAAGCCAATCCTGGACCGGCTCTCCGGCTACCGTGACGGCCGGGGCATAGGTGTTTCCCGCAAAAAACAGGGTAAACATGGTTGCCGCGGCGTACCGGTGGTAATTAACGGGCCATATCATCCGGGGATAGGGACCCGGGTTGAAGCGGTGGTAATTTTGCTGGGTCAGGGCGGCCCCCACGGCGTCCAGGTTGTCCAGG
>JAITEG010000087.1 GCA_031282145.1 Spirochaetaceae bacterium | reverse complement strand
CTTTTTCATAGAGTCCTCCTTAAGTTATATGCCCCCCGCTCACAAGAGGAGGGGTCCCGGCACGGAAAATGACATCCCCGTGCCGGGGAATAAAAGAGGAGGACTTACGCTTGTAATGGATCGCCCATGGGGCTAAAATTACTTTAGCGTAAGCGCTAGCCCCGAGGCAGTGGGAATTCCTGGCAGAACTACACTGTCTTCGGGGTCCCTCTTTTATAGAAACCCGCGTTAAACGCCCCGCAGGCTCGAAAGCCGCCGGGCATTCGCTTCATCGTTTCAAACCGAGCCCTTTTCAAAACCTGATGGATTTTGAATCAAACTCCTATACCTATATATTATATCACACTTTGTCCGAAAAAACCACATTTTTTGAAAAAAAAACAAAAAAAAGTGCATTTTTTCCCCCAGCCCCGGGGGACGAAAAATTTTCCCCGCTCCCCGGGGCCGCGGCGGCGCCATGGCGGCCGGCTTAAACGCCACAGCGGCTGGGTCAAAAGCTAAAGCGTTTGGGTCAAAAGCTAAAGCGTTTGACTGGGAATCCATGGACTTTACCCGGGGAAATCCGCCCTCCGCCCACTATGGGTACAGGGCCCCGGGGAGGGGGTCCTTGCGGGCCGGGGGAATATCTCCTATAGTTGAGAACAGAGGCCGCTTATGTACGCGATAAAAGCCCGTTTTGACGGCAAAGTCATTATCCCCCTGGAAAAGGTCCCGGTGAAAGGACCCTGCGACGCGATTGTCACCTTCACCGAACCCCCTTCCCAGGGCCCGACCGTAGACGACCTTGACCAATTCTACGGCCGTTTCCGGGAGAATTGCCCCTGGGACGGCGATCCCGTTGAGGTTATCAGGAAGCTCCGGGATGAGTGGTAGGATCCTGCTTGACTCCAACACGGTGATGTATTTGTTCAACAGCGTCATCCCGCTTGAGTCTTTCAAACAGGCGTTCAACGGCGCTGAACAAATGGTCAGCATCATCACAGAACTGGAACTGCTGTCTTTCCCCCGGCTCAGTGAAGAACAGGAGACAGACATCAGACGGTTCTTGACCAAGCGTGCAATCATTCCCCTGACCGACAAGATCAAAGAAAAGACCATCGAGTTCCGCAGAAGGACCAACAGAAAGCTGCCGGACTCCATTATTGCCGCAACCTCCATAGTTTGCGAAGCGGTGCTCATCACGGGGGATAAGGATCTGCTCAAATTATCTTTCCCGGGACTGCGAACGGTGTCGGCCCCCGGCGGCCTTATAGCCCATGAAAAGGGGAGAGGCCCTCCGCCCCCACAAGCGCCACAGGCTCCTAGCGTGATGTCAGGGAAAGGCAGTGCCGCCCTTACTTTGTTCCGTGTTCGATTTTAAACAGCAGCCCGGAACGCCACAGGGTGGTACAGTTTCGCCCCTGGGCTTTGGAATGATAGAGGGCTTCGTCGGCCCGGCTGATAATGTCGTCGGCGCTTACATTGGAGTCTTTGTTAAACACGTATATTCCGGTGCTTATGGTAACCGGGGGCAGGGGCACTTCCCAGGTTACTTTGATATTCGCCACCTGAGTCCGCAGCCGTTCCGCCACCCGCCAGGCGATATTTTTATCCGCGTCGGGCAGGAGGATGGTAAATTCTTCCCCCCCAAACCGGGACGGGATATCTTCAGCCCTGACGTTCTGTTTGATCACCAACGCGATATTTTCCAGCACCCGGTCGCCGGCAAGATGCCCATACATATCGTTAAAATCCTTAAATTTATCCACGTCAATCACAATGATGGAAGAGGTGTAATTGATCCGTTTTGACCGGGATATTTCTTCATTCAGGCGGGATATAAAAAAGCCATGGTTAAAGAGGCCGGTCTTAAAATCCCGGACCGAATGTTCATAATGCAGGTGATTTTGTATGGCGTTGGAAACAAAGGACATGAGGTTCTGTAAAAAGTCCAGTTCCTCCGGGGTATAATCATCGTTTAACACCTTACGGCCCACGAGGATTAGCCCGTACAAGCCGGAAGGCCCCTGGATGGGAGCGACCAATTCAGGGTGAACCTCGTCCAATGCCTTGGTCACCTGAGTTTCCATCTGTTCCACGAGGAGTGGATAGGCTATGGGTTTGGGATGTTGGTGAAAAAAATCCTCAAAGGGGGCAATGGTATCGATTTTGATGGGCAGATTAACTTCTTTATAATTCCGATACCCCTTGATGGTAACATCCTCTTTGTTTTGCAGGGGCCGCCAGAGAAAAACAATAAAAGAAGGCAAAAAATGGTCCGAAATCTGCCAAACCGCGGCATCCATGATATCACTGATAGAAGTCCGGTTAAAAATATCCACCGCCCCGGAAAGCAGGCTCTTATAGTCCCGGATTTCTTTGTTGAGTTCGTCGATATATTGAAATACTCCTATGTCCCGAAGCAGGGTATAGTTCTTTATAACCAGAGGATTTGATAAAAAAGCGTGAGGTTTTTCTGGATTACTCATTACGTAATGGAATAATGATCGGCAATGGTTTTTCTCCATTCAGCCCGATTTTCCTTATCCTCCCATTCAAGGATCTTTTTGATAGTAAAATTTCGGGAGTTTTGGGACTGATTGAAACAGACCACCCCGAAACGTCCACCCCCAATATAGGCGATAACCTCCCCCTTTTCCAGTGGTTCATATTCCCCAATTTTTCCGATAACACAGTCAAAATGGACCGGTTCGCCGGTATTTTTATCCGTCAAGGCGGTGGACATATCTTTGATCGGTTTACCGCAATAGGGACAATTCACGGACAGGATAGGTTCGGTAGACATCTTGGGAGGCGACCACTTGAGGCGCTCACAGATAATTCCCCGGTTTGCGTCATACCGGGGAGCGTCAGCCTTTTTTTTGCCCTCTTTTGACCAGTTTTCGTTATCCCGTTCCCGGTGTCTAAAGGGCTTTCTCCGGTTATTTCCTCCCCTTCCGCTGCCGCTCATACCATGCTCCTCCCTGTGGAATATCTAACAGTTCATCACTCAAAATTTGGGCAATCCGCTGTATCCCTTCATACAGATAGTCCTTATTATCTATTTTTTTTCGCAAGTAATCAATTCTTGACGACCTCGGTTGATTTTCTTGCTGAAGGATAATCATTCCTGCTCCATAAAGGCTGAAATAAGATGGGTTACGGTTTCCGGGCCAATAAACACCACATCAAATCGAATGGCCATACAATTATATTCTCGATGGGCGGCGAGAAAAAACTTAGCGGTTTCTATGATACGGCGCCGCTTTTTTTTATCCAGGGCGAACCGCAGGTCCTCAAACCCATAGACGGTCCATGATTTTACCTCTACAAACACCATCATATCTCTATCCAGGGCGACCAGGTCGATTTCCCCGGTCTTGAACCGGACATTCCGGGCAATAATCGACATACCGGACTTTTCGAGGACCGCGGCCGCTTTTTCTTCCCCCTCCCGGCCCGCGCTATTCATGCGGTTTGGTGAGATCCTTAGGATCCAGGGCCCGAACAATGAAAAGTTTCTTTTCTGCCAATAAATCGATAGTTTCTCCCTCGTTTTTCGGATAAACCTTGCCGGATTCACTGATCAACAGGCGGATTTTGGGCCGAAGGGGTGTGTCGGTCCGGACATCGGTAACCCTGGCAATGGCGCCGTTGTTAAGGAGGACGATGGAACCGATGGGGTAGATCCCCATGGTTTTGATAAACGCTTTAAGGACATTCGGATCAAAACGGCGGGAATTGTCGGCAAGCAGATTTTTCATGGCCTGATAGCCTATTATGGAATTGCGGTACGGCTTTTGACTGACCATAGCCTCAAAAGCGTCCGCCACAGACACGATCCGGGCCCCCGCATCGATCTGGGTACCCGTCAGTCCCCGGGGATAGCCTGTCCCATCCCAATGTTCATGGTGCTGCAGTACCACCAGCCCCACCCCATCGGGGTAGAGAAGCTCTTTACAGGCGATTTTATAGGATAAAAGGGGATGGGTTTGCATGCGTTGAAGCTCAATATCGGAAAGCCCTCCCTTTTTGTTCAGGATCTCCCGGGGAAGACGGAGCATCCCCACATCGTGGAGCAGCGCCCCCGAAACAATTTGAAGCAGCTTATGGTTGGGCGCTTTGAATTCCATGGTGATAAGACACGAGAGAATCGCCGTATTAACCGATGATTTGGCCAGATCATGGTGTTTTACCTCTCCGGCCAGAATATAGCCGATGATAAGGTCCCGGTGTTCCCGGACCACCTGGAGGATCCGGCTGATGATCGCGTCTATGGCCCAGGCATCCACCCGGGCTTCGGCGGCAATATTGCTGAAAATCCCCTTGAGTTCTTCAATAAGGCTGGTATAAATGCGGTAGGTCCCCTGATGTTCCGGCGCCTCCACCAGGGAAGGTACGGCGGAGAGTTTCGCGGTATTCCCCGCCGCGGGTCCCGGGGAAGCCCCCTTATGCGCGCCGGGAAGGCCTATTTCCCCTTCGGTAGATACCGTTTCTATCCCCCAAGAGATGAGCTGATCGATATCTTTTTTTCGTATGGCTATCCCCGCGGGTACCAGGAGGTTATCCCCTTCAATATATACCGGTTCGGTATATATTGACCCTGCCTGCAACATTTTAACCGAAATCTGCTTCATCCCTGTTCCTTTGCCTGTACAAATGCCAATATCTTTGCCACCGCTTCCCAACACCAGGGGGGTATATAATCCCCCACCCTGGTCCCTGCCTCCAAAAGCGCCGCCAACGCAGGATCTTCCACAATCTCGATACCCGCTTCCCGGGCAATAGCTAAAATCCTCATGGCCTCCCTGTCTTTACCGGACGCGAGGACCCGGGGCGCGGGATCTTCCGGAACATACGAAAGAGCGGCGGCAGTTTTCTTCTTTATTTTATACCTCCTCATTTATGGAACGCAAGGTCTCATCCCGGCTATCCGCGAAAAAAGGCATTTTTCCGGAAGTTTTGACCCTGATATTCCCCCCGATATTACCCAGGATTTCCCTGAGTTCCCCTTCCAGGGCCAAGGGGCTTGTTCCTTCCGGAGGAGGGACAACATAGACATCCAGTTTGGGGACAGTTTCTTGCGGTTTGTCCAACACAAAAAGCCAGCGCCGGGAAACCAGGCCTATATCCAGGGCAAGCCGCTCCGCCTCGTATCCGTAGGGCCCGCGGCTTTTGAGTAATATCCTTAAGGAAACCTTGAATTCAACATTTTCGGAAAAAAAAGTAAAGGGAAGCGTCACCCATCGTTCCTGGTTTTTACCGGGCAGACGGTTTAGTATCTTGAGGAGGGGGGATGCGGCTTCCGCTTCTTCAGCGGTTTTTTTTATCGTTTCCGGTTCCAGGGGATCCTGGCCGGCATTTTGGCGCCCCCCACGGTTCCGGCCGCCTCCGTCTTGACCCCCGCCGCCGGGATTCCCCTCAGACAGGTCCCGGTAACCGGGATCCAGGGCGGCGGCGTAAGCCTCCAGGGCTTCACCGGTAAGGCCCAATCCCTTCGCGGCGGCGGCAACAGCGGCCAGGGCCCGGGCCGGAGCCCGGGATTCCCCGCCGGGTTTAGGCGAGGGGTGCAGGGCCTCCCGTCTGAGACGGTGGACCAGGCCGGGTTCCAGGGGCAGGGAAAAATACCGGATAAAATCCAGCAGGGCCGTGGAAAGATCCTCCAGGGGCAGTCCCAAGTTCAGGACCAGGCGGGCTAAGGCCTCCTCCGGGGGAAGGGGCGGCGCCCCCATTCCCAAGCCCAGGCCGGAACCTGGGCCGGACGGACCGGAATTTGGGCCGGGAAGGCCGGAGGAGGTCCCCGGAAGCCCTAGGGGTCGGCTTAGGGCTTCCGGCATCTTAGCCGGATTTACCATCCCGGTTTTGCTTGAGGGAAGAGGGTGGAGCGGCTTTTCCAGTGAATGGGGAGGCGTAAGCCTCACGGGAACCGGAACCTAGGATGAAGCTTCCGGGGCCGGGGTTGCTCCGGGCTTGGGCTGGGGATGTTTCCGCACGATAAGTTCCTTAATTTTGGCGGCCTTACCGATCTTATCCCGGATATAGTAGAGTTTTGCCCGGCGGACCTTACCGGGCCGCATCAATTCGACCCGGGCAATCCGGGGAGAATGGAGGGGAAATACCCGTTCCACCCCGACTCCATAGGAATTCTTCCTGACCGTAAAGGTTTTACCGATCCGGGAATTTTTGATCGCAATAACCAGGCCCTCGTAGACCTGGATCCGTTCATTTTTACCTTCCACGATCTTAAAATGGACCTTTACCGTATCACCGATATGGAAGGTATCCAGCTCGGTTTTCATTTGGGAGGCTTCAATCGCCCGTATCTCGTTCATGTTTCCCCCTGCGCTTCCTGTATAAGTTTACGGGTTTCCGCGTCAAACAGACCCAGTTCTTCCCCCCGGCGGATCAGATCCGGCCGCAGGGCAAGGGTTTTTTCCACCCGTTTTTTAAGACGCCAACGCCGTATATTTTCATGGTGTCCCGAAAGTAAAACCTCCGGAACCCGTAGCATACCATATATTTCAGGGCGTGTATACTGGGGATATTCCAGTAAGCCCCCGGAAAAACTCTCCTCCGCCAGGGATTCCGGAGTAATCACCTGATCCAAGAGCCGATAGGTGGCGTCAATCACCACCAGGGCGGCGGCTTCCCCGGAGGAAAGCACATAATCCCCCACGGAAATCTCATCGTCCACATAGGCGTCGATGATCCGCTGATCTATCCCCTCGTAACGGCCGCAGAGGAGGATCAGCTCCTGTTCCGCCGCCAGCTCCCCGGCATAGGCCTGGGTAAAGGGCCTGCCCGAGGGGGAAAGGTAAATAACCCTGGGACCTTTTCCCGGGCAGGATTCCCCCGATCCGGTCAGCCGGTTCCGGGCGCCGGCGGCTTCCAGGGCCCTTCCCAGGGGTTCGGGAAGCATCAACATCCCCGCCCCGCCGCCATAGGGGGCGTCATCACAGGTTTTGTGTTTATCCAACGCAAAATCCCGGATGTTTACGGCGTGATATTCCACAATCCCCCGTTCCACCGCCCGGGCCATGATGGAAGTGGCGAAGAAAGCATCCGTAATCTCCGGAAAAAGGGTCAGAACCTGATACTTCATTCCAGGATCCACCCTTCCAAAAGCACGGCCTTCCCGTCCGTGGGGCTTACTTCCCCAAAAAATTCGTTTATAAAGGGGATAAGCCGCAGTTCCCCTGAGGGGAGCCGGAGTTCCACTAAAAAACCGCCCCCGCCCTCCAACACATCGGTAATTTCCCCTACGGCCTCCCCGGTCGAGAGGATTACCCTTATGCCCCGAAGGTCCTCAATATAAAATTCCCCTTCCTTGAGGGGGGCCGCGTGGGCCCGATCCGTCACCAATTCCGCGCCGGTCAGGGCTTTAGCGGCCTCGGGGGTATCAATCCCCCGAAATTTCATCCTCAAGGCAGCGCCGGACCCGGCGGTTTCCTCCACCTCATAGGTTTTTTCGTGTAAACCCTGCCGCAGCAGGACCGAACCCAAGCACCGGATATGGGCGCTCTCGCCTGAAAGGGGGCGAACCTTAACAAATCCCTTTAACCCAAAGGGAATCCCCACCAGGCCAACCACAAATTGTCCGGTCACATCCCTGCCCTTAAACACCGCGTTTCCGCGTAAAACTAGTCCAGGATCTCCAGGGTGATACGTTTCCCGCTTTTTGCGGTCGCGGCCTGAAGAACCGTCCGTATCGCCTTGGCGATACGGCCATGTTTACCGATGACTTTACCGATATCCTCAGACGCTACCCGGAGTTCTAAAATAGTTGCCTTTTCACCTTCCACGACGTTAATGACCACCGACGAGGGATCATCAACCAGAGATTTGGCAATATATTCCACCAGATCTTTTTCCATGTTACCTGCTCCTTAATTTGAAAATACTACTGCCCGTCATGATGTCCATTGTGTATTGAAAAACCCCGATTTATTATAAGGAGAAGCTTTTCTTATTCAGGATCCGGCGGACCGTATCGCTCACCGTGGCGCCGTTTTGCAGCCAGGATTTGACCTTATCCGCATCAAAAATGATCTGTTTTTCTTCGGTTTCTATAGGATGATACAAGCCTACTTCGTCAAGGGTTTTTCCATCCCGGGGAGCGTGTTTATCCATCACCACAATACGATAATAAGGACGCTTTTTTGTCCCAAATTTCTTGAGCCTGATTCTGGCGCTCATAAAGATCCTCCTGTGCTTTTTCCGGATAAATCCTCCGGGACTTTAACCGGCGTCCGGTATGTATTTATGAGGAACCACGCGAAAACAACCTAAAGGGTCAGGTCATTCCTGTGCAGGTTCTTCGACTCACTGGTAAAGGCCGGACAAACCCTTTACCCTGCCGCGATTAACCAATAGCGCATGAATTCATACTATATCAAAACGGTTTATTTTCGTCAATCTATCGAAACCCTCCCTGCATCCGGGACATCATGGCCTGGGCTGCCTGGGGGTTTTTGTTGAACTTGGACATTTTTTTCATCATGATTTTCATTTTTTCAAATTTTTTAAGGAGCCGGGCCACCTCGGCCACCGAGGTACCGGAACCCCGGGCAATGCGGGTGCGCCGGGAGGGGCCGATAATGAGGTGATTGGCCCGTTCTTTCCTGGTCATGGAGGAGAGGATCGCCTCCTGGCTTTTGAGTTCCGCCTGGTTGATATCATCTTCGGTCACCTGACCCGCCATGCCGGGAACCAGTTCCAGGAGGGATTGGAGGGAACCCATCTTCTTTACCGACCGGAGTTGTTCAAGCCAGTCCTCCAGGGTAAAGGTCTCCTTTTCCATTTTCTTTTGCAGGGCCAGGGCGTCCTTTTGGTCGATCACTTCCTGGGCTTTTTCCACCAGGCTCACCACATCCCCCATGCCCAGGATCCGGCCGGCGATACGTTCGGGGTAGAAGGGTTCCAGGTCTTCGGGTTTTTCCCCCATCCCCACAAATTTGAGCGGTTTGCCCGTAACGGTTTTCAGGGACAGGGCGGCCCCGCCCCGGGTATCGGAGTCAAATTTGGTAAGGATCACCCCGGAGAGGCCGATTTTTTCGTCAAAGGTCTTGGCAATGTCCACCGCGGCCTGACCGGTCATGGAATCCGCCACCAGGAGGAGTTCATCCGGGGCGGCGGCCTTTTTGAGCCGGGAGAGTTCCTCCATCATGGGTTCGTCTATTTGAAGCCGGCCGGTAGTATCGATGATCAGGGTGTCGATCAGGTTTTTTTGAGCCCAGTTGACCCCTCCCCGGTACACCGCAACCGGATCGACGGCCCCTTCCTCCCGGTATACGGGGACCCCAACCTGATTGCCCAGGACCGCGAGTTGTTCCACCGCCGCGGGGCGGATAAGGTCGCAGGCCACAAGGAGGGGCTTCCGGCCCTCCTTTTTCAGCCGCAGGGCCAATTTGGCGGAACTGGTGGTTTTTCCCGAACCCTGAAGCCCCAGCATGAGGATGCACGAGAGGGCGTCGGGTCCCTTAAGATGGAGATCCTGCCGGGTGTCCCCCAAAAAGGAAACCAATTTATCATGGACGATCTTGATAAATTGCTGCCCCGGATCCACGGACCGGAGTACCTTTTCCCCCTGGGCCTCTTCTATGGTGGCATTGACGAAACGGCGGACTACCCGGAGGTTTACATCCGCCTCGAGGAGGGCCATTTTGATGGCCTCCACCGCGTCACTGATGTTTTTTTCGCTAATCGCCGACTTACCGGAGATGAACCGGAGGGCATCGGACACTTTCGCGGTGAGTTTATCTAACATACCTACCCCTTTTGGCGCCCCTCGCCATTAATACCAGGAAACATTGTCATCCCTCCACTCAACGATATCCTGGGGCTCAAAAAAGAGGGCTATTTCCCGTTCCGCGCTGGCCGGGGAATCGGAAGCATGAACGATATTGAGCCTGGTCCTCGCGGCATAATCCCCCCGGATGGTTCCCGGCGGGGATTCCCGAACATCGGTAGGCCCCACCAGATGCCGTACCAGGGAAACAGCGTTTTCCCCCTCCAGAATCGCCGTGATCACCGGACCGGAGAGGGTATATTCCAGGAGTTTTTCGTAAAAATCCTTCCCCCGATGCTCCCGGTAATGGGCCTCCACCGTGGCCCGATCCAAACCGCGAAGACGGAGGGCGACGATTTTGAGCCCCTTCCGTTCAAAACGGCTTAATACCTCCCCGGCGATACGGCGCTGGAGGACTCCGGGCTTCAATATAACCAAAGTTCTTTCCATGTTGTTAGGTTGATGGGGATTTTTCCCCGGCTTCCGCTTCTTTTTTTGCCTCCGCCCGGTCTTTGAGATCCGCTATACCAATAAAAACCGATACCAACCCGATAAATAAGGCCAGGACCGGCAATGCCCCCCGTAAAAAAGACAGAACATCCTCCCGCCAATCCAGACCCATAGGTAAAATCGCCAGCACCGCGGCGGCCAGGATCAGGATGCCAAAAACAAGCGCCTTCATCCACTCCTCCAAAATAATACTCTTATAATTCAGCTCGTGCCGGTCCATAGGGTGTCTCCATAATGGACAGACTCCCGCTAATACCTGCGTAGTTTTCGGATAACCATTACCATAAACGCAATGATAAAAAAAATTATCGATAAATTGGGAAGGATCAGCGACACCAGCGGCACGGAACCAACGGTTATCCCGGTTTCTTCGGCAATGCCAAAGAGGTTCAGGATCGAATAGACGATTTCCACATAAAGGGCAATGGTACCGATAACCATGAGCATCCAGGCCGCATCCCTGGTTTTTGACCAGAGGACTATAGCAAAAAAAGCGGCCAGGGCCCCAAAAAAGAGCCGGCTTGATGTATAGATAAGTTCCCCAATATCCATAAAAACAAGTATGACTTTTTAGGGGCGAAATATCAAGGGTCGGGGGTAAAGGAAAGGCGTTGGACGAGACCGTCGGATTCTATATCGAAGATAAGACAGCCGTCGGGCCTTATTTCCTTCTTACAGCTCACCTCTTTGCCGGAGAGAAATTCTTTGACCGTGGCGTCCACATCGCCGGTTTCGATTTCCCGGATATACACATCCCGCATCTGGTTGCCGCCGCAGGCATTAAAGATTTCCCGGATCATTTCGTATCTCATAGGGGGGCTCCGGCGCTTTTTCCATCCTTGGGACAGATAAGGATCGTGTTTTTAACCAGATCCACGCTTTGCAGGGTTCCGGTAACGGAAACTTCCTTACCCATAAGGTCGATCATGGTAATGGTATCCCCCGCAACCCTGATATTACTGGTGTATTCGCAGAGGACCCGCCTGGCTCCGGCGGCGCCCAGTTCGTATACCGTGGAAAGGCACATCAGGGGTTCCCCTGGGTGATAAGGCCCAGGGCTTCCGCGATTTTTTCATTACCCCGGTCAAAGTCCTTAAGGCCGGTGTCAAGGATATCCGCCGCCTTGTCCAGGCCGGCGTGCCGGAGTTCGTGAGCCAGAGAACCCAATTCCCCGGCGTGTTCCTTGTTATGCTCCAGCATATACGTCAGCAGGGTCTTTATCCGGGTGAGGTCCGGCTGCCCCCCGTGGGTGTGGGGGTGGGAATGGGTATGCTCATGTTCGTGCCCGTGCTCGTGGGGATGGCAATGTTCGTGTTCGTGCCCGTGGGGTGATTCATGTTCGTGGGGGTGATCTTCGTGCATAACCGTTACTCCTTTCGATTTAGTTTTTCACCAAAGTACCGTATTTATGCAGTTTAGACCTTCTTTGCGGAAAAAAGCAACCGGACAATCGGGCTTTGGAACAGGCCCGGTTAATCGGGATTTTTGCGGTACTGGTGGTGCAAAAATCCACCAGTGCAACAGGCTGTCAGGACGCCCTAATACCGGAACAACAACCCCACATCCACCGCGTAGGTGCTGAGCCTCCCCGGTTCATTGCCCAATTCTTTGCCGTAAAAGGCCGCGTCCACTTTAAAGACAACGAGGTCAAGCCCGATTCCCACCGTGGGGAGCATTTCATTCATCCCCGCCCGGAAGGCAATGTGTTT
>JAITEG010000062.1 GCA_031282145.1 Spirochaetaceae bacterium | reverse complement strand
ATCTGCGACGAAAAAAAGCGGGGGGCCGAGGGATGCCGGGGCGCGCCGGACCTGGTGGTGGAGATCCTCTCCCCCTCAAACACCGCCGACGAATATATCCGCAAATTCAACCTCTACCTAAAAGCCGGGGTCCGGGAATACTGGATAGTGGAGCCGAAATCAAAAACCGTGCAGTCCTTTGTCCTGCAAAATAACGCCTATACGGGAACGGTTTACGAGTCCGGCGCAACGCTCCCCTCGGCGGTTATCGAAGGGCTTTCAATCACCTTACCGGATGTTTTTTCAGAGGCGGTATAGCAACGGGATGGGGAGGCCCAGACCCCCGGTAAACTGAGAAGCGCTATGCCCATGAGCGTTCTCCTATAGTTCCAAAGCCGCAAGCGCCTCGGTAATATTGGCGGCGGCTTTTTCCGGGGAACAGCGCCGCAGGGCGGCGGCCCGGGGGTACAGGGATTGACCGTAGGCCCGTAAGCCCGCGAGGCTCATCGTCCGGGGCGGATTGGGCAGATACCGGTCAAAATTATGCTGGTAAATATTCTTGAGGACATCCCCGTCCAGGGCAAGACCCCGGCAGTGTTCCTCAAAGGCGGTAAATTCCTCGGCGGTTTCCAGTACCCGGCGCAGGCAGCTTACGGTTTCCCGCCAATGATCGCTTATGGTATCGGTTCCAAAGAGGATCCGGTGGGAATAGTCGATAAAAAATTGCCGCCAGCCTTCATAGTCCTGGGCAAAACTCTCAAACATTTCCCAGCCGGGGGTCAGGTCATAGGATACATTGGGGTAGGCGTCGAATATCCGTCTGGTCCGTTCCCGGTTTACGGCGGTGAAGAAAAAGTGGGGGAATATAACCCGGAGGCGGGGGTGTTTATCCAGAATCCCCAGGGCTTCATCTTCGATCTGTTGTTTTGAGGGATAGCGTCCATCCCCATAAAATACCTCCTTCCCCATCTTTTTTGCCCATTGGGGCATCAAATCCCAGGTCCAGAATTCAACCGGGTCATTAACGTGGTAAAGCAGGGGCAGGTCCACACTTTCCATAAAAGAAAACAGGGGATCATAAGCCGGATCATTCAGGGGAACGCCGATACGCAAACGCATATTCGGCTTACCATCCATCATTTTGATTCCGTCAAAGCCCAGTTCATGGTACCGGGCGGCCTGGGCAAGCATCTCTTCCGGCCCGGAAATTCCCTCCTCGGGGTAATGCAGTGCCGCAAAGGCATACCCTCGGCCGGAACTTTTTAGTTTGATAGCGGCGCAGAGTATATTATTCCCCATAAATTCCGGAAATATCGAAGCTCCGCTGAGCATAACAAATTTGGCGTATCCCAATTCCCGGACCATGTCCAAGGTTTCGTCCGCAAAAGCGCGGTTAAAGGCATGAATGTGTACATCGCTGATAGGATATTTATAATACATGACCCTTCCTTTATAATCTGGAGCGGTTCCAAAACAGCGGGGTTTGAAACAAACTCACTTAATACCCGAAAGCGCAATGCCTTCGATAAAATAACGCTGAAATATAAAAAATAGCACCAGCATGGGGGCCACCGCCATGATGCCCCCGGCCATAACCAGCGGATAAATAGTGGTATGTTCCCCGATAAGATAGGCCAGCCCCGCGGAGAGGGTTTGTTTTTTCATTTCCGTGTTGACTATCAGCGGCCACATAAGATCCTTCCACGAATCCAGGGCAATGAGGATCCCCAGGGATACCAAGCCCGGTTTAATCAGGGGCAGCAGGATCCGGCCGTATATCCCCCCATAGCTGCAGCCGTCTATCTTGGCCGCCTCATCCAGTTCCCGGGGCAGGGACGCAAAAAACTGCCGGAGCATAAACACCCCAAAGACGCTGAACAAACGGGGCAGCCAGAGGGCGGTTATGGTATCGGCCAGCCCCCACTTCACCATTAACCCGTACCGGGGGATAAGGAAGATCTGACCCGGCACCATCATCAAAGACAGGCAGAGGAAAAAAATAAGATCCCTTCCCCAGAACCGCAGCCGGGCAAAGGCATACGCGGCCAGGGAACAGATAACAAGCTGCCCCGCCACCACGATGGCCATCATCAAAAAAGTATTGATATAAAAATGGCCAAAGGGGAATTTGGCCAAAACTTCGGTAAAATTATCAAGTTTCCAGGACGAAGGCAGGATTATCATGGGAATATGGATGCTTTCCTCATAAGTTTTAAACGCGGTGAGGATCATCCACATAAAAGGAACCGCCGTGATAAGAGAAGTGATCACCAGCAATCCGTGGACAAGCGCGGAAACGCTCCGCCTCATAAAACGCCCCCTTTCCCCATGGTCCTATTCCTCATACACCCAGCGCCTGCGGACCGTCATCTGAATGATAGTGATGAACAGGATAATAAAAAACAAAATTACGGTAACCGCCGCAGCGTAACCTTGGTTGGACCGGGAAAAGGCCTCATCATAAAAAAGCCATATCACGCTGCGGGCACCGGGCATACCGCTGGAAAGCCGGGGGATCATCAGATAGATAAAATCAAAGATCTGAAACACCCCGATGCTTTCCATGATAAGGCAGAAAAAGATCATCGGCGAGAGGAGAGGGATGGTAATGTGGAAAAACCGGGGTATTACCCCGGCGCCGTCTATGGTGGCCGCTTCGTAATAGTTCCGGGGTATACCCTGGAGGCCGGCCAACAGGATCACCATCTTGGTACTAACATCCGCCCATACGAGGACTATGGACACCGCGAAAAGGGACAGGTTCGGATCGCTCAACCAGGCAAGGGGCGGGACACCGAAAAAACCCAGCAGCCCATTGATAAGGCCGAACTCATAATTCATCATCCAGCGCCATACCAATCCTATGGCGGCGGGCATAGTTACCGCGGGGATAAAGATCAGAGTACGGTATAACCCGTTTAGTTTTATTTTGCTGTTCAAAAGACAAGCCAGCAAAATGGAAAAGATGATAACCGCCGGCACACAAAAAAGTACGTATTTAACGGTGTTACCCAGCGAAGTAAGAAACCGGGAATCCCCAAAGAGTTTTACAAAATTCTCGAAACCGATAAACCGGTAGAGGCCAAAGGTTTTTTTATTGGTAAAACTGATATAAATATTGTTAAAAAACGCGTAAATATAAAAAACCCCCAGCCCGGTTAGGAAGGGGGTTATAAATATATAGGACCAAAGGGCTTCCCGGCGATATAAGCGGCTGGTTATTTTCCATGAACGGTTTAACATAAAGCCTGTACCGAAACCACCTAAGGAGCCGCGCCGCGGCCTGCCGGGTTTAACGCAACGCCGGTCCTATTGCTTCATCAGTGCGTCGACTTCCGCGGCTAATTCCCGCAGCGCCTGGTCCGGAGATTTAGTCCGGTTGAAAATTTCAGTCACCAATTCGGTCTGGACCCCATCCCAGTCAAACATTTTTGGATGGGCAGGGTATACCGTCGAGGCCGCGCTTTGTTTGATAAACGCGGAAGGATCGATGTTTTTGAAAGAAGGAATATAATAGGGCTGGGCATTGAGGTAAGCGGGAATTTCGATCCGCCCTTCCGCCTGCAGCCGGTTACTGAGTTCCCCGCCGAGGAATTTGATAAGCTGCCAGGCGGACTCCTTGTCCGCCGCCCGGGAATTCAGGGCGTAGCTGATTCCCCCCAGGGCGCATACATTACTCACCCCCCGGGAAGGCATGGGGACAAGGCCGATATTAGACGCGAAGGAAGCGCTGTCCAGTACCGAAGATTTCCAACTGCCCACAAAAAGCATGGCCCCCCGGCCGGAAATAAAGAGATCCGTTCCCTTGGTATCGGATAAAATGGTGAAATTGGGAAGGATCCGCTGATCCATAAGGCGGAGAATATCGTCAAAGGCTTTCCGGGCTCCGGGGCGGCTGAAGCCGCTTGCCGTTGCGGTGGGACTATAAGGAATCACCCCATCCTGGAGCCAAAATTGCAGATACGAAGGCTGGGGATCCAACTCCATCAACAGGGGATATTCACTGCCCCCCGCGGACTGGATCTTGTCCCGTAACTGGGCGCCGATCCGCTCCATATCCTGCCAGGTCCATCCCTCGGCGGGATAGGGGACGCCGTATTTATCAAAAATAGCCTTGTTATAGGCGACTACCACCACATCCATCCCTTTGGGCATGGTGTAAAGTTGGTTCTGGTAGGTATATAAATTGATCATTGCCGAGGACCAGGAGGATTTATTCAGTCCATCCCGGATAAAATAGGATTCCACCGGCTCAATCACCCCGGCATCGGCGTATTTTGGTAAAAAGATATTCATCCAAAACACATCGGCGGCATTCCCCGCGGTAGCCGCCGCGTCCAGCTTGGTCCAATACTGGCTCCAGGGGGTTAATTGAAGATCCACCTCAATACCGGTTTCCTGGGTAAAGCGTTTACAAATCTCCTCGAATACCGGATATTGCACTTCATCCCAAAGGGCAAAAGAAACCGTTTTTTTCCCCGCTGCGGAAGATCCGCTTTGCCGTCCCCCACCGCCAAACACCAAACCGGTCAGTATAATTCCAATCAAAAACGCCCATAAAACGATCTTTTTCATTAACTATCACTCCTATAGGAATATAGGGATTTCTAAAGTTTTTAACTTTAAGCTTTCCCTCTTTTTTCTATGATTAACTGTTTTCAGGGTAATGTCAATACCGTAAATACTACTGTCCTGGGCTCTGTTTATCGGTGTGCGTGTTGACAAGGAAGGATCTTACCTATAGCATTTATAGTAATATCGAATATGCCAAGGAGTTTATGTGGCTAAAGAAGAAGCGATAGAAGTAGAAGGGGTGGTCCGGGAAGCCCTTCCCAATACCATGTTCCGGGTGGAACTGGATAATCAGAACGGGCACCTCATTCTTGCCCACCTTTCAGGAAAAATGCGCAAACATTATATCCGTATCGTCCCCGGAGACCGGGTGCGGATTGCCCTTTCTCCCTACGATCTAAGCCGGGGCCGTATTATTTACCGGGAACGGTGATCCCTCATACCCCCTTTTAAAATTACCCAAGTAGCCCCGGAGGCTCCGTCAACCGCCTTACCGTGGCCGCTTTCCCCCGCAAAAGAACAGCGCTCAATAAAGGTCCGGCAGATATTTTTCAGAACCCCCTCCCCGGTGGAATGACTTCCCTTTCCGTGAACGACCAGGAGCTTCTCAAACCCCTTTCCCCGGCTGTCCCGGAAAAAGGCTTCCAGGGCGCTCCAGGCTTCATCCTGGGTTAATCCATGCAGGTCCAGAACCGCGTCTGGCCGGCGCGCGAGGAGCCGGCGGCGGCGCTCCCCGGCGGAGGCTTTCCAGTCCTCTGTTTCGGCGTCCTTATCGTACACCGGATTCTGCCGGAGCCACGCGGTCAGGGGGTCCACCCTTTTCAGCGCATCCTCCTCCCTTTGCCCGGTCCCCGCTGAATCATCATCCCCGTCCTGAATCAGCCGCTTTAACCGGGAAGGGTGCTTCTTCTTTCCCGAAGACACCGCGGTTCTCCGATCCCACTCATCCAAAATGTCCCCAAAATCCATGTCTAAACCTTTGCCGGATAAACTGGCTGCACCAGGTAAGGCGAGAAATTACAAAACTTATCTTTATAACGCCGGAATCTCCCTATGGTTACGCATTTTTTATACCGGCGGCCGGTGGTATAGGCGTCTGCCCGGGCTTACGGGGCATACTTCCGAGAATTTTTTGCCTTGTTTTTGTATATGGATTTGACAAGGGGGTAGTAAAACAGAAAATGCCTTACTGTCTGCTGGAAACGCGGCTTCTCACCGTTTGCCTGATCCTTTTTCGGGTAAAGCAATCGGCCAGGTGATCGTTTACCAGCCCCGCGGATTGCAGATAGGCGTACATAATCGTGGGACCCACAAAGGTAAAGCCGAGCTGCTTTAGTTCTTTTGAAATGGTTTGCGAAAGGGGCGTAAGCGCCGGAATGTCGCCCATGGTTTTGGGGTAATTGTCCACCGGCTTTCCGTCGACGTGCTTCCACAGCCAGGCGGAAAAGGACCCCGCTTCTTTTTGAAGAGCGAGGAACGCGCGGGCGTTTTCTTTTGCGGAGAGGATCTTTCTTCTGTTGCGGATGATCCGCGGGTCCCCCATGAGACGCTCCAGGTCCTTAGTTCCGTAGCGGGCTATTTTTTGTACATCAAAGCCATTAAAGGCGGCGCGATACCCTTCACGCCGCCGCAGAATGGTAATCCACGAAAGCCCCGCCTGGGCGCCCTCAAGGATGAGCAGTTCAAAAAGTTTGTGGTCATCGTAAAGCGGAACACCCCACTCGGTATCGTGGTAGGCTGTGTAGAGTTCATCACCCTCACACCAGGGACAACGCACCATATCCATGGGTTATACAATTCCCAAGGGTATCAGTACCGCTAAAAGTACTATGTCTAACGCACCAAGTCCGGCGATAAAGCCAATCTGTTTTTTGGGCGCTAAATCGGGGACAAGAAAGGCCGCGAGAAAAAAAGGAATATAGGTGGTCACAAAAACAGGAATCGCGCCCCACCAGGAATACACCCAAATGAAGGCGGGTGTAGAGGCCAGGAATATTTCCACCGCGCTAAAAAAAGCAGCGTTAACCACCGCAAAGAGCCACCGGTTGTTCACCCCCAAAATTTTACCCCTGGGGTCCTCGGGAAGAATCTTACTCATGATAAGTCCCGCCACGGCAAACATTATCGAAAGCTCCCAACTCACCCCGATAAGCAGGATAAAACTCGTACTTTCCGGAGACACCGTCCACAGGGCGTACCCGGAAGCAGTACCGATAACCGCGTTCATTATTTCGTAGAACCAATGCACAGTATAAAGCGCGAGTCCGGCGGAAATCGCACGGAAATTTTTCTTTTGTATTTCCGACGCGTACACATACACCACAAAGGCGAGCAGCGCGATAAAGGTCCAATTAAAATTATCCACGCTCCGTACCGCGGATTTCGCGCGATCAGCCGCCACCGCGTATTCAGGGTTTCCGAACCACATAACTTCCTCCTGTATGGTTTGGCATGAGAGGGAACTTCTGAAAAACCCGATTGGGTTCCAGCGGCTCCCTATTGCTTTGCCTCTTCCCAATAAGTTTCCATCAGCCTTGCGTTTTTCCGATCCAGGTCATATCCTCCGGCTTTCATTTTTTTTTCCATATATTTAAAACGACTTATAAATTTGTTGTTGGTCCGCTGCAGGGCAACCGAAGGCTCCACTCTTAAAAAACGGCAAAGATTTACCACGGAAAAAAGGAGATCCCCCAATTCCTCTTCCACCTTTTCCATCAGGGCGGGTTCCGCTTTTTCCTGTTCCGCGGCTTCGTACCGATCTACCGCCTCTTTCACCTCCCCCAGTTCTTCCCCGATCTTGTCCAGCACTCCCGCCAGGGTGGGCCAGTCAAAGCCGGCTTTCGCGGCCTTTTTCTGGAGTTTGCAGGCCTGATCCAGCGGGGGCAGTCCCCGGGAAACCCCATCCAGAAGGGAATCCTTGGGGCTGCGGCCCTCCTTTTCCACCTTTATCCGGGCCCAGTTTTCCAATACCTCGGCGCTGTCCCGTACCTTTACCTCCCCAAACACATGGGGATGACGGCGGACGAGTTTTTCCGAAACCTCCCCCAGGACATCGGCCACCGAAAAAAGCCCCGCCTCCTCGTGCATATAGGAAAGCATGGTTACCAGCAAAAAGAGGTCCCCCAACTCTTCCTTAATGTGGGCGCTTTCCTTTTTGTCTATGGCTTCCACACATTCATAGGTTTCCTCGATGAGGTCCCCCCGGAGGCTGGTGGGGGTCTGCTCCCGATCCCAGGGACACCCCCCGGGCGCCCGGAGCCGGCTTACGATGTCATATAGGCCCCTGAAGGCCATCGCGTGATCTTGCATAATTTAGGAATTATCATATAATACGTTAAAAATCAACCAACCCCGCCGCAGAGCGGACGGGGTATGGTTGGTTCGATAGGAAATTTATCGTACCGGGGGTTTACTACCCCGCCATCATCGAGAGGGAATTGAACCGCCCCAAGGCTCGCACGCGGGAACGTGCAGAGGGTATTAAACCCCCATCGAATAAAACCACTGACTTTATGAAAAAACTAGGGGATTACCGTGGATGCGCGGAAGGCTGCTGAAAAACCGGGAATCCCATGGTATACTTGAATTATGGCCTTAGAACTCATTACCGGCGCCGATGACGGAGGCCGCCGGCTGGATCGGATCCTCCGCAAGGCCCTTCCGGAGCTTTCCCTTTCCGAGCTTTACCGGCTTTTACGGAAAGGTCGTATCCTCGTGGACGGGAAAGCGGGCCGAGCGGACGACCGGATAGCACCGGGGGCGCGGATTCAGCTTCCCCCAAATATCGGCCGCTCCTACCCGTCCGGCCCGTATCAAAAGCGGCCGCTCCCTGCGGGTGCCGCTCCCCTCCCCGCTCTTGACATACTCTGGGAAGGGGCGGGGCTCCTCTTCTTGAATAAAGCCCCGGGGCTGCTGGTCCATGGGCCGGGGGACTTGAAAAGCCTGGAAACCCAGGTTCTCCACTACCTCCGGGGAAAGCTCCCCCCTTCCCTTTCCTTTAAGCCCGGTCCCCTCCACCGCCTTGACCGGCCCACCAGCGGGATTGTTGCCTTTTCTACCGGTCTGGAGGGAGCGCGGAATTTCAGCGCCCTCCTCCGGCAGGGAAAAATAAAAAAACAATACCTTGCCCTGGTGGAGGGAGAAGTCGGGGAAGAGGAGGTCTGGGAAAATTGGCTTTTCCGGGATCGGGAACAAAAAAAGACCTTTTCTACCGGGAATCCGGGGGAAAAAGCACAAAGAGCCCTGACCAGGGTATGGAAGCTGATCTCCGGTTCAGGCTACACCCTCGTGAGGCTGGAAATAGCCACCGGGAGGACCCATCAGATCCGGGCCCAGGCGGCCCTTCACGGATACCCTTTGGCGGGGGACCGAAAATACGGGGGCGGCCTCCGGAAAGGCCACGATTCCTTGGAACCAAGCGGTTCCCGGGAACCGCAGATCTTCCTCCACGCCGCTACCCTGGAATTCCTCGGGGAGGGGATGGCCGATGTTCCCAAAATAATAAAAGCTCCCCTGCCCGAGGCTTTTTTGCAAAGAATACACGAACTTTTTGGAGATAAATTTGCCAAAATTCTCGATCCACCCTCCCTATAACGAAGCGCCCATGGTATAATAAAGGTAATGTTCCACGGTTTGTTTTGGACCCTGAGGAGAATCAAAACCTACGCGCTGATTGGCGAAAGCGGTACCGGTAAAAGTTTTCGGGCGGTGCTGGTTGCCCAGAAATACGACATTGATTTTATTATAGACGACGGCCTCCTCATCCGGGGGAACCGTATTGTGGCGGGCCATTCGGCAAAAAAGGAGAAGACCTTCCTCGCGGCGGTTAAGGTCGCCCTCTTTGATGAAAAATCCCGGCGGGATGAGGTTGCCCGGCGGCTTCAAAATGAAAAATTTAAAAAAGTCCTTATCTTAGGCACCTCTGAAAAAATGGTCGTTAAAATAGCTTCCCGGTTACAGCTCCCGCCGCCGAGCAAGATCATAAAAATTGAGGATATCGCCTCCCAGGAGGAAATAGAGCGGGCCATCAGAACCCGGAAGGTGGAGGGAAAACACGTTATTCCCGTCCCGGCCATCGAGATTAGGCGGAATTATCCTAATATCTTTTATGACGCCATTAAGATTTTTAAACGGAAAAACGGGCCCGATGCCATCGGTCCCACCCCCAAGGTCCATGAAAAATCCGTAGTGCGGCCGGAATACTCAAAACGGGGTAAGGTTATTATTTCCGAGGCGGCCTTAAGTCAGATGGTTATTCACTGCGTGGATGAATATAATCAAAATATCCGGATAAAAAAGATTTCCGTTAAGGACGATGAGGCCGGATATTGGCTGGTTATTACTATAGATGTTCCCTACGGAACCCAGCTTGGGGGGAATATCCATGAATTGCGGCAATACATCATCGAAAGTATTGAGCGGTATACGGGGATCCTTATTGAAGAGGTAAATATTATTATCGATAAGATAATACAGTAGCGGCCTGGATCTCCTGGTGGAATTAACCGAAGGTAATAGAGGAGGGTATGTGTATGAAAAAAATTATCACCGGACTCTGCTTGAGCGCAGTCCTGGTATGTTCCCTTTATGCCCAGAATGAAACCGGTCCGGAAATGGCCGAAGCCATCCGAGGATATTATCGGGTTTTTTCCCAGCGGGGATGGGCGGACGCGGATACCCTGGCCCGGGAATTGGAACAACGTTTTAATGAGTATAACCGTCTGTTCCACTTTGACAAACAAAAACTCAAGAACCCCCTCGTGGTCCGGGCGTTTGAAAACCGGGAAACCTATAACGCCTATGTTTCCTTCCGCCTGGGAAAAACCCGGGAAGGGGCGGTGTATCTTCACTACAATCAACCGGAGAAGCGGGAATTGGTCATACTCCGGGACAGCGCGGGAGAATCCTGGATGCTGGCCCATCAGGCCTTTATTCAATTTTTCCGGGCCTTTATCCCCTCCCCCCCCGCTTGGATGCAGGAAGGGTTTGCCATATATTTTAATACCCTGGGATTTGACCGCACTACGGAAAAATTAACCTATGAAGAGAATTTATCCTGGCTTGATGAGATTAAGCATCTGGGCTCATCCATTCCCCCCCTGGAAGCGATATTTTTGGCGGATACTCGGGGAATTCCTGAAAATTTTCAAGGCCTTTCCTGGGCGTTGGTTTCTTTTCTCTTGAACAGCGGTAATCCGGATCATTTCAGATCCCTCATTGAATCCTTCATACTCCTCTCGGATTCGGCTCCGGCGGCCCTTAATGCCGAATCGGTGATGAAGCGGATTACCCTCTGGACCGACAGCAGCACCCTCCAGAAGGACTATCAAAAATACCTGGCCGATCGTAAAACCTTTGGGGAACTCCTCGAGGAAGGCCAAAAGGCCTATGGACTTAAAGATTATATCGGGGCGGAGTTGTCTTTTTTGAAGGCCATTGATCAGCGGCCATCCCATTATGCCCCCTATTATTACCTGGGTCTTTTAGCCTATGAGGAAAAAAAATATGAATTGGCGGAAGGGTATTACCGTTCGGCGCTTCAATACGGGGCGGACGAGGCCCTCCTTCAATACGCCCGGGGGCTTAACGCGGCGGCCCTGGGGCGTAACGCCGAGGCAATAGAATACTTGCAGGAAGCTGCCCGGCTATCTCCCCCCCGGTATAAGGAACGGGTCGAACACTTAATTTTCCGGCTCAGGTGATTCCCCGCCGGAACCACCCTTGGGCCGTCCCCGGCGGCGGCGTCTTCTTTTTTGGCCGTCTCCCCCGGGAATTTCCGCGGGTCCGGGAGTTTCAACAATCGGAAACCAGGATTTTCCCCGTTCCATAAAGCGGGATTTTTTTATGGTTATCCCATGTTCCCCAAAGATAAGCCGTACCGCATGATCCAAATCCGCCCGGGGGGGATTTATGGGCATCACAAATTGCCGCGCCCCAAAGAAGGCGCTCTTGTAATTCTCCATTATGCCCCCATCCCAATCTACAAAATCTTCCAGATAATCCCTGATAAGGGCGGCCAAGGCTTCCGCGGAAGATCCGCTGCCCGTTAAATCGGCAAGGCTTTTCATATACCGGGTACGGAAAACAGCGCTTTTTTTCATTAATTCGGAAGCCTTGGGCTGTAAATATTCATAGAGGCCGAAAAATTCGAGGTTTTCCACAATCCGGGAAGCGGAGGCGGAATGGATGATCTTAAAAAGTTCCTCCGTCAGCCGGGAAGAGGGTATGGAGACAAGTAACGGAGATTGACGTTTAATTTTCCACTTTACCCCCAGGGAAAACTTAAATCCGGTGGTAGCGGCGTATTTTACCGCCCGGATCATCCGTACCGGATCATCCATAAAAATAACCGAAAGGGGAATAATTGGACGGATTCGTTTTTCCCGTATATCCTTCATTCCCCCCACATAGTCCACCACTACCTGTTTTCCGGGATCGTAAAAGAGGGCATTCAGCGAAAAATCCCGGCGGAGTACATCTTCCTCAATGGTCCCGAAGGTATTACTGGTGGGACCGTCTTTGAGGGACCGGAAGGTGGAAACCTCGAAGGTTTTGGGACCGAAATACACATGGACCAAACGAAACCTCCGCCCGATGATCCGGGCATTGCGGAAGGTCTTTTTTATCCGGGAAGGACTGGCACCGCTGACGATATCAAAATCCTTGGGTTTTTTACCCAACATCAGGTCCCGAACCGCCCCCCCGACAATGTACGTTTCATATCCATGGGCCCGCAGCCGTTCAATGATATACACCGCGTCGGTATCCACATCGGCAAAATTGATACCATGTTCGTTCTGGGTATATACCATCGCCTTTTTCACCGGCCTGCCGTTATTTTCAGTGATATATCGGATCCGCATCAGTTCATCTCTGGAGAACAATGCCGGGAAAGCCAAGCCAGGAGATTCTCCATTACTTCCTCCCGGTTGGTTTCATTGAGCGGTTCATGCCGGGCATCGGGGTACAGCACAAATTCCAGGTCCTTTACCCCCATGGACCGGTAGGCGTTTACCAGAGCGGTGGGGCTGCTGCCCATATCCCCCACGGGATCGGCACTGCCGGAAAAAACATAGATGGGAAGATCCCGGGGGATTCCGTCCATAGCCTTGGGTTTATGGATCCGGCTTAGGGCGCCCGCGAGGTCCCGGTAAAACCCAACCGAACAGAGTTTACCGCAGAGGGGGTCCGCCGCAAAGGCATCCACGATCTTTTCATCCCGGGAAAGCCAGTCAAAATTGGTCCGGTTAGGCCGAAAGGATTTATTAAAGGCCCCGTCCGCGAGGGCCCGGGCAAGCAGGGAACGGTTACGGACACCCCGAAAAAAGGCGATGGTTTTCATAACCGGCACGCTGATCGCCACTTTTAATCCATCGGGTCCCCGGGTACCGGAAAGGATACACCCCCCCAAGATACGGCGGTAACTTTCGATATACGCTTGGGTAATAAAGGACCCCCAGGAATGACCCAACAAAAACAGGGGAAGCTCCGGATAGGTTTCCGCGATATGGCGGTTTAACTCCTCAATATCCGAGACCACCAGGGAAAACCCATCCCGGTCGGCGCAATGCCCCAAAAGACCCCCGGTTCCGCTTCCATTCACCCCGGGATCCGCAGTTTTTCCGTGCCCCCGCATATCCGCGGCCCAGACCTCAAATCCCCCGCCGCAGAGCCGGCCGGCAAGTTCCCCATACCGCAGGGAATGTTCAGCCATGCCATGAACGATATGTACCACCCCCCGGGGCCGGCCTTCCGGTTTCCATTGCCGCACAAAAAGCCGGGTCCCATCGGCCCCGGATATCCACGTATGTAATGCATCCATGGCTTCATTGTACTCCCTATGTTAATGTTCTGACAATAATGTTATAATAAGAATTCCATGGCAATGGGTGAAATTTTTACCGCTCCGGTGGACCAAATTGTTTCCGGAGGGGCCGGAATAGTCCGATACCGGGGAAAATCTATTTTTATAAACCTTACCGCCCCGGGGGACCTCGTAACCGGACAAATAATCGAAGAGACCAAGGATTGGGCATGGGCGGAAGTGCTGGAAATCCCCGAACCTTCCCCGCTGCGGGGGACCCCCTTTTGTCCCCTCTATGGAAGGTGCGGGGGGTGTTCCCTTCAACACCTATCCTATGAAGCCCAGCTGGCGGAAAAAACCCGGATCCTCCGGGACGCCTTGGTCCGTTTAGGGGGCCTTTCCTCTTTTCCGGAGCCGGAAATCCATCCTTCACTCCCCAAAGAGTACCGGAACCGGATGCAATTCCATAGTATCACCCAGCCCCCTAGGGGCTTTTTTCAGGGGCATAGCCCCTTTCACCCGCCACGCCGCCCGAGACCCCCCCCCTCGGAGACGGTTCTCAAGGCCCCGGGGAGCGGAACACCCTTTCACCCCCCGCACCGCCCGATAAAACCCCCTGGGGGGGTGGGGCTCAAGGCCCG
>JAITEG010000061.1 GCA_031282145.1 Spirochaetaceae bacterium | reverse complement strand
TATGTACGAGGAGGAGATCTTCGGCCGCGGGGCGGGAGAACTGGTGCGGATAGGAACGTGAACATCATCCTCTTTGAGGACCACGAAACCGGGCGGCCCCTTCCCCGGCGGGATCCCCGAACCCTCCATTTGCTCAAGGTTCTCCACAAAAAACCAGGGGATACCTTTGACGCAGGGGTCCTCGGGGGCAAGCTGGGCCGGGGCCGGATCGAGGAGGCGGCGGACGACGGGTCCCTCCTCTTTTCCCTGGACCTGGAAGAAGCACCTCCCCCCCGCCTGCCCGTCCGTCTCGGCGTGGGGTTTCCCCGGCCCATACAACTCAAGCGGCTCCTCCGGGACCTGTCCAACCTGGGGGTGGAGGCGGTGGACCTCTTGGAGACGGACCTGGGGGAAAAAAGTTACCGGGACACCAAACTGCTCCTTGACGGCGGGGCCCGGGCGGCTATGATCGAAGGGGCGGTCCAGGCCCGGGACACCGGGCTCCCCCGGCTTTCAGTCTACTCCAGCCTGGAAGCCTGGCTCGCCGAAAAGCCCTGGGCAGCCGCCCCTTCGGGGGCCACATCGGACGCCCTGAAGCCTGGAAACCGTACGGCGGCCCTTTTCGGGGCTCCCGTCATGCCGCCTTTTTGCGGAAACACGCTCTCGCGTGCCACATCGGACGCCCTGAAGCCTTTGCCGGGTACGGTGGCCGTTACTGGGGCTCCCGTCATGCTGCCTTTTGGCGGAAACACGCTCTCGCGTGCCACATCGGACGCCCTCCTCGTGGCCGCGGACAATGTCCGCCCGGAAGGCTCCTTCGCTGCCCTCCCCACCCTGAAGCAAGCCGTGGTCCTGGCCATAGGCCCGGAACGGGGCTGGTCCGACCGGGAGCGGGACCTCTTCGGGGCCGCGGGTTTTGCCCGGCTGTCCCTGGGGGGGCGAGCCCTGCGGACCGAGACCGCCTGTGTTGCCGCGGTGATTCTGGGCGCCTGGCGCTTTTTTTCTTGACCGCAAGCGGTCTACCTCGCGGTTAAAATCGCTTCTCAATTTTGGTAGTTTCCCGCAACATGAAAGTGTCCAGGCGTCCGGGAGGCGCGGTTTCTTTTTTACGGAAGAAACCGGAGCGGCTTTTGACCTGAAGGGAACCCCCGCTAACCTGGAAAAACCCCCAATGATTTAAAAGTCCGGGAAAATAATAACTCAAAACCCCGGGACTACCGAATGAGGAAGAGCGGTAGGTTCAAGAAGGATATCAGCAAACGGGAGAACAGGGGATATGACAGAGAGAAAGACGAATATACCTGCGTGAATAACAAGCGGCCCCCGGCGGCATTGACGGCCCCCTATGGCGGGGGGGTATACTTTTTTCCAGGGAAACCCAGAGGGAGTTTCGCTCCTGCGGGATCCTCAGGCACCCGGCGTCCAGGGGAGCAATTTACCTGCTCATGGTTATTTGTTTGGAGGTATTATGGCTTTACAAAAGATGGTCGTGGTGGAAACAAGCGCCGGGACCGATTTGGTCGCGACGCCGCCCTACCAGTTTTACGCGCAAATAAACGGCAAAAACACGGTGGTGGTGAACATCCTCATGCCCCTGGGGGGCAAGGAGTCCGGCCTCTACCGTTACCCCCGGCCCGGGGAAAGCGTGATGACCGATAAGGACAGGGCCGGCAACTATTACCTCATCGGCTACATCCCGACCCTCGGGGAAGAGAAGAACGACATCCTCTCTCCGGCCCCGGATGCCCCCCAGGCCGTTCCCTCGGAGGGGCAGGCCGGTTACGAGGAGAACGCGTGGAACGCCTATCGGGAAAAAGTGGGGGCGTACATCGCTGAAATGGGGCGGTACAACGGGGAAGCGGCCGCCCTGCAAGAGGGCCTGATCCTGCGCTACGAGCAGACCGGCAAGGTAGCAGGCGAGGCCGGCGAGGACGAGCGTTACTCGGAGCTGGGCTTTTACACCCGGGAAACCCAGTGGAAAAGCGGCGACACCGCCTACAAGAGCGCCGCCTTGCCCCCGGAGCGGAACGCGGAGGAAGGGGACGAAGCCTACAGCGCGCGCCTGGCGACGGAGAAGGAGTTCTACCGGTGGGCGGGGGAAGGCTACGGGGATCACATCGACCGGGTCACGAGGCCCTTCCCCAAGATCGACCTCCTCAACCTCCAGTCCACCGGGGATATGCGGGCGACGGCGAAGAACCACCAGCTCCTGAAGGCCAAGCGCTTCGAACTCCTGGTGAACTGCGACGAAACGATCCACCACAAGGAAACGCTTTCAAAGGACGAGCTGCCCCTGGGGGACAATGTGGGGGACGATTCGCAGCTCCACGCCGGGGACGCCCACATCCGGGCGGCGAACCGGGTGGTGATCAAGGCGGAGAAGGAGATAATCCTCCAGGTGGGTAAGAGCGCCCTGAAAATCAGCGACGATGCCCTGGATATGATAAGCAAGATTGTCAACTCCAACTTTACCAACGCCTATGACGCGACCTTTAATATGTCCAAAGACGGAATAACCATGTTCGGCCGGGAAATGAACATAACTGCGGACAAGTCATTTGGCATAGCCGATACCTTCGGCGGCTCCGTCGGCAGCGAACTGGGGGTTGTTTCCATCGGCGGCAGGGAAATCAAAGCGGAAGTATATGATTCGGTACAGTACTCAATGCTGGTAATCTACGCGATAGCTCAATATGTTCAGAGTATTAGCTCGGCGAGCATGGGGATCAACGGGAACGTGAGCAACACCCAAATCGCGGAGTATATAAAATTTTCTTTTGATACGCTAAAAAGCGGCGCGGAAGTGATTAAAAGCATTGTTGATGTCGCTAAAGAATGGGCGGAATTTAAAGAAGAGAGAGATAATAAAGCCGTTGAATCGGGAAAAAAGGCGGATGAAGAGGCCCAAGAGGCAAAGGAAAAAGCGAAAAAAGAGAATGAAGCGGCGAAGCAAAAGGCTGCGGATGATGAGGAAGCGGAAAATAGAAAGACGGACTTAGATAAGGCAAAGGGAAAGATCACGGAGGAAGAAGCGGAAAAGAGAAAGGCGGACTCGAAAAAGACAAGGACAAAGGCGGAGGCCGACGCCGACGCGACATTGACAAAGGCAAATATGGATGCGGATACGGAGGCAAGAAAGAAAAAGTCAGAGGCGGAGGCGGTGACGAGAAAGAAACAAATAGAGGAGGAAACAGCCAAAACGAAAAAACAGGCGGATGATGACTTGCTGGCGGGAAAGATTACCCCGGAAAAGGCAAAGGCGTTAAAAGAAGAAGCTGATAAGAAAGCGGCACGGGACACGAGACGGGCGGATTTGGATAATGTAGCGAAAAAGGTTCAGGCGGATAGGGACGCGGAACCGATAAAGACCAAAGCGGATAACGACGCGAAAGCGACGAAAACACAGGCGGATCAGACCGCAAAATCGGAGAAGAACGCGGCGACTAATAATGCGAAGAAAAGAACAGGGTCGGGCATATCCGGTAAGACAACGCCGCAGCCGCCTCCGTCTAGGCCTACGCCGCCTACGCCGCCTGCGCCCGCACCGCGGGCTAAATGGACGCCTAAAAGAACAAAACCGCCGAAGCCATAAGGAGGGCAATAACCATGGCGCTCAAAAACAATGAAGACGCGGCATTTCTTTTGGTGAATAGTCTGGAAATGATCCTGAAGATCACCGGTGAAGTATATGAGATTGTTGAGGCCGCTAATGAGGATAATGACGACTTCAACGGGGATATGTTCACCCTTTGTACCCTGGCGATTGATAATGGCATTATAGATACGGTCAGCACGCTGCTTGCGATAACCATGACTTCAAAAGAATCCAAGCTGACGTTGGGATCGGACGGCAGCGTGGCAATTGAAGCCCAAACATTTGTAAACGCCACGACCGCCACCAATGCCGAAGTGTCAAGCCCTACACCGGCGCTTAAACAAATCGAACTGGTAATGAAGGTCGTGAACATTATCCCCGATATAAGTAGTTTTCTCCGGGAGGTGACTACTACCATTATAGGGTTCGCCGAGGGCGAAGAGAACGAACAGGAGGAATTATAATGGCGATGGACGCGGAAACAAAGGCCGCTGTTTTGAAGAAAGTCGGACCCACCATAGGATCGGCCGCCGCCGGTTTTGCCGTAGCCGCCGCCGCGGCCGTAATAACGAAGCTGGTAGGCATCAACATGAAGACCAGCACCATGGCCGGGGATACGGGGATGCATCCCACGGAGAACGAAACCTCTATCAGCAAGACCGAAGCCAGCGCAAAGGACAACGAGGCATCGGTTGCCAAGGACGGGCTCAAGGTAAAAGACGGGGACCTTTCCGCGGCGCAAACCGACGCCAAGGCCATGACCACCGACGCCAAGGCCATGGATTCCGGGGCCTCCGCGGCCCAGCCCAAGGCGGGAGCCCTGGACGTTAAGACCAAGGGCCTCGTGATGTCCTAAGGGGTGGGCGGGAGCCTGCCGAAAAAAGAGGAGCAACGGATCATGGCGGATAAACTTGACTGGATGAATAAACATTTTGTCGCGGTGCGGTACACTACGGTCGCGGAGCTTGTGGCCAAAGAGGGCTACAAAATACGGCCCGACCTGGAGGGGCTTTTTGCCGGGGTTGCGGGCGCGGAGGCTATGGCGTTTAATCTGGCGGAAAACGGCAAATGGAAGGACGCCTGTGAGCTCCTGGCCTACCTCGCCCACCGGCGGGTCGCGGTATGGTGGGGTTACCGCTGCGTCATTTCCCTGATGCAGGAGATGTTCCTCAACCCCGCGGGGGAACGGGACATCGCCACCATCGGCATCAATATGGAACCGGAGGTGCCGGAGTTCGCGAAGATCGAACTGCCAAAACCGGACCCCGCGGCCCTCGGCAAGGTGGAAGCCCTCCTTGCCGACGCCAAGGCAAAAGTCCAAGAGGCAAATGCGCTCCTGGATCAGAATATGCTCCATAATTTGGAAGAAGCGGTGGAAGTGGCCTTCCAGGAATTCAAGCGGGTCCACGGCATCCACCCCATGGACCTCCTCAAACAGATCGGGGCAAAGCTCGCCGAACCGCGGTACCAGATCGATCCCGCTTCCCCGATCATTCTGGAGACGGCAAAGCTCAAGGCCCAGCTCGCCGCGGCGCAGAAAGAGACCGTGGCCGCCATCAAGGCGGTGCTGCCCCCAAAGCTCCCCGCCCACCAGAAGAAGCTCTCCGACAACGCCCTGGCCGCGGTGTACCGCTGGGTGGCGGCGCCAAACCCGGAGAACGCCCAGCGCTGCCTGGACCTGGGCAACGGCTGTCCCGACCAGAGCGGCGGCCTCCTCGCCCTGACCGCCTTCTGGGCCTTCGGCAACCTGATGCCCCAGGGGGAGCAGGTGATCCCCACGCCTGCGGGCCTCGCGGCCAACGGCCTCACCCAGACCCTGCTCCTCTGCGCCCTCTCCCCCGGGGGGGTCCGCAAGGCCCCGGAGCGCTACGCCGAATACTTCAGGCTGGGCGTCGCCGTCCTCTCAGGGGCGGACAACTGGGAGTCCTCCCTCGCGGACCGCAGGATGCCCCACGAATACGTTCCGGAGCCGGACTGGAGCCGGGCGACGGACAAGAGCGCCGCGGAATGGCAGGCCGAGGCGGGGATAGCGGAGCTGCCGGAAGCGGAGAAGGAAAAGGCCATCGCCGCGCTCCTTCAGGGGGAAGAAACCCCTCAGGCGGGGCGGCCGGCCGCGACCTGGGCAAAGCCCGCGTACAAACGCTGGAAACCCGAATTCCCCCCGGAAGGGCCGCCCCCCGGGGGGAACGGGAATAAGAGCGGAAGCGGCTACAAGCGACGGAAGCCAGAGCGGTGAATAGGCCGCCGCCTGCCGCTGGAAACATCCGGCGCCGTATGATACCCTATCCCCATGAACCAGGATCAGGTTAAAGCCGCCCTCCTCTCCATAGAAGAAGCGCCTTTGGAGTTTGCGGTTATTTTTTCGGGGAAAAAGAGCAAAAAGGTCAACGGGCTTTACAAAAGCGAAACCCGGGAGATCATCATCCACAACCGGAATTTTTCGGATGAAAACCTCCTGTTGTATACGGCCATCCACGAGTACGCTCACCACCTCCACGCCTGTTCCCGGGGGGGGACCCTTTCCTCCCGGGCGCATACGGCGGAATTCTGGGCGATCCTCCACGGGCTTCTGGAAAAGGCCGAGACCAAAAACATCTACAAAAATGTCTTTGACCATTCCCCGGAATTAACTGAACTGACGGGGATCATCCGGGAAAAGTACCTCTACGAAAACGGAAGCCTCGTCAAAGAATTGGGAAAGCAGCTTCTGCGGGCCAACGAGCTTTGTACCGCCATTGGAGGCCGTTTTGAGGATTACCTGGACCGGGTTCTCAGGATTCCCCGGGTGGCCGCCCAAATGTCCATGAAGATGTACCAGTATAACCTGGACCCCGCGGTGGGTTCCGATAATATGCGCTTCCTCGCGGGTATTAAAAATGACGAGCGCCGGGTGGCCGCAGAATCGGCCCTGAAGGCGGGAAAAAGTCCCGACACGGTGAAGGTCGGGATCCGTCCCCCAGTCACGGAGCAGGATCCCCGGGAACGCCTGGAAAAAGAAAGGGCCCGGCTGGAACGGACCATCGCCACCCTTTCAAAACGGCTTAAGGAAGTGGAAGCGGAATTAGACACCGCGCAAGCATAAGGCGCCCGTAAAGGCAGCCCCTGGGGCTTTCCCAAAACCAGCCGAATTCCGGCAAAGCTCCCTTATAAATTGTTCCTTTTTTGCCGATAAAGGAATAATGATAAACTTCTCTGTTTCCCAGTATTGGCAGCGCCAGGGGCGGCTTCTAGTTTTCATCTTTCAGGTCACTTTGTTTTTGTTTCAGCCCTGTTCCGCGCGCGCTGAAAATGTACAAGGTTCCCTGTTGAGTTCCGGCAGACCGGCCTTACCTGCCGGCAACAGAGAGGCATACCGGCTTTTTCCTTCCCTTTATTATGTGGAAACCATAAAGACCTTTAGGCATGAGGAAAATTTTAAGCCCTACTGGGTAGCTTCCGAAACGGAAATCATAGAGGAGCCCCAGGCTGCCGGGAAGGATGATTCCATCCTTCTCAACGACGATATTCTGGCTTTTTACGGTCATCCCCTGTCGGATCGTATGGGAATTTTAGGCAGATACCCTATCACCGAGTTGGATGCCCGGCTTTCGGAATTGGCCGGGGAGTACCGGGCCGTTAACGGCGGGCGGGGGGTGCGGACGGCTTTTTACCTTATATTCGGAACCGTGTGGCCCGGAGGGGATATCGGGATACTGCGGGAATCGGTATTGATGGAGTATATACAATATGCCCTGGAAAGGGATATGTTGATATTTATCGATCACCAGATAGGCCGTTATGACCCCGTAGATTCCCTCAAGAGGATGCTGCCCTATCTCAAGTACCCCAATGTCCACCTGGCCCTGGACCCGGAATGGCGTACCACCAAGCCTATGCAGGAAATCGGTATGGTTACGGCCGATGAAATCAACCAGGCCCAACAGGTGATGGAAGATTACCTTCTGGAACAAAATTTACCTGGGGAACGGCTGTTGGTGATACATCAGTTTAATTGGCGGATGATTCAAGACCGGGAAAAAGTAAAAAGCGACTTTACCCGGGTCCGGCTGGTCCATTGCGCGGACGGCTTCGGCTCACCCTCCCTGAAAGCGGCTTCCTATGCCTACAACGCCCAGGCCACCAATATGCCGATCAAGGGCTTCAAATTGTTCTACAATTTTGGCATCCCCGGCGCGGGATACGACCACCCCCTGCTCACCCCTAAACAGGTACTCGAACTTAACCCCCGCCCCTACATCATCATGTATCAATAGCCCACTGGTAGGGGATAGGAACCGCGCACGGTTCCTCAATAGCCCGCGGTTTTATCCACCAGGTTTACGAGGGGCTCTCCCCGGACATAACGGTCCAGGTTGTCCAGGGCTATTTTGAGGGCAATGGCGTCATAATCCGGATGAAAGCCCGCGTAGTGGCCGGTGAGGAGCAGATTGTCCAGATCCCACAGGGGGGAATCCGGGGGTAGAGGCTCCGGATCGGTAACATCCAGGAGGGCCCCGGCGATAGCCCGGGACTTGAGGGCTTTGAGGAGCGCTCCTTGATCCGTGGTGGCCCCCCGGCCCACATTGACATAGAGGGCGGTTTTTTTCATCACGGCCAATTCCGCGGCCCCAAAGGAACCGCGGGTTTCATCGGTCAGGGGAAGGATATTCACCACCACATCCGCGAGGGGCAGTTGGTCGGGGAGTTTCGCGGCGGAGACCACGAGGACGCCCTCTTCCTCCCGGGGAACCGGGGGACCGCTTCGGCGGATACCGGTCACCCGCATCCCAAAGGTCAACGCCGCCCGGGCGATCCCCGCCCCAATAGCGCCGTAACCCAGGATAAGCATCCTTTTCCCCTCCAAAACCGAAAGCCCCGAAAGGGGCATCTTGCGCCATTCATGGCGGCTTTGGCAGGCAAAGGCCTCCGGAAGCCGCCGGTTCCAGGCGAGGAGCATACCAAAGACGTGTTCGGTGATCTGTTGACGATGCATCCCCGAAGTGGTGGTAAGCTTAAAGGGAAGTCCCGCTAATTCAGGGTACTGCTGGAGCCAATCCGCCCCGGCAGACCAGAGCTGTATCCATTGAAGCCGGGGCATCCGGGACACCAGGGAAAAGGGGACATCCCCAAAACCTATTTCTATTTGTTCCACGAGGCCTTCCACCTCTTTTTCTCCCGGGGCAACCAGAACCGCTCTGCCCTCCCCCCGGGCCTTGAATTGTTCCACCACCTCTGGGGTCATCCGTTCCCGGGGCAGGCATAAAACCATAAGCCCCCGGCAGGATTTGTTGTTGTTGTCTTGATCCATGCCCATAGAATACGGGAGAATAGCCCATAAAATCAACACATCGCGCGGCAGAGCCGGCGGCTTTGATGGCGGCTCTGCCGGCGGCTCTGCCGGCGGCTCTGCCTTCTGGAGTCTTTATGGAAGTTTTTCACGTTAACGAGGCAACCCTGGTACGGTACGCCCAGGAAGAGGACACCCCCCTGATCCTGGAATTTATCCGGGCGCTGGCGGAATATGAACACCTGCTGGACCAGGTGGAAGCCGATGAGGCGAGCCTCCGGAAGTTCCTGTTTCAGGACCATATCGCCCGGGTCCTGATCGGTGAATACCAGGGAGAACCCGCGGGGTTTGCCCTTTTTTTCCGCAATTTTTCCACCTTCCTGGGAAAACCCGGCATTTATATTGAGGACCTTTTTGTAAAACCGGAACTGCGGGGACGGGGACTGGGGAAGATATTACTCTCCTTCATTGCCAAAATAGCGGCGGAGGAACACTGCGGCCGGCTGGAATGGTCCTGCCTTAACTGGAACAAGCCTTCCATAGCGTTTTATCGCGGTCAAGGCGCCCGTCCCCTTTCGGAATGGACTACCTACCGGTTAAGCGGCGATGCTATCAAAATTCTTGGGGATAATTGCAAGGTCCCGGTTCTTTAGCCGCGCTTGTTATTTGACAGGATTCTTTTTAGTTTGCTATACTAAAATCGTTGCGTTTGTTTTAAAATACAGTTGGGTTTGGCACCGGTGCAATTTCCATAGGAGTATAGGGTGGATAAATATAAAAGGCTTGAAAATAGCCTCGTCCTGGGGGTAAAAACCGTTGGCTGGGCGGTTGTTGAGGGGATTCTTAAATTGCTTAAAACCACCGGTAAGGCGCTTGTCCAGCGTTATACGGTGGTGGTGGTGCCCCACTCAGAAAAGAAAGTATACAATTTACAGATAACGTTTTTTTCTATCATATGCTTTGTACTTATATTTATCGGTATGGCCGGGGTGTTTTTTTTCTACGGCCTTTCCCTCAGTGGGACCAGCCGGGGTTTGACCTATAACGAGCCTCGTTTGAGTGATGCCCAGGCAAGCCTGGACGAGCTGCGGGATGAGATAGCCCTGCTCCTGCGGCAGTCCCGGGGATTTCAGGCGACCCTTTCCAACACCCTGTCCACCCTGGGGGCCGATGCCCCCAGTGATAATGCCGGAGCCGTTGCCGGGGATTTATCTTCGTTATTTAATATCCGGGAAGTCCCTAATGGTACCCTGCAGGAGGTGACCGAGGTACAGCATCTGGCGGCGTATCTTTCCGCCGCGGTGGAGCCCTTGCAGGAACTCAGGACTATTCTTGACTCTCAGAATGCCCTGCTTTCGGAAATTCCCAGTATATGGCCCATAAAAGGGGGTATCGGGCATATATCCACCTTTTTTGGACAGACGATACACCCCTTTACCGGGCAATATTACATCCACAAGGGGATAGACCTTTCCACCTACCGCCAGGGGGATCCCATTGTAGCCACCGCCGACGGACAGGTGGCTACCATCGACAGCGAACCGGGAGGGTTTGGAAATTATATTATTATCCGTCATAAACACGGGTTTTATACCCGGTATGCCCATTTGTTGTCGTTCCGGGTAACTACCGGTCAAAGGGTCCAACAGGGGGAAATTATCGGCTATATCGGTAATACGGGGCTTTCTACCGGCCCTCATTTGCATTACGAGGTCCATATCGGTTCCGACGTGGTGGATCCCTTTAAATTTATTACCATTCGTTCCAACAATTCCCGAAACGGCCGTTAAAGAGTTTGCCATGTCCGCCAATAAACGAAAGGATTTCTCCATAAACACGATTATCGGCCCCGGCACTTCGGTTGAGGGGGATTTAGAAGCCGGGGGGTTCACCCGGGTGGATGGTAATTTGCGGGGAAAATTGACCGCCCACGGACGGGTGATAGTGGGTGAAAAAGCCCGGATAAAAAATAATATCAGCGGTACCAGTATAACCATCGGCGGAGTAGTATACGGCAATGTACTGGCCAGTGAACGGTTGATCATCCTGTCTACCGCCCTGGTATTAGGGGATATCGTGACCCGGCGGATCCAGGCCGACGAAGGCTGTCTGGTTCACGGCAAGATAACGGTGTGTAAAACCGACGAAAAATGGGACCAGGCCATAACCGAACTTCAAGCGGTTCCGGAAACTGAACCGGTGCTTCCGGACGATCAAAACCATGGCTAAAATTCCCGATGGAACGGTTCCGTTATTTACCCCTGTCCCGTATGCTCCGGTTCATGGGGAAACAAAAAAAGCCAAGGCTCATGCCCAGGATAAGGACCGGGCCGGACCGATCAGGTCCTCCCGGTTTTCAACCCTTTTGGAAACAACCGTCGAACCCGCGGAAGTCCCGGGGGAGTATTCCCCTTCCGATGAGGCGGTTCAGGAACTTTTGGATGAGGTCCATAGCAGCGGGGATGATCTTAAAAAAAGGCCCTTCCCCGAGGAAATAAAACGGTATAAGAGGGCGGTTAGAAACTTTCTTCACTATGTTGTGGAAAACGGGTTTGGGGTGGAACGGCAAAAGGGCATCCCGAATTCTCAAAAGTCCGGATTTAAGGGACCCCGGGAGTCCGCCAAGGATTACAAGGCCTATACCGTGGTACAGGTGGTGGATCAAAAGCTGGAGCAGTTAGCGGCGGGGATCCTGGCCGGTCAGGTTACCCAACTGGAAATCCTGGCCAAGGTCGATGAAATCACCGGGCTTCTGGTTAATTTATTGCGCTAGCGGCCGGATAGCCGCTTTATGGAGGGGGTGAGCAGTAACCCTTCGGGTTACTATCCGATTAATGTCAGCGGCCGTCCGGCCGCTTTATAGCGAGGTGACTATGGGTGATTTGGATAACTATGATGATAGATTGCCGGAAGACGCGGATGAAGATATCGCGGCATTAGAGGATAATCCTGCGGAAGAGGAAAGTACCGATGTTATTACCGCCCCCATGGAAGGCATTGAACCCCTCGCGCCGGATACCCCGATATACCGGCTCAGGCTGTTTTATTCCCATGAAACTTTTTTAGCCGCCTATGCGGGGGAAGCCCTTGATACCGGCAGTATGGTCATGGTTCCGACCCGGTATGGCCGGGATCTGGCCCAGATAATCGGTCCCATCCGCAGACGGGAAAATCAAATCTTTTCGGAACTGGCCCGGATAGAACGGCCCGCGTCGAAAGAGGACCTGGATAAAGCCGAAGAAAACCGCAGGCAGGAAGAAGAGGCCTTTCAGACCTGCAAGGAAAAAATTGAAGCCCATAATCTGGAAATGAAGCTGGTATCGGTCCATTATCTTTTGGAGGAACCGAAAATTCTGTTTTTCTTTACCGCGGAAAGCCGGATCGATTTTCGGGAACTGGTAAAAGATCTGGTAAGTATCTTTAAAACCCGGATAGAACTCAGACAGATTGGGGTACGGGACGAATCCCGGGTTATCGGCGGCCTGGGGGTGTGCGGCCGGGGGTATTGCTGCCACATGGTCTCGGATAAATTAAAACCGGTATCCATAAAAATGGCGAAGGATCAGAACCTTTCCCTGAATTCCATGAAAATATCCGGACCCTGTGGGCGTCTCCTCTGCTGTCTTGCCTATGAACACTGTTTTTACGGGGAACAGCGCCGGCTTTTTCCCCCGGAAGGATGCAGAATTGACCACAACGGGGATTTGTGGAGAGTCCTGGAGGTAAATATCGTGATGGGAAAGGTGCGGCTCGTCACGGAAGACGGCAGACAAATCCAACTGACCGCCTCGGCTTTTGAAAAAATCGACGGCCGCTGGGGTATCAAAAAAGAAGCCCTGGAAGCCGGGACTTAGAAACGAAGGCGGGTCCTTAGTCTATTCCCGCGGCCTTGCGGAGCCGGGCCACGGTTCGGGCGGCGATGGGCCGGGCCTTTTCCGCGCCCCGGGCCAGGATCGTGTCGAGCCCCGCGGGGTCCGCCATGATTTCCTCGAAGCGCTGCCTGAGGGGCGTAAGTTCCCGGTTGGCAGCCTGGAAAAGCGCTTCCTTGGCCTCCCCCCAGCCCATGCCCCCCGATCGGTAACGGTTTGCCAGGGCCTCAAGCTCCTCCGGGGTGGAAAAAAGTTTGTAGAGCTGGTATATCTGGGAGGATTCCGGGTCCTTGGGTTCCTCCACTCCCTGGGAATTGGTGACTATCCGCATGATGATTTTCCGCAGTTCCTTTTCCGGGGCAAACAGGGGAATGACGTTGCCGTAGCTTTTGCTCATCTTCCGTCCGTCCGAACCGGGCACCACGGCGACATTTTCCCGAACCGAAACCTCCGGCACCCGGAGGACTTCCGCCTTATAATTGAAATTGATCGCCCGGGCTATGTCCTGGGCCATCTCCACATGCTGGGCCTGATCCTTTCCTACCGGGACCACATCGGAATCAAAAAGCAAAATATCCGCCGCCATAAGCACCGGATACGTGAAAAGCCCCATGTTGATCCCCGCGTCGGGATCATCCCCCTTTTCGGTATTTTCCTGAACCGCCGCTTTGTAGGCGTGGGCCCGGTTCATGAGGCCCTTTGCGGTAAAGGCCATGAGGATGGTGGTAAGCTCGAAGGTCTCGGGGACCGAACTCTGGCGGTAAAAAATGACCTTTTCCGGATCCAGCCCTGCCGCCAGCCAGCCTGCGGCCACCTGCCTGATATGGGCGGAGAGCTCCGCGGGGTTCTTTACCGTATTAAGGGCGTGGTAATCGGCGATAAAATAACGGGCATCGTACTCCCTGGTAAGTTCCAGGGCCGGTTTTATGGCCCCAAAGTAATTACCGATATGGAGCATCCCCGTGGGCTTAATTCCGGTGAGGGCTATCTTTTTCATGGTAAAGATAAAGTACCGGAAAAAGCCCCCTTTGTAAAGCCCGGCAGGTTTTACCCTCGTCCCGTCCAATGGCGCGGCCCTCCTTCCCCCGGACCCCCGGTTACGGGATGACGGCGCTCAGGATTGGGCCGAAGGGGCCTTCGCCGCCTTTGCTGTTTTCGTAGCGGAGGCAGAAGTATATCCGGTTGCCGCTCTCTCCCTCGAAGTCGAAGCGGTGATTCTTCTCCCGGGTAAACACCGAGTAGGGAAACTGGCTGCCCGTTGAGGGGGCCCCGGAGACGCGGAAGGGGTATTTTTCGGTGGGGGGGCCCGAAAGGACATAGAAAATCCGCACCCCGCATCCGGAGGGGGGAGAGACCCCGACGCCGGGCACGGGCCGGATTTTCAGCAGTTCCACCAGGTGGATGCCGGGAAAGACGAGGTCCGCCTCCGCCTGGGCCATGGGAGCGGACGCGGCGGTGAGGATGGCGTCGATGGGCGGGATGCCCAGGTTCCACAGGTGCTCCGTCGTCACGATCTCCGGGAAGCCCCGGAACCACACCTGGATGAACCGGGAGAGGACCTTGCCCGTCGTGACATAAGCCGTTTTCATGGCCGCCATCGCCGCCGGGGTGTGGGGCGAGAGGGTGGGGGTGTAGGCCGCTGACCAGGTCTCGTAGGCGGCGGAAAGGGCCGCCACCTCCCCGGGGGGGATGTGGGTCCACACCGGGTCCGGCCCGCCGGTCATCTCTACCACATAGTCGACGTTGTTCTTGAAGAACCGATCGAACGCGGGTTTGCTCCGGGGAATAACATGCTTTGCCATAAATACCTCCTTTACGCGGAAAAATGCCCCTAGGGGCCGTCCCCGACGTCCCCCGGACCGGCCGCGGCGGCCCCCGGGACGGCTGTTTTCTTTATCTTACCATATTCCGACTCCAGGGAGCTAGCTCCCTGGAGCGGGGAGCTAGCTCCCTGGAGTGGGGAGCTAGCTCCCTGTAGTGGGGAGCT
>JAITEG010000037.1 GCA_031282145.1 Spirochaetaceae bacterium | reverse complement strand
TGAAAGCAGGGGAACTAGCGGCCAAAGCTTCTTCATTCGCACATTTGGCGGAGACCTCAACCAAAGCTATAACAGATCCCAATAAAATAAATGAGAGGCCGGGTATCATCCTTATTATCAGAGAAAATCGTTTTATCGGAAAAGCCGCTCTCAATACCGTCCTCCTCAATGGCGTCGAAATCGGGAAAATGGACAATGGCGCTTATCTTTCGGTAAAGACGGAAAAGGCTCTCAACACTATTACACTCAAGGAGTTTAATCAAAGCCTCAATGTAACAATGGAAAACGGGGAATGTGCCATAGTCCGCTGGTATTACGAAGGACTAAAGAGTGCGCACATTGAGGTAAAGCAAAAAGCAACGATTGAGGAATTACTGACCGTTGAAGCGGCGGCGGCGGATAAATACAAGAGGACTGGTATGGGCAGCCTTGTTGTCGGACTCCTGGTGAGCGCACTTCTTATCATCGGAGGACTGTCAGGCCAGTTTGTCTTGCGGGGAACCAACAGTTCAAGGGCCCTGGTAGCCGTGGGTTTTGCTTTTCTGGTCTTTGATATTTTCAGAATAATTAAATACTCACAAAAGGTGAATAATTCCGCCAATTCTTTGGATAAACTGTTAAAAGAAATTGAAAACGGGTCCTGTTAATTTTTAGGAGGAAAGATTTTGAAGGCGGCGGGACCTGCTTTTTTGAAGTAAGCGATGCCGCAGGTGAGGGTTCGATACAATTCAAAATGGGTCTTGCCTCACCCAAAGCGGAAATTGTCGAAAGTTCCGGCTTAAAGCCCTTTGTGCCTGAAACAGATTGATAGCGGGAAAAACCGGCCGGACGAACACCGGCGATCTCCCTTTTTAACTTGTTGAGCCTATCGCAGGTTCGCTTTTACAAAGGCCGCGGATTTTTCCGCAAGGGCATCCAAATCCGGGTTTTCGATGATGGGCCTCCAAACCCCTATGGCCCGGCCGATGGTTCCGCCCTGGGTCAGGAAGGGTTCCATCACCAAGGGTCCGGTATACCGGATTTCATCCAGCGCCTGCTTTATTTCCGCCCAGGGCTGCCGGCCCATGCCGGGGGGTTTACGGTTTGGCTCACCCAAATGCATTGCCGCGAGGTATTTCCCCGCCAAACGGATTGCGTCCCCCAGGGAATCCTCCTCTATGTTCATGTGAAAGGTGTCCAACAGGATATTACAAGCGGGACTGTTTATTTCTTCAACATAGGCCACGGCTTCCGCGCAGGTATTGATCAGGAACTGTTCAAAACGGTTAATGACCTCCACGTTGAGCACCACCTGATGGTCCAGCGCGAAGGGGGCAAGTTCCCGCATGCTTTTAAGGCTCTGTTGCAGCATGGGTTCTTTACGCTCCATGTTTTCCGGAAAAACCGCGGGCCAGTAACTGTGTACGGTCCCGCCGATAGTACCACCCCCCATTTCACCGATACTGCGGATGATCTTCTTCATAAATTCCACACCCCGAAGGCGTATGGTTTCATCAAGGGAAGACAGATCGTAGTTTTTGTCTAATCCCATGCCATAAGAAAGGGCGACGCCTTCTTTTTCGGCCGCTTCTTTTATTTTGAGCCGGTAAGCGCGGTCCCTTTCCGCTAAAATCGCCGCGTGAAGTTCCAGGAGATCAAAACCCAGCCGCTTTACCTTATCAATAAAGGGCAAAAAGTCAACATCCCACTCATGGACCCAATACGCGTAATATATTCCTACCGGCCGGTACATATACATCTCCTCGCCATAGCCTTAATGGCCTCTTAGTATGGGTTCATTATACCCCTGCATTTCTTTTTTGCCAATTATCACCTTGACAGAATCAGGTTATAGACGCACCATTGAGGGGAGATGCGGAAAGGAGGGAAAAACCCAATGAAAAAACAAGTGTTCGGTATTATTACCCTGTTGTTGCTGGCCTGTATGCCCGGTTTTGGACGGGGAAGCTCCCAGCTGGGCGCCCAGGAACTTGCGGGAGCGGAGACTATCATCAACCACTACGCGGCCGGGAATTTTGCCGCCGGGGAGATCACCAAGGCGGAGTTGGATACCATCCTTGCCGCGGGGGTACGTTCCCCCAGCGCCCGCAACCGCCAGCCCTGGCATTTTACGGTGGTGCGGAACCGGACCCTTTTAAACCAAATAGTTCCGAATATGAGCGAGGGCAATATCCTCATCATCATTTCCGCATCCGGGGACGGAAAAACCAATGGGGCTGAAATTCTGGACTGCGCCTTGGCGACCCAAAGCATATACCTGGCCGCCCAAGCCCTGGGTTTGGGTTCCCGAATCTACACCGGCCCCATGGATACGATAAACACCCGGCTTAAGGGGGACTTGGGGTTTCCCGGCGGCTACAGCGCCGTGGCGCTGGTACGGATCGGACGCCTGCCCCCGGGTGTTGACGCGATAAGCAGCGCCTCAAGCAGGAAGGCCCCGGACCGTGTGGTTACCTATAAATAGGGACGACCGTCACCATTCCCGGGGGCGGTATTTACCCTCCGGTTTGGTAATGGCAAAGGTATCCCCGGAAGGCTCTATCACATAAAATCCATTTTTCAGGGCATAGGTCTTTTCACTCTCGCCAAAAACCACCCCCGCCATAGCGCCCAGATAAGCCCGCTTATCCTCGTGTAAATCCGCGTACCGGCGCAGCTTTTCCATGCGTTCCAGGTGGCCTTTTATATCGTCAATGTCTGGTTTGGATTTAATCTCGACGGCCATCACCTTGTCGCCGTTTTCAAGCAGGACGTCGATCTCCGCAAAAATATCGTGCGCCTTGTCCTTGATTTCGGTACGATTGGCCTTGGTAAAGGTAAAGCCCAGTTCCTCAAATTGCGTGAGCAGATTGGGGATTATCATGTATTCAACCATTTCGCCGAACCGGTTGCCCAATTCGCCGATCCGCTTGTCGGTTGCCTTCATCTGGCGTTCGGTTGCCTGCCGGCTTTCCCTCATCTGGCGTTCGTTTTCCTTCTGGCTTTCCCTCATCTCTCTAATGCTCTGGAGGTTTTCTTCAACCAGGACCCTCGTGGCCTCTAGTGCCGCCCAAACCGTCTCAAAGGTCTCTCTGCCGCCGTTCTCTTGGGTTGTTTCCATTATCGGACTCCTTCTGTAAATATAGCTCTTTTCGGGCTTTCAGGAAAACGGCCGCCCTGGGCACGGGGCCGTTGCCGGCTCATGACCAATCAGGCCGCTAAAGCTGTTTCCCCTCACGGAGCTTTTCCTCGAACCGTTCCAGGGCTTTTCCCTGGAGGGCGGGGAGGGCGCTTTGTCCGTCCGCGATAGAGAGGCGGCGGCGGAGTTCGGCCAACTCATCCCGGGAAAAGGCCGCTCCTCCCAGGATATGCCGCTCAAAGGACTCGCAGCAGCGGGGGGCCACCTTTCGGGTTATGTCTAAAAGGACCCCGGCGTAGAGGCGGATCTCCTTTTGGGCGTGGGCTTCCAGTCTGAGTTCCAAAAAGTGGAAGAGGTTATGCAGGTCGATCTGCCAGTATATTTCGGTGTACAGCGAAAGGGGCAGGTTGATCCGGGCCAGTTCCCGGGCCAGGTTTTTGCCGATAAGGTCCGTATAGTCCCCATAGGCCTGTTTTTGTCCCGCCGCAAGGGCGGCCCGGATGGATTCGACGGCGGCGGGGTCCGGCCTTGCGTCGGAACGGCCCTGTTTGTTGTCCCCGCTCTGATAGGCGATATCCCCCGGGGCGGGTACGTAAAAATCATCCTTCATCACCGAATAGCGGCCGGATATTTCGTTCATCCGGGCGGTACGGTGGCGGACCCACTGACGGGCCACAAATATGGGGAGTTTAATATGAAAGGTCAACACCACCTGCTCAAAGGGGCTGGTATGGCGGTGCCGCAATAGGTAATCAATGAGCCCCGCGTCTTCTCGGTAGCTTTTGGTCCCCTCCCCATAGGAAACCCGGGCGGCTTGCACGATCCGGGCATCCCCCCCTAAATAATCCACCAGCCGGATAAATCCCTTATCCAAAACCGGGAATTCCTTATCCAATATAGCCTCAGCCTCGGCTACAACACAATGGGCCATATAAATTCTCCTCGTATAAGTACCATATCATACCGCTGATTTTTTGTCATAAGCGGGCGCCTAACCGGATTTTGGAACTGGCTCATAATCTAAAAAGGCCCTCAAGGCCCGGCGGGTGGATTCAAAAGCCATTTCCTCCGGATCAACGAGGCCGGGCTCTATAAAACGGATGTCCGCTATCTCCCGGGGTTCCGGCCGCAGATCCTCCCGCTTTAATCCCGGCGCCCGGATGGTGAAAAAAAGATCGCAGGTATTGTAGATGATGTTTTTGTAGGGATAGGTATTGGGGAAAGAGGCAAAAAGGACAAAATCCCCTGAGGGCTCCCACCCTATTTCCTCCCGGCACTCCCGGCGCAGGCCCTCCAGGGCCCCTTCGCCGGGGTCCACAAAGCCTCCGGGAAGATCCAATTTACCCCGGCCCGGTTCCTTGGCCCGTACCAGGAGCATAATGGTTTTATCCACCGAAATAATACAACCCGTAGCCGCGGCGGTATTATGGTAATAGGTAAATCCGCAGTCGGGACAACGGAACACCCGGTTCCGCTCAAACCGTATATTCCCGGACGCGCAGGATGGACAATATCGAAACATAAAAACTCCTCTCCCCAGGCGGCCTGTTCCGTCGAACCGAAGGTTCATACCAACCGGGTTATCAACAAGCTCACCTTGAAAATACTTTTTTGTTATTATACCATAATTATCATGACAAGTGAATGTTCCTTAACGGTCAGAACCTATGAATGTGACAGTTATGGTCATGTTAATAACGCGGTTTACCTCAATTATCTGGAAGTTGCCCGGTATGAATTCCTTAAAGATATAAACTTTGATTATCCTGCCATGATTAAGGCCGGTTACGGGGTGTATGTTGCCCGGGTTGAAATTGATTATAAAAAATCCGCCATAGCCGATGACGTATTAACCATCCGTTCCTGGTCCGTCAAAAAGGGGGCGGTCAGCGGGGTCATAGCCCAGGAGATAACGCGGGGGGATGAACTCATCGTTGAAGCAAAGGTTACCTGGGCTTTTGTCGATTCCAAGGGTATGCCGGTAAAACTCCCCCCTGAATGGGACGTAGCGGGGCTCAGTCCGTCTCTTTAGCCTATTGAATAAGGTCCGAATAAGGCCATTCAAGGCGCAAGTACCCTATAATATTCTTGACAAAGGGCTTTAGTGGAATAATAGTTTATTACTGAGGTGTTTATCCGTGCAGCTACAGCGGGCCGTATTCTTCCTGGACCAGAATCTCAAAATGAATCCCCAGGTTTATCAGTCTATCAAACTGATGGAGATGCCGGTGATGGAACTGCGGGGAAAAATAGAGGAAGAAATTGATCGGAACCCCGCTTTAGAGATCCTGGAAGACAAATCCACAGTTTCTTTGGACGCCGATATTCCCCGGAAGGAGGAGGATGATTATTTTGAAGTTACCTCCGATTCGGGGTATGTCCGCCGGGGAGGGGACGAAGCCACGGCGGAACAGCATAAATTCATCGAGGGCGCCCTGTCCCGGTCCGAAACCCTCCAGGAACATCTGCTTTGGCAGCTCCGCCTCCAGCCCATTGATGAAAAATCCCGCCAAATCGGGGAACTCCTCATCCAAAATCTGGACAAAGACGGTTTTCATAAGGAACCGGTGGCGGTCCTCCTAAAAGATCATGACCCCCGGCAGATTCGGCGGGTGTTAACGCTGATCCAAAGCCTGGACCCCCCCGGAACCTGTACGCGGGATTATCTTGAGTCCCTCCGGGTACAGGCCGCCCTTTTGCCCGATGCCCCCGAGGGGATAGAGGAGGTATTGGACTGCCTGGAACTCCTGGAAAAGGGCAAATTCGCGGAGGTTGCCAAAAAAACAGACCGGACCGAAGAGGAAGTCCGCGCCATCTTTGGCCGGATCCGGGAGTTGTCCCCCTTCCCGGGCCGGCAGTTTGCCACCGAAGACACCCGCTACGTGATCCCCGACATACAGGTTTTACGGAAAGAGGGGGAATTCGTCATCATACTCAATGACGAGGAAATTCCGGTCCTGGGGATAAATCCCTTTTTTATGAAAATTTCCGATAAAAGACAGGGGGAAAAACCGGTTCGGGATTTTGCCCGGGAAAATATCAAAGAGGCCCGCTGGTTCATTCAATCGATAAATCTGCGGAACCATACCCTCCTCCGGGTAACCCGGGCGATTGTGGAATTTCAACGGGCCTTTTTCACCTACGGTCCCAAACATATCATTCCCCTTACCCTAAAGGATATAGCCCAGGAGCTGTCAATCCACGAAACCACGGTTTCCCGCACCGCCAATGGTAAGTACCTGCAAACCGAATGGGGTATTTTTGAACTCCGTTATTTTTTCACCAATTCCATAAGCGGATCCGGATCCGGGGGGTCCCGGTATTCAAAGGAGGGAGTAAAAGAAACGATCAAAGAACTGATAACCAAGGAGTCCCGGCGTTTTTCGGATCAAGAAATAGCGGATCTTCTGTCCAAGCGGGGAATCTCCATTGCCCGGCGTACGGTTTCAAAGTACCGAAGTGAATTGGATTTGGGTTCATCCTATGGCCGGTGAACCGGAAATACATGATTATATGAGGAGGTTACTATGCATTTTGAAGTCAAAGCTGTCCATTTTACCTTGCATGAGGAGACCAGAGAATATCTGGAGCGAAAGATAGGCCGGATTCATAACGCGGAAAACATGATCATCGACCTTAAAATTACCCTTACCAAGGATAAGGACTTTGCCGCCGAAGCTACGGTTAACTTCCGCTGGGGTGTTTCAGTTCACTTAAAGGAAAATGACTTTGATCTTAATCCGGCAATCGATAAACTTATCGATAAACTGGAAGCAAAGATCATAAAGGAAAAAGAAAAGGTTACGGAGAAGCGGTAAGGCAAGTAACAGGGAACAAGTAACAAGGAGCAAAGGAAGAGGTCTTCTCTTCCTTTGTTACCTGCTATTTGCTAACTGCTGACTACTATTTGCAATAGTCCGGCTCCGGTTCGGCGGCTTCGGCGGCCAAGGAATCGCCGGCGGAACCGGTGGTTTCGCCGTAGGGGCCGGCGATTTTTCCCCGGGCCAGGCGTCTCCGGGCCGCTTCCTGATCCTCCAGGGCCAGCTTCGCCGCCGCCCGGACCGCTTTGGCCGCGGCCAGACTTATCCCGCATTGTTCCGCCAGGTCTTCCGCCGGGGCGGCGGCTATGGCGGGGAGGTTTTGGTATGCCTTCATAATGGCGGCGGCCCGTTTGGGGCCTATGCCCTCCACGGATTCCAGTATGGGGAAAAAAAGGTCCTTGGACCGGAGCCGCTGGTTAAGGGAGGTGGCAAAACGGTGGGTTTCGTCCCGGACAAACTGAAGCACCTTGAGGGCTTCGGAGCGTTTTGAAAGCCGTATGGGCTGCCGGGCATGGGGGAGCCATAATTCCTCGTCCCGCTTGGCCAGGCCCACCACATCGCTGTCCATGCCCAACTCGTCGAAGACCCCTTTGGCGGCGTTTACCTGGCCTATGCCCCCGTCGATAAGGACCAGGTCGGGCAGTTCCTTTCCTTCCCGGATAAGCCGGCTGTACCGGCGCTGAACCGCTTCCCGCATGGCGGCAAAATCGTCTACCACCCCCACCACGGTACGGAGCTTGAAGTGCCGGTAATTTTTCCGGTCCGGGATTCCGTTTTGAAAGGAAATCAGGGAAGCCACCGGGTGTTTGCCGTCTAACTGGGCAATGTCAAAGCCCTCGATCCGCTCAGGGCGGGTCTTGAGTCCCAGGGCCTGGGCAAGCTCGTCCAGGGCGGGACCTGCCCCCCGTTCCTTGAGCCGCTGCCGGAGGTCTTCCAGGGCGTTTTGCCGGGCCATGGCCAGTACGGCCCGATGGCGGCGGACGCCGGCATCCATGGGGAAAACATCTCCGGGAATGTTCTCCCCCGGGATGTTTTCCCCGGGGCTATTTTCCCCAGGGGAGTACAATTCCGGCGTATAGCCGAACTGCCCGGTAAACCAGCGGTCAAGGCCGGAAAAATCCCGATCCCCCCCGGCCAGGTAAATCCGGGCCGGTGGGGGGCGATCCGGAACATAGTAGGCCGCAATAAAGGTCTCCAGGGATTCCCCCTCCTCGGCGGCGGAGCGGGTTCGGAACAGTTCCCGCCCGGTCATCTTGCCCCCCCGCATGGAGAAGACCGTAAAGGTGGTAAAAACCCCCTCGGTGGCCCAGGCGATATAATCCCTGCCCTCGGGATCAAAGTCCACCACGGCGTTCTCCGCCGAAAGCTCCCCGATGGCGGTAATGGCGTCCCTGAGCTGGATAGCCCGCTCAAAGCGCTGTTCCCCCGCGGCCCGGTGCATCGCTTCGGTAAGCTCCATGATGAGGGAGCCGGTTTCCCCGGCGAGGAGTTTCCTGACCCGTTCCACATGACGGCCGTAGGTTTCCACATCGATCCTGCCGCAGCAGGGGGCGGCGCAGCGGCCGATGTGGTAATACATGCAGGGAGCGTCCCGCTTGCGGAAGGGGCCGTGTCTGCTGTTGCGGGAAGAACCGCATTTCCGCAGGGGGAACAGTTTATCGATAAGTTCCAGCATGGTATCCACCGCGCTCACATTGGGAAAGGGCCCAAAGTAACGGGAACCGTCCTCCAGAATGTGACGGGTCCTGAAAATCCGGGGAAAATCCTCCGCGGTGATCCGGATCACCGGGTATGTTTTGCCGTCCTTGAGGTTGATGTTGTACTTGGGGCCGTGCTGTTTGATCAGGGTGTTTTCCAGAAGCAAGGCCTCGTACTCGTTGGCGGTGATGATCGTTTCTATGGCCCTGACATGGCCCATGAGGGTCGCGGTTTTAATATCCTTTTCACCGGAAAAGTACGAGGCCAGCCGGTTCCGCAGGACCCGGGCCTTTCCCACATAGATGATCCGGTTTTCCCCGTCCCGCATGATATACACCCCCGGTTCCAAAGGCGCGGCCTGAGCCGCCGCCCGCGCGGCCTGAGCCGCTGCCCGCGCGGCCTGAACATCACGGACCGCACCTTTGAGGGAAATATCGTTTTCAGAGGACCCCTTTGTTTTCATATCGCTTCTTTAACTATATAAAAAAGGGTAAAACAAAAAAAGAGCGTCCCGGAAGGTACGCGGCAGCGTATTAAATGATTGAGGCCCCATGAGGCGCGCCGGGGGGTCCGGGGCGTCCGGCAGCCGGGGAGCGGTCTGTCTGGGCCTGTTGGGGCGGAGACCCCTTTGCTTCGTTCCTTACCCCGGCGAATATTCGAATTTCGGCCTTCTTGTAAAAACGCGCCGCCGGTGCTATCATGATCGGGTCTTACCGGATGGTGAAAGAAAACCTGATCATCTAAGAGGCGGCATTGAAACCGATAAAACTATGCTACATTGGCGGGGGTTCTCGTAATTGGGCCTGGGTTTTAATGCAGGATTTGGTCTTTGAACAGGAGATTGCGGGCCGTATCGAACTCTACGATATCTCCCCGGAAGACGCGGAAACCAATGCCGTCATCGGTAACGCGCTTGTTAGTCGGCACAAGCGCGGACAGTGGACCTTTCACGCTAAGGCCTCCCTGGAAGACGCCTTGAGCGGCAGTGATGTGGTCTTTGTCTCCATACTTCCCGGGGATTTTGAAGACATGGCCGTGGATGTACATGCCCCCGAAGCCTATGGTATCTACCAGTCCGTGGGGGACAGCGTCGGGGCCGGTGGTCTTATTCGGGCCCTCAGGACCATTCCCCAGTTCCGGGTCATCGCCCGGGCCGTTGAGCACTGTGCCCCGGATGCCTGGGTGATTAACTATACCAACCCCATGAGTATCTCGACCCGGACCTTGTACAAGGAATTCCCCCGGATTAAAGCTGCCGGGTGCTGCCATGAAGTGTTCAACACCCAAAAACTGCTCGCCACGGTCCTGGAGCTCGCGGGCTGCGCTCCGGAGGGCAGCATTGCACGGGAGGAGATACATACCCGTGTCTTGGGGATCAACCATTTCACCTGGATTGATAGGGCCTCCTGGAAGGACCTCGACATCTTTCCCTACTATAAACAATTCGCGGCGCGCTACGCTGAGGAGGGCTTTCGGGACGCGCCCCCCGCCACCACCTTTGCCACGGGCGGCGCCGGTGCGGAGGATCCTGAAGAAGCAGCCCGGCGCCGCTTCTTTTCCAGCGCCGAACGGGTCAAGATGGATCTCTTCCGGCGCTACGGGCTCATTGCCGCGGCGGGAGACCGGCACCTGGCGGAGTTCTGCCCCCATGCCTGGTACCTGGCAAACCCGGAACAGGTGGAAGCCTGGGGATACGCCCTCACGCCGGTGTCCTGGCGTATCGCGAACCAAAACGCCTTGAAAGAGCGGGCAAAAGTCTACCGGGAAGGAAGGGCGACCATGAAAGCCGCGGTTTCCGGGGAAGAGGGCCTGGCCATCGTGAAGGCCCTCATGGGCCAGGGGACGCTCATCAGCAACGTGAACCTCCCCAATCAGGGACAGATGCCGGATATGCCCCGGGACGCGGTGGTTGAAACCAACGCGGTCTTCCTGCGGGACCGGATCGAGCCCCTGGCGGCCGGGGAGCTGCCCGTGGATCTTCGGGCCCTGGTGACGCACCACGTCTTAGCCCAGGAAGGGATCATCGAAGCGGTGTTTGAGCAGGACCGGGAAAAGGCCTTTCGGGTTTTTTCCCAGGACCTCGCGGTACAGACCTTGTCCTTGCGGGATGCCCGTGCGCTTTTTGATCATATGTGTGCTAAGACCCTCAGGAACGGGGCCGGCGGCCCTTTCCGGGCGGGGTAAGGGGGGTATGGTTATCGACAGGCATGCCCTGGTAAGCCGGCATAATCCCCGGTACACGGCCATTACCCGCGGCGCCCCCCTTTCCGTGGGGAACGGGACCTTTTGTTTTACCGCAGACTTCACCGGTTTGCAGACCTTTTTTGATGCCTATAACGCCGCGGACGACAGCTTTCCCCTGTGTACCATGGCCGAATGGGGCTGGCATAGCTACCCGGATGCCCCGGCGGATGCTTCCGCGCTTCGCCTTACCCCCTTTGATACCTTTGGCAGAACCGTGGGCTACCCCGTGGATCCAAGCGGGCAGGAGGAACTTTTCCGTTCCCTGCGGCAGAACCCCCATAAATTCCACCTGGGGATTATCGGTTTCACCCTGGACAACGCGCCTTTGAGTCTTGCCGCCTGTACGGCGTGCGAGCAGACCCTGGATCTGTGGACCGGGCGCCTTTCTTCACGATGGACCGTGGCTTCTCAGCCGGTACGTGCCGAAACTTTTGTCCACCCTTGGGAAGATACCCTGTATGTGCGGGTTGTCTCGCCGCTTATCGCCGCGGGGAAACTCCGGGTTTCCCTGCGCTTTCCCTACGGCAGCCATACCAAGTCGGGCGCGGATTTTACCCATTCCCCAGGGCATAGTACGGCGCTCCACAGCCGCGGCGGCGAGCTCACCTTTGAGCGGGTGATGGACGGCGTCAGGTACCGCCTCCGGGTGCGGGCCGGCGGCATATCCCTGGACGGCCTTCCCGGGACCGCTTCCCTTCCCGATCATACCTTTACCATAGACGCCGGGACCGGCAGGACCGGCACCCTGGCTCTGGCCTTTTGCTTTGAACCCATGCGCATACCCGTGCTGGATACCCCGGAGGACTTTATCAAAGGAGGGCCTGAACAAGAACTCCCCTCCTTTAGCCAGGCCGAAGAAACCTGCCGGGCCTTCTGGGAAGGCTATTGGACGGCCGGGGGCGCCCTTGATTTGTCGGCTTCCACCGACCGCCGCGCCGGGGAACTGGAAAGGCGGCTGGTTCTTTCCCAGTACCTCATGGCCATTCAAAACCGGGGGATCTTCCCCCCCGCGGAGACCGGCCTCTCCTGCAACAGCTGGTACGGCAAGTTCCACCTGGAGATGCACTTCTGGCACTCCGCGCACTTTGCCCTCTGGGGCCGGGCGGCGCTGCTTAAAAAGAGCCTTGCCTTTTACCGGAGGATACTGCCTGTTGCCCGCTGCATTGCCGCATCCCAGGGCTATACGGGCGCGCGCTGGCCCAAGATGTGCGACCCCCGGGGCTTCAATGCACCTTCGTCCATTGCGGTCCTGTTACTGTGGCAGCAGCCCCATCCGATCATGCTGGCGGAACTCTGCTACCGCGCGGCGCCGGAGGAGGCGTTCCTGCGGGAATACCGGGACGTCGTCCTGGAGACCGCGCAATTTATGGAAAGCTTTATCCATTGGGAGGGCGGCCGCGCCGTCCTCGCCGCGCCCTATATCCCCGCCCAGGAACGCCACGATCCGAAGACTATACTGAACGCCCCTTATGAGCTTGAGTATTTCCGCTGGGCCTTGAAGCAGGTGGACGGGTGGCTTGCCCGGCTGGGGGAAGGGCCCTGTTTTGGGGAGACCGCGGAAAGGCTCGCCTTGCCGCCGCAAAAAGACGGCCTCTACCTTGCGGCGGAGAATTGTCCGGACACGTTTAGGACCTTCCCCTTTTACACGGACCACCCTGCCATGCTCGCCATGTACGGGGTGCTCGCGAGCGAGAAAGTCGATCCCCCCCGCATGTCCGCTACGCTGGATAAGGTCCTTGAAGTATGGGATTGGGAATCCCTGTGGGGCTGGGATTTCCCCATGATGGCGATGACCGCGTACCGTCTGGGGCGGCTTGAGGACGCCCTGGATATCTTGCTGCGGGACAGTCCCAAGAACACGTACCTTCCCAACGGGCATAACAAGCAGTCAGGCAGCGATGAGCTGCCCCTGTACCTGCCCGGGAACGGGGGCCTGCTCCTTGCCCTCGGGATGATGGCTACGGATACCCGGGGCTTCCCCCCAAGCTTTAACGTCCAGGCGGAGGGTATGCTCAAGGTATTGCCTTAGGCAACATCTTATTGCCCGGCAATACCCTATTACCCTAAGGAGGAAGTATGAATACCAGAAAGGGAATCCTCATCAAAGAGCAGGTGTCTTCGTACCTGTTCCTTGCGCCGTGGCTGGCGGGTTTTTTTGTGCTTACCCTGTACCCCATGATCTATTCGCTCTATCTCTCGTTCACCGAGTACACGATCCTACGGCCCCCCAAATGGATAGGGCTGCGGAACCTCTTCGTCATGTTCGTGGGCAGCGCCGAGTATCCCCGGGACGAGCGCTTTCTCAATTCCCTTTTCGTCACCCTGCGTTTTGTGTTTATTTCCGTGCCCCTGAAACTGGCCTTTGCCTTGGCCGTGGCTATGTTGATGAACCAGAAGCTCCGCCTCATTCCCTTCTACCGGACCATCTACTACATCCCCACCCTCCTCGGGGGGTCGGTGGCCATTGCGGTGCTGTGGCGCCGGCTCTTTGCCGGGGACGGCGCTATCAATACCCTCATCAGGATGTTGAGCGGCGGCGCGATAAACCCACCCTCCTGGATCTCAAGTCCCGTCTTTGCCATCTACACCTTGATACTCCTTGCGGTGTGGCAGTTTGGTTCTCCCATGATCATCTTCCTTGCCGGGCTCAAGCAGATACCCCAGGAATACTACGAAGCCGCCAGTGTGGACGGCGCGGGCAAGGTCAGGCAGTTTCTTTTCATCACCCTGCCCAGCCTTTCCCCGATTATTTTCTTTAATCTGGTAATGCAGATGATAAGCGCCTTCCAGTCTTTTACCCAGGCATATATCATCTCCGGGGGCAGCGGCGGTCCGGTGGACTCCACCATGTTCTACAGCCTGTACCTGTATTTGCGGGGCTTTGCCCATTCCCAGATGGGCTACGCCGCGGCTATGGCCTGGGTACTGCTCCTCATCATCGCGGCCTTGACGGCTCTGACCTTTAGGGGATCTGCTTCCCTGGTAAGTTACGGAGGCGGCGAATGAACAGGAACCGGGGGTGGATCCTCAGATCCGGTATTTCCAATCTTATCATTATTGCGCTGGGCTTCGCGATGCTCTATCCGGTGATCTGGCTCATTATGGCTTCGTTTAAAGAAGGATCCCAGATCTTTAGCGATCCCGGTCTCTTGCCCAAGACCTGGACCTGGCAGAACTACCGCAATGGCTGGGGGGGCATCGGCATCGTTCCCTTCAGTACCTTCTTCGTCAATTCCTTTATCATTTGCGGCTTCTGCGTCGCGGCAAACGCCGTCTTCTGTTCCCTCACCGCTTACGCTTTTGCCCGGCTGCGTTTTAAGGGGAGGAATTTCTGGTTCGCCGTGATGATCCTGACCATGATGCTGCCGGGACACGTAACCACCATTCCGCGGTACATCATCTTCCGTTCCTTTGGCTGGATCGATACCTTCCTGCCCTTTATCGTCCCCAAGCTCTTTGCCACGGACGCTTTCTTTGTGTTTCTCCTGGTTCAGTTCATCCGCAGCCTGCCCAAGGATATGGACGAATCCGCCCGGATTGACGGATGCGGAAAGTTCGGTATTTACCTGCGCATCATCGTACCTTTGAGCGTACCTGCCCTTATTACCACCGTGCTCTTTACCTTCCTGTGGACCTGGGATGACTTCTTCAACCAGATGCTCTATCTCAATTCACCGGACAAATACACCGTGCCTATGGGCTTACGGCTCTTTCTGGATACTTCAGGGGTCTCCTCCTGGGGGTCCATGTTCGCTATGTCGGTTTTGTCTCTGATTCCCTGCTTTGTACTGTTCTTTTCGCTGCAGAAGTATTTTGTCCAGGGAGTAGCTACTACGGGTATCAAAGGGTGAGACCCACCGGGTGGACCCGGTGGGTCATTACCCTTGAGGATATTTTAGGAGGTAAACATGAAAAAAGGTATGTTTGTTTTGGCTGCGCTTGTGCTGTCAGGCGCAATGGTCTTTGCCGGCGGCGCTTCCCAGTCCAGGGGAGCGGGGTCCGGTCAGTCGGCGGTACGCTGGTCTTTTTGGGGCGGTGAGGCCCGCATCAAGAATACCCAGCTCGCCATTGACCAGTTCACCGAGAACACCGGGATCATCGTTGCCGCGGAGCCTGCTCCGGGAACCGGGGATCATTTCAACAAGTTCAAGACCCAGTTCGCCGGCGGCAACGCCGCGGACATCATCCAACTGGGCGGGGACTTCTCGAATTTGCAGGTGGGAGACGATGTAGGGTCGGTCCTCCTTCCCCTGGACGCATTCGTGAAAAGCGGGATCATCGACACTTCCAAGGTGGACCCCGCGGCAATCAGCGCGGGATCGGTGAACGGGGTGCTCTACGCCCTGCCTCTGGCGGCCAATATGCCGGCGCTGCTCTACAACAAGGCCCTGTTGCAACGGGCAGGAGCGCCCCTGCCCCAGGTCTCCATGAGCTGGACCGAATTCCGCTCGTGGCTCAGCGCGGTAAAGGCGAAACTGCCCGCCGGCGTGTACCCCCTGGCGGACAACAGCGCCAACGCGGACCAGTCCTTCTTCTTCGGCTATTGGTGCCGGCAGAACGGAACCTCTATGTGGGACGGCAGTCAGACCCGCCTCACGGCAACGGAAGCCCAGAAATACTTCGACCTGTGGGCGGATTACCGGAGCGCCGGTTTTATTCCCCCGGCCGAGACCGCGGCGGATTATTCGGAAGCCAACGAGTCCTCCTCTTCCCTCATAGCCGGGAAGGTCGCGGCCTGCGTCATCTGGTCGAACCAGCTCTTGAATTACCAGAATGCCATCCAGGATGAGCTTGACCTCGTCGAGTTCCCCAATGCCGCCTCAAGCAAGGCTCTGTGGGGCCAGATGAGCCAGATGATGGCGATCAGTAAGAACTCAAAGAACGCGGAAGCGGCGGCGAAGTTCATCAGCTACCGGGTGAACGACGCTTCGGTATGGAAGATCATGGGGGCGGATCCCGGTACGCCGGTCAACTCCGAGGGCCGGGCCATTGTGGCCACTACTCCGGCCGCCCAGAAGATCGCCGCGTACCTGGATGTGGCCGGCGCCCACGCCCAGGCCAGGGACCCCAATATGCCGGGGGATACCGAATGGAACAGCAGTTTCTTCCTGATTGCCCAGAATGTGGCCTACGGCAAGCTCTCCAGCGCCCAGGCCGGCCAGCAGGTGATGGACCTCATCGCCCGCCTCACCCGCTAAAGTCCACCACCAGTGGGCTTTAGCCCCTGGGGGAATTTTCCCGCCCCCCAGGGCCGTAAGCGCAATGGTGGGATAGCGTATGAGCTTGTTCCAAAACTGAAGTTTTGGAACAGCCTCATATACTTATAATTTACGCCTGGTTCCGACAGCGTTGCCTTTTCCTGACGAAAGGATTATGGACGCCTACCCTTCACGGAATTTTTGCGAAAATTCCCGGGGCGTATAGTGGTACATTTTTTTGAAAAGCCGGTAAAAATAACTATCGTTTCCCATACCGATCTGGGCGGCGATTTTACTGATAGGCAAATTGGTATTCCGTAATAAATTGGCGGCCTTGCGCATTCTGACCTCAACAATATAATCGTTGAGGGACTTGCCGGTACTTTCCATAAATTTGTACATAACATACCGGTTTGACATCCCCAGGTATTCACCGATCATTTGGGATGAAAGATTCGGATTGTCATAATTATTCTGGACAAAGTCAAGAATGGAATTAATGTTTTTGGTGTTCCGGGTTTCCGCGGCCGGTTCCGTACCGCCCAAAACCAAACGGATATAACGCCGCAGTTCCCGGAAAAAATCGTCCATAAATTCGGCGTTGATAACATTTTTGTACAGATGATCCGATTCCTTTATTCCCGCCGCCGCCGGCTCCATTTGCCGGGTGATCCTGATGACGTTGTTCACCAGTTCCATCATGCAGGTGACGATGTTCGTATACTGAAAACCCGAAAGGGCGTTCTTAATATCCTCCAGAACTATCATCCCCTGGGATATGTTTTTTTCTTTAATAGCGGCCATCAGTTTTTCATCCAGCTCAACGGGATAATGGAGTTCCTGATTTTCAAGGTTAAGGCGGCATTGTTTTTCGTTTATCACCGCCCCTTCGCCAAAAACAAAACGGTAGCGCAAATAACCCTTTGCGTCGCGGTACAGTTTTCCCAGGGATAACACATCTTCCGCCGCGCCGCTTAAGGACACGGAAACGGTAAAATTGAGGTTCTGCTTGACCGCGTTCCGGCAGGTATTGACGGCGGGGAGCAGAACTTCGTTTTCCTCGTTCCGGGCTTGTACCGCTTCCACGGAACCCGCAGTACGGACAAAAACCCCCAGGCTGTCAGGCTCCTCGGAAAATACGGCAACCTCATAATGGGGATCAAAGGAATCGTCTATGATATTGCGGATCGATGAGGCCAGCAAATGGAGATCGCTTTTTTCAAATTTATACCGGCTCTCCTCGAAGCGGTCTATCTTAAAAAGCAGCACCCAGAGCGTACCGGCATGATTTTTCGTGAGCCAGTGATCAGGCAGGGCCTTTTTGAACTGTTCGTAATTTTCTTCCGTGTCGTTGTTTACCAAACTCAACAGCTGGTACTGTTCAAATATGGGCTCGTATGACGCGGATTGGAGGAGCAGTTTTTTGTTTAACTCACCGGCGTTCCGGTAGATATTCCTGAGGTACTCAAATTCATTCTCAATATTGACGGAGGGATTGAGACCCCCGGGAAAGCGGGCGGAAGAAACGGGATCGGTTTTAGAAATAAACTCCACAAAAGTCCTGACCGGGGAATATATCCTGCGGGAAAAGGGGATCAGCAAAAGCACAATCACCACAAGAAAAACAGAACCGCAGAGGAGATAGTCCCGCCGCAGATTGATGAGATCCCGAAAGACCTCATCGTAGTTTCTGATGGTGATAAGATAATTTTTCTGCCCTCCCAGGCGGATAAAGGACAGGAGGTAGCGTTTGTTTCCATACCGCTGTTGATAGGTTCCGTTAGTAGCCTGATTGTGGTGTTCGGTAAAATCATCAATAAGAACCTGCTCGGCGTCCTGGCGGATATCAATGGAATTACGGTAAATGATCCCCGAATCATTGACGAGGTATATAGAGTTGATATAATTTCCGATTTGCCGGATAGAGGCGAGATTTTCTATAAACCATGAGGCGTTTTGATTCACCGTAATAAAACTGTCATTGCCGTTGATGGGATCGGAAAATTCATACATAAAATAGGAAAACATATAGCTTTGGATCTCAAAGTTTCCCTGGTAGCGGGTTATCTGCCGCAGTATTGGCTGCAGCCGGGGAATAAACTGCTGGGTATCAATAAAATCTCTCAGGTCCTGCCCCGGCGGGGGATCGGTGTTTTTAGTGGAAATCCACTCATTCTTTTTGGCATTGTAAAGAACAATGGAATCTATTGAAGGATTGGTGGTAACCGTGGTTTCGGTTAAATTCCGCATATAGGTGATGATGTCCTTGTATACTACATCCTGACTATACAGAAATTGCTGGGTGTAGTTGTTCAAATACACCTCAAGGCAGATATTGGCGATCATATCACTCATATATCCATAGCTGTAATTTATCTGGGAAAGCACGATGTTATTGGAAAAGGTTATGCTGTTATTTATGTTTTTCTGGGCAATCCCATAGGAAATAATAGAAAAGGGTATAAACAGGATATATGCAAAGATCAGCATAAAAAGGATTATCCGCTTATAATAAAATCCCCTGGCCCAGAGGTGTTTGAAGGCAAACCTCATACCGCTTCCTTGTTTGAGTAGTGTAAATTTAACAGAAATCACTGCAAAATGGAAGTCAAACCCCGGTAATATGTCAAAGTTATAGTTAAATATGCTGAATTTACAGTAGACGGTTCCCTAAACCCGTTTTACCATTTCTTATCATCATAGGTTACAGGGCCGGGCGGATCGTGAAAAGCGGAACACAAAAGAAAAGAATGAATTGGGGACTTTTGGTATTGGGACTCCCGGGCCTGATCTTTCTGCTTGCCTTTTATTATGCCCCCTTATTCGGCCTTATTATTCCCTTTAAGCGCTTGAACTACGCCAAGGGCATCTGGGGCAGCGACTGGGTAGGATTTAAGAATTTTGAATTTTTCTTTAAGTCCCAGGACGCCGTCCGGGTTACCCGGAACACCCTGGGGCTTAACCTGTCCTTTATTGTGTTTACGTTGATCCTGGCGGTAACCCTGGCATTACTCCTCTTTAGCCTTTCCAGAAAAAAAGTCAAAATATACCAGACCGCGATGTTCATCCCCTATTTTATATCCTGGGTTGTGGCCAGTTATGTACTATACGCCCTGCAGAATCCTGTTTCGGGTCTGCTGCCAAACGGGTTAAAACAGATCGGGATTGAACTCCCCAATATTTACGCTACCCCCAAGTATTGGCCCTTTATTTTAAGCGCTTCCTATATCTGGAAAAATGTGGGGTATATGACCCTGCTCTTTTATACCGCCCTTATGGGAATAGACGCCACCCAGTTTGAGGCCGCCGCCATTGACGGGGCGAACGCCCTCCAGATCACCTTTCGGATATCCATTCCTTTTTTGGTTCCCGTGATCACCCTCCTGGCAATACTCCAGATCGGAAAAATATTCTACTCCGATTTTGGCATGTTTTATTTTCTTACCCGGGATTCAGGCCCCATCTATTCAACCACCGACGTGATTGATACCTATGTGTACCGGGCCCTGCGTTTAACCGGGGACATTGGCATGGCTTCCGCCGCGGGACTCTACCAGTCGGTGATGGGTTTTGCCGCGGTACTGTGCAGTAATCTTATTGTCCGGCGGATAAACCGGGAAAGCGCGATTTTTTAAGGAGAGGCGGAACGTGATTGGGGATAAAAACCACCGCATGGCAAAAACACTGGTAATTAACGGCATATTTATCCTGCTCTCCCTTGCCTGTGTGGTTCCCCTCCTCCTCATCGTAGCCGCGTCCCTCTCAACCGAAGCGGGAATCAACCTTCGCGGTTATTCCCTCCTGCCCCAGGATTTTTCTTTTCAGGCATATAAATACATCTTTCAGAGTCCGAAACAGTTGTTCTACTCTTACCAAATTACCATCACCGTCACCCTGGTGGGGAGCCTGGCGAGCCTCCTCTGTACCAGTATGCTGGCCTATGTAATAGCCCGGCGGGATTTTCCCCTTCACCGGTTTTTTTCATTTCTTGTTCTTTTTACCCTGCTTTTCAGCGGGGGTATGGTGCCCACCTACATCATGGTCAGCCGGTATTATCATTTAAAAGATACCATCCTGGCCCTGATTCTGCCCTATATCATCATTCCCTGGCATGTATTTTTGATGAAAGGTTTTTTCAGCGAAATGCCCGTCTCCCTGATCGAGGCGGCGAAAATAGACGGCGCCATGGAAGGCATTATCTTCTTTAAGATCATCGTGCCTATCTCCAAACCCGCCTTTGCGACGGTGGGTCTCTTCTGCGCTTTTACCTATTGGAACGACTGGTGGCTTTCCCTCCTCTACATTGACAACCCCCGGCTTATCTCGCTCCAGTTTTACCTCTACCGGATTATGAACACCATTCAGTTTTTGGCCACTTCCATGCAGACGAGGAGCATCACCATCGACTTGGGGGATCTTCCCGGAGAAACCGCCCGGATGGCCCTGTGTGTCCTCGCGGCGGGCCCCATGTTGTTTATCTTTCCCTTCTTTCAAAAGTATTTTGTCCGGGGTCTTACTATGGGCGCCATAAAGGAATGACGCAATTTACATTGGGATTATCCGTATTATACGGAACCATATATTTTGGAGAAGGAGCATTACTATGACGAAAAAAACAATCCTTGTTTGGCCGGTATTGTTGCTGATCTGCCTGTCGGTTTTTGCCGGCGGGGGCGGCGACCGGGCCAAAGCCTCAGGCAGCGCACCAATCGAATTGGTTTATTATGTGGGCGGACGAGGCGCCCAGGTAGACCTTCCGGCGGTTCTGGTGGAAGTCAACAAATACCTGGTAGATAAAATCGGCTGTACCCTCAAGATCATTGAAACCGATTTTGGCAACTATAATCAAAAATTACAAATGGTTATCGCCAGTCAGGAGGAGTTTGACCTCTGTTACACCGCCGACTGGTCAGGGGACTTCTACGGTAATGTGAGCAAAAATGCTTTTCTGGAATTGGACGATCTTATTGACCGGTATACGCCCCAGCTTAAAACCGATATACCCGCCAACGGATGGGAAGCCACCAAGGTAAACGGAAAGATCATGGCCGTACCAAATCAGCAGATCTGGGCCCGGTCAAACGGCTGGGCGGCGGAGGTTGCCTATCTGGAAAAATACAACTTTAATCCCACCAATGTAAAAAAGGTTGCGGACCTTGAGCCCCTCCTGGCGGCCATTAAAAGGGACAACCCCACCTGGTACCCCCTTTCGGCCCATACCGACGGCATCCTGGATTTCCTCACCTATTACATGGGTTACGATGAGCTTATCGGCCGGCATATCCCCGGGGTCATTCTCTTTACCGATAACAGCCTTAAAGTTGTCAACCAATTTGAATTGCCCCAGGTGCAGGAACACTACCGCTTAATGCGGCAGTGGAACCAAAAGGGATATATCCGGCCCGACGCGGCCACGGTTACGGACATCAGCGCCGACTCAAAGGCGGGAAGGCTTCCCGTAGGATTCCCCGGCACGATGAAACCCGGCCAGGATGTCCAGGACACCATCAGTAACGGCGGAAGGCCCATCAAGAGTTTCGCCCTTTCTACCCCTATCCAGACCACCAGCGGTATCACCGGTACCATGACCGCCATAAGCCGGACTTCCAAACATCCGGATAAGGCCATCCAGTTTATCAACCTTATGAACTCCGACAAATACCTGTACAACCTCATCATCAACGGTATTGAGGGGAAACACTATACATGGATAGACAAAGACTTTATTCGTCCCATCCCCAACTCCGGCTACACTCCCAATGCGGACTGGATGTATGGCAACCAATTCCTCGCCTATTTTAAGGAAGGGCAAAGCGTCACTGATTGGGATGAAACCATCAAGATCAATGCCAGCGCGAAACCCTCCCCCGCATTAGGGTTTGTGTTTAACCCTATCCCGGTACAGACCGAAATTGCCGGAGTAAGCGCGGTAGTAAAGGAATACGAACTTGCCCTGGATACCGGCGCGGTGGATCCTGACCGGGTGCTGCCGGAATTCCTCGCAAAACTCAAGGGCGCGGGCAGTGATATCCTTATCGCGGAACTGCAAAAGCAGCTTGACGCCTGGAAGCGGTCCAAATAAGAAAATTGGTTCCAGAAACTGAAGTTTTGGAACAGCCAAAACATCCGGAAGTTACCGCCCTGGGAACCTGGTTTCCCAGGGCTTAAAGGAAACCCAACATGCAATTTGTCCATGAGCCAATTGATTTTGAAGTGTACATCGGCGGCTGCGGGGATGCCGCGGTGGATTCCCAGGGACGCATTTTTGCCGTCAGCATCCCCTACCCCGTCACGATCTTTGACCGGAAGGGCAGACTCATCAAGCGCTGGCCCGAGGGCCTCATCGGCTGCGCCCACGGGATTTATATCGACGAAGAGGACTATGTTTATATCGTAGATTCGGACTGGCACCTGCTTACCAAATTCACTCCCGAAGGTGAAATCCTTTTCCGGATTGGAAACCGGGGGGTCCCCTCGGACACGGGGGCGGAACAGGGAAACTACAAAACCATCAAGCGGGGGGCGCCGCCTTTTTACGCCCCTTCCAAGGTAACCGTCTCCCCCCGGGGGGAGATTTTGGTAAGCGATGGGTACGGGAATTCCCGGGTACACCGTTTTTCGGCGGAGGGTAAACTCCTGGCGTCCTGGGGTGAACCCGGAGGTGAGCCGGGACAATTCCGGCTTCCCCACGGTATCGGGGTGGATAAAAACAACCGGGTATATGTGGCGGACCGGGAAAACAACCGGATTCAGATCTTTGACCTTGAAGGCAGGGTCCTCGACATCTGGAACGGCATAAACCGGCCCGATGGTATCTGTGTGCGGGATGACCGGGTTTACGTAGCGGAACTGGGTCACCTGGCCTACAATGACAATGTGATGTATGAACTCTATGAAAATATGCCCTGGTCCCGGGTGGTGGTTTTTGACACCAACGGCCGCGAGGTGACCAGGTTCGGCGGGGAAGATCCCTGGCAGGCGGGAAACCTTTTTTCCGCCCACGGGGCCAATCTTGACCGGGAGGGGAACCTCTATATCGCCGATTCAGGGCTGCCTGATCCTCACACCGCCCCGGCGGGACCCAGACGCCACGCCTTACAGAAATTCAAACGAATATGAGAATGGGCCCGTTTCAAGATTCGGATAGTTGTAGTTGCGACTATGCCAAAGCTTCAGTTTTCGGAACAGCTGCCTTAGATTCAGTTTTGAAACAGCCTCAGGGAGGGGCGAAATTTGAAAAAGCCTGATCCATCCGGGGAAAAAACCGGACTTGACGCTATCCATTTCCGGTACCTGGGGACCCCGGATTTTCGCGATGGGACGGCGTTTATATGGCCGGAACATATTACCGCCATCGGGGAAGTGCTGGAAGACGGCCTGGTATGTTCCGCCCTGCGGGTGGGCTACTCCGCGGGGATTGAAGGGGGCCTGTTCAAGCCCGCGGATTTTCAGGTGCCCGGCCGCCGGGTTATTCGGACCTATGTCAACGATACGGGGAAAAGACGGGAAACGGCACGGAAGGGCCACTACCTTTTTTTGGAACTCCTCGTTAATACCGGACCCGATGCAAATGAACACCGGGAGCTGTTCGGAAATTATAAGTACAGTCCTTCCGGGGGCCCCTGGTCAATGGAGCTGCCCCTGGTAGTACCCCTGCGGCAGATCAACACGGTATTCCGCGCCGACGGCAGAAAGATTGCGCCCTTTAACCGGGTGAACGACGATCAGTATATTGAGATCGTTGACGATATGATCCGGTCCGTTTATAAAGATCCCCAAACGGGCGTCACCATCGCCTACAATCTCTTTGTACCCCCCGGCTATGAAACCGGAACTCCGGAACAAGATCCCCTCCCCCTGGTTTTTTTCCTCCATGGCGCGGGGGAATCGGGTTATGACAACCGAAGCCCGGTAAGCGCCTACCGGCAGGCCCTGGAATATCTGCGCCCCGAGGTCCGGACCGAAGATCCCTGTTTTTTGATGATCCCCCAATGTCCCGTAACCCTGGAACGGGACAGAGGACTCTTCGAGGAATACGGATGGTACACCTATATAAAAGACCCGGAAGGAGACTCCCCGGTAACCTGGCCCTCCAAGAGTCTCAGAGCGGCGATTAACGCCCTGGTTGACGCCGTTGTTCCGGCATATCGCATAGACCGCCGGAGGATCTATGCCGCCGGTCATTCCATGGGGGGAGGAGGGGTTCTGGCTGCCCTGGTTGAACGGCCCGAGGTATTTGCCGCGGCGGTTTCCTTCTCATCGGCGGCGGTTTTTTCCGATTCCATGCTGGAAAAAATAAAAAACAAGCCTCTGTTTTTTACCCTGGCCGAAGGCGATGAATGGGACATCATCCGGAACAATATGCCCCGCATGATGGAACAGCTGGAACGGCTGGGGGTACGCTTATGCCGCGCCGCCGGTGACAAGGCCTGGGACGGGGCCCTCCGGGGAGAGGCCGCAAAAAAACAGGCGGAAGAAGTCATCGCCCGGGCAGAGGCCATGGGGGCATCCATAATCTATGCCGAATTTATCCGGGATTCCATAGTCCCCGCGGCACATCTGAGCCACCGGGCAAGTTTTGAGAACCCGGGGATCCGCCGCTGGCTTTTTGAGAAACACCTCGACCCTACCAGTGGATTTTAGCCCGGTCATAACGGGGCGCGAGCGCCGCCATGGTCGGCTGAAGATTCAAGTACCACCTGCCGCATACCGATAAAGTATTATAGGTTTAATGGGGGGAGGGTGGTTTATGGTCTTCCGAATACTCCGGAGCGGGTTGGGAAAACGGGCGTTTTTTTGGGGCCTGGTTATGGCCGGCTTTATGAGTTCCGGCGTTATGTACGGACTGGGGGAGAAAACCCTGGTATTAGGGGCTGGTTCGGGCTGGAGCGCGGTGGAAAAACGAATCCGGGTAACCGAAGTAGAGCGGATACGGCCCAATCCGGTATTGGCCCTGATCCCGGGAAGGAGCAGGAGCGAGGCCGGGTCCGTACCCGAGGCTTCTTCCCTCCCGGATATGATTATTTCCTTTGATGAGGGCAGCCCCGAATTGTTTAGCGACCGTACCGGAAATTACCAGGTAAACGCCGCGCCGTCCCTGCGGGTGGCAGACCGGCGATGGGTCAAAGAAGGAGCCGGGGCGATCCACTTTTCCGGGGAAGGGGAATCGGGGGTGACGATTTTTCCCCGGAAACCGGGCACCCTGTTATCCCCCGGAAATCCGGTTAAGGATTTTAGTATAGAATTCTGGCTTTACCCTTTTAACGCGGATCCTGGAGAACAGATCTTTTCCTGGACCGGTGTTCGGCAAACCGCGTCGGGGGATACCGCGTATCAGCGTATCCAGGGTATGTTTATAAAAAACCGGCTCCATTGGACCTTTACGGACTTTTTTTCCAATCCCGGTGATACCCTCCACCCGGTCTTTTCCCTCAGTTCCATTGCTCCCCTGGTTCCCCAGACCTGGAGCCACCACCTTATCCGTTTTGATTCGGATACGGGAATCGTGGAATACCTGGTGAACGGAAAGCTTGAGGGGACCGTATATGCCACTTCCTCAGGCAGGGAAGGGGGAGAAGTATACCACCCCATCATAGGCCGGGAAGGACAGCTGGTACTGGGCGGACATTATACGGGAATTATGGATGAATTTAGGACCTATACCCGGTATATAGAAACTCCTCCCCTGAACCGTTACCCCCGGGAAGGGGGCCGTGTCGAAACCCGTCCCCTTGACCTGGGCGGGCGCAATGTCGATATCCTCAAAGTCGAGGCCCTGGGGGGCAGATTTTTCGAGGGCGGGGCCTTTGGTTCTGGCGGACGGATTCACCACGAATATACCGGGACGGGAAATTTTCTTTTTCCCGATAGTTCCTCCCTGCTTCTTTTTATCCGGGCCGGGGATAATCCCTACCGTTGGACCAATGATGAATCTGAGTGGCTGCCCATTAGGCCGAACGGGGAGCTTCCCGAAGTCCTCCGGGGGCGGTTCATCCAACTCGCCGCGGTGTTTTACCCCAGCGGAGACGGGGAAACCACCCCTTACCTGGATGAAATACGGATCCGCTACAAACCCAATGAACCTCCCCTGCCGCCAGCCCTGGTAAGTGCCATTGCCCGGGATGGAGCGGTGGATCTTTCCTGGAGGGCGAATCCCGACCCGGAGCTGGGGGGATATTTGGTTTATTACGGTGATTCAGCGGGTGAATATTTTGGAGACGCCGCCATTCTGGGACCGTCCCCTATCAATGTGGGAAAACGTACCGCTATCCGTCTTGATGGATTACGGAATGGTAGCTTATACTTTTTTACAGTGGCCGCTTATAGCCGATCAGAGGTTGATTTACCCGGACCCTTTTCCCGGGAAGTATCCGCACGGCCCCTAAGGATGATGGAATGAGTGCTTGTGATGAGGTTTGTACCCAGGCCCAAAACGCCGTCCGGGCCGGTAATTTTGCGGAAGCCGAGGAGCTGCTTACCAAATACCTCGATAAGGTTCCGGATGAACGGGAGGTCCGGTTCCTCCGGGGAACCATCCGGGCCAAACTGGATAAACTACCCGAGGCGGAGGAAGATTTCATCGCCCTGACGGTGGCCGCTCAGAATATAGCGGCCCTGAATAACCTCGCGGTGATCTATGGCCGACGGGATAAACTCCAGGATGCCTTGGGGACGCTGCTGGATACTATTGAGGTGGCTCCCACTGAAACCGAATTGTATTACAATGTTGGTACGGTTTATGAACGGTTGGGGTACTTCAAAGCCGCGTCCATGGCCTATGCCAAGGTGGCGGAATTGGACGCTGGGTATGTGCCGGCCTATAACCGGCTGGGAATATCTCAGTTTAAATTGGGGCTTCTCCCCAAGGCCCTGGAGACTTTTACCCGGACCCTGGAGGTCCATCCCGCACAACCGGCGGTCCTGAATAATATGGGGGTGCTCCTGGCCAATCAGGGCAGAACCGGGGAGGCGATTCAAAATTTCCGGCAAGCCCTGGCGGCCGATTCTCAATATGCCAAGGCGGCGGCCAACCTGGAACTGGCGGCCAAGCTCCCGGATAATACCGAAACGGTCTTCTTGTGGGACGAAGAACCAGACTTCCTTTTTATTGAAAATCTCCCGGCCGGGAGTGAGGCAAAGGAGACCCCTGGGGCGGTTCTTTCGGAGGAAGCTCCCCCAAAAAAGGAGCTTTCCATCTCTTCTAAAACCGCCCTGGCGCTCGTGTTGTATTTAAAGAACATGACCGAGGCGCTGCCCCCAAAAGCCAAGGAATACTTTTTACTGAGTGATGCCCGGCTCAGTATGGAATACCTTATCGCGGTTCTGGAAGGGCATAGCGGCCTCCTTAAGGAGATCCGGGAATGGGAACTTGCCCCGGAATCCGGAAAAAAACCGGTGTCAAAGGCGGTTTCCGGCGGGAAAACCCTGGATCTGCCGGGGACTCTGGATTATTTGCGGAAAATGGCGGGAGCCTTGGCGGACCCGGATCTGTCGGCGACCCTGCGGCGCAAGATGGACACGGTTATTTTGGATCTGGATGAAACTACCGGCGGCCGCCAACCCACCGAAGACCTTAATCCGGCGCTGGGATAATACCAGGGCAGGGAAACATATTGGGCCGGACCGCTATGGTTCCCGGTTCATCGGAATCTTCGTAATAGGATAGCCGCGCCTGGGGGTTTATCTTCCACAGTACGTCGGCGGCGGCGTTTACCGCGATACGGTTCTGTTCCACCGGGGTAAAAGCCCGGCAGCTAGGACAGGCGCACCATTTTTTTTCGCTGCCCTGGTCAGGCCACAGGTGAAATACCCGGATGTCCGGGTGGGACCGGAAAAAATTTTCCGCTTCCCCCTGCAGAAGCCTTATGGTTTCGGGATTGGTAGGGCAAAAATTGAACTCCTTAACCCGTTTTCCCCCTTCCATACGGAAAAAATCCCGGTGAAAAAGAAAATACCGCCGGGGTACCAGGGAAGAAAGCGCCCAGCCCCCCACTTCCCAGGACAGGGCGTATTGATCGGCCAGGGAACGGAATAGTTCCCCAGGGATTCCGGAATTATTGCTTTTTTTTGAGAAAAAAATGCGGCCCGGTTCCGGGGGGATCACCAGGGCATCGATCCGGTTTCTGGCGGCCCAGGGGATGAGGGAAAGGAGGGTGTCCTGGGTTTTCCGGTTCCCCGGAAGAAGCATACGCCGGTGAGCCGGGATCGCCTGGGATGGGGCATGGCCCCAGCTTTCCCCCAGGGGAAACAACCAGGGTTGATCCCTGTCCCCCCGGGGCGCTTCTTCCCTGCCGGGTTTTGGCCAACTGAAACCCAGAACGGTAAGAAAATCGTATACCCCGTTACAAAGTCCCCGGTCTGAATCACCAAATATTTCAATCCGGTCCTGACCGGCCCGCCAAACAAAACCGTTTTTTTCCCTCCCGCCCTCTTCGCAGCGCAGCATCACCACGGGGACGGTATCTTCCGGCGCGGGACCCAGGGCATCCGTCACCGGGGGGGCATCCGCAACGGGATTTCCGGTTTTTCGGAGCAGGTGGATACACCGGGACAACTCTTCCCCCATGGTCCGCGCCGCCTTAACCTGGAAGGGAAGGAGGATAACCCAATGTTTGGAAACGTCCAAAGTGATCATGAGTTGATACTAGTATATATTTGTGATTTAATACAGATAATTGGGGATACGATATGGCGAAAAAAACAGAACAATCCCGTATGGAATTCTGGGCGGATTATGAAAAACGGTATGGAGAAAAGGTCCTGGCCTATGTTTTAGGGAAGTACCTTTCAGGGTGGCCCGATTATTCCTATCCCCTCTGGGGACTCCTCATCGCCACCGACGGCGGTTTCCGGTTTCATCACTTTCCCCATGAAGGGTGGCTCCAGGCTCTGTCCAGGGTAACCACCGGCAGTGAGCCTCCCCGGGAGAAAACTATTTTTATTCCCCGGGATCGGATCCTCTCCGCGGAACTCCGTTTTGAGAAAAGATGGTGGAAAAAATTGCTGGCTTATCAGCCTCCCGTGCTGGCAATCCGGTACCAGACCGGCGTTCTCCCGGGGACGGAAACAGCGCCCGGAATGGAACTGTTGGCGGAAACGGACAAGACTGGAAAAGTTCTGATCCCCCTTTTGACTCAGGACAAGCTCTAAACAGGACTGCGAAGCAAAGGCCCTCATTGGTTGATCCGTTTAATGGAAACCGCTTTCCCCGTTTCCGGATTGATCTCCGCGATAACGCCCTGGATTATGCCGTCACCCTTGGCGCATTCCATCCGGTAGGCGACTTGGGTTTTTGCCCGGTTAAGGCAGATCTGGGTGTCCATCCCAATAATCCCGTTTCCGGCGCCGGTCATGCCCAGGTCGGTGATATAGGCGGTGCCCTGGGGCAGGATCCGTTCGTCCGCGGTTTGGACATGGGTGTGGGTTCCCACGACCAGGCTGGCCCTGCCATCAAGATAAAAGGCCAGGGTTTCTTTTTCCCGGGTGGATTCGGCATGGAAATCCACCAGCAGGAGCGGTTTCGCCGTATCAGGGCTGTCCCCTGCCCCCCCCTCCGGGGGAAGCGAATCAGGGCCGGCCGTATTTTTCTGCTCCCCCGCAATGGCATCAAAGGCTTTAAAGGGACAATCCACAACCGGCATGAATTCCCGGCCCTGAAGGTTTATCACCAGCCAGGAAATCGGGGAACCGGGGGCATTTTCCTTTTCTTTTTTAACCGTAACCCAACCGCGGCCCGGGGCGCAGGCGGGGTAGTTTGCCGGACGCAGCATCCGCGGTTCCCCGGTTAGGAGGGGCCAGAATTCCCGTTTTTCCCAGACATGATTCCCGGAACTGACCACATCCGCCCCGGCGGCCAGGATCCGCTTCAGGGTAAGCTCGGTCATGCCGAAACCCTCCGCGGAATTCTCCCCGTTTACCACCACAAAGTCCGCCCCATACTCCCGGATAAGGCCGGGGAGTTTTGCCTCCAGAACTTCCAGTCCCGGATCGCCTACCACGTCGCCTATCATAATGGCCCGTACTAAAAACATACACTCCCCTTCTGGGTCTTCGCCCTCCCTGTTATATACTGTTTTCCGGGATCCGTCAATTCAGCGCTTGGCACTTTAGCCTGGTACCTTTCAGCCTAATATGATAGGCTGATTTTGATATGCGTATTTCCATAGCTCAGATTAATTCTACCATCGGGGATTTTTCCGGAAACCGGGAGAAGATCCTGGATTTCTCCAAACGGGCGGAGGGGGAACGGGCGGATTTGGCGCTTTTTCCTGAATTGGCGATCTCCGGGTATCCCCCCATGGATCTTTTGGATCAGGATTATTTTGTGGAGATGAACATCAGGACCCTGCGGATCCTCCAGCGGCAGCTTCCCCCGGACCTTGCCGTGGGGGTGGGGTATGTGGGCAGAAATCCCGATTCCGTGGGGAAGGCCCTGGTGAATATGTACGGTATCATCCTGGGGGGCCGCCTGGTTTTTGAACAGGTTAAAACCCTGCTCCCCACCTATGATGTATTTGACGAGGCCCGGAACTTTGAGAGCGCCCGGAAGTGGTCGGTTTTTGAGTGGAAGGGAGAACGGATAGGGGTGGCGATCTGCGAAGACGTGTGGCGGGAAACCGAAACCCCCGGAACCGCCTATATGAAGGACCCGGTGCGGCAGCTTCTGGACCAGGGAATAAGTCTCCTCTGCGTGCCCTCGGCATCCCCCTATGTGGCGGGGAAACTCAAGGTCCGCCGGACCCTGGCGGAACGGATAAGCCGCCGGGGAAATATCCCCCTCGTATACATTAACGCCGTAGGCGCCAACGATTCCATCATTTTTGACGGCCGGTCCTTTATCGTGGCCCCGGATCCCGCCGGTTCCGGGGAGAGTTGTTCCCTGCGGGAAAATGCCCGGGCCTTTGAGGAGGAACTCCTTACCTGGGATTCTACTGCTCCCGCCCCCATTCCCGCCGCCCTCTCCGCCGCCGCGCCCCTTTATGGGACTTTTCTTACCGGGGAAGAACTGGATGTCCTGGAAGACGCCCTGGTGTTGGGTATCCGGGATTATATGAAAAAGTGCGGGTTTTCCCGGGCCCACCTGGGACTTTCCGGGGGAATTGATTCGGCCCTGGTGGCTTACCTCGCGGTAAAGGCCGTGGGCAAGGACCAGGTGGTGTGTTTCAGTATGCCTTCCCGGTTTTCCTCCCCGGGTTCCCGGGATGACGCGGCGGATCTGGCGGACAACCTGGGGATCCGTCTCCACATCCTGCCCATAGAGCCGGTTTTTACGAGTTTTTTGTCCAGCCTTGAGGAGGTTTTTGAAAACCGGCCCTTTGACCTGGCGGAAGAAAACCTTCAGGCCCGGATCCGGGGTACCCTGCTCATGGCCTATTCCAACAAATTCGGCTCCATGCTCCTGACTACCGGGAACAAAAGCGAACTCGCCATGGGGTACTGTACCCTCTACGGGGATATGGCCGGCGCCCTGGCCCCTATCGGGGACCTCTTTAAAACCGAAGTTTTTGCCCTCTGCCGGCGGATCAACGCCCGGGGGGAAAGGCCCATCATCCCCGAGGCCATCATCGCCAAACCCCCTTCGGCGGAGCTTCGGCCCAACCAAAAGGACGAGGACAGCCTCCCCCCCTACGAGGAACTGGACGCGATCCTCCGGCTATACCTGTTCGACAACCTGGACAGCGCTGAAATCGTCAAACAGGGCTGGGACCGCGAACTCACCGGACGGATCATCAGGACCGTGGCCCGGGCGGAATTCAAACG
>JAITEG010000024.1 GCA_031282145.1 Spirochaetaceae bacterium | reverse complement strand
CGTATACCCCGGCCCATAAGTGGAGAAAACCCGGTTACGGGTATTACCGGGACCCAGTATACCGGAACCGTAAGCTGGACGCCCGCACCCCCCAGTACCTTTCAATACGGCACGGTTTATACGGCGGTGCTTACCTTACAGGCCGCGCCGGGGTATACCTTTGCCGGGATAGGGCAAAACGCCTTTAGTCATGAGGACGCTCCCGGGGCCGTAACCAACCCAGCGGGGGGCGCTACGGTCAGGATTACCTTTCCACCGGCCGCCTCCGCTACCTACTCGGTCATTACCTCTTTCGGACCGGTTGAGCGGGAAAGCAGCGCCCTCGCCCTGATGCGGGCAAAGAAAGCCGACAACGGCCTGACCATCGATCTGCCCGGGGATACTGAACCGGTTGACCCGAACAGCGTCATCCTGGTGGCGGGGGATAATAGTCCTGCCAAGGTAATTATCAATGGTCACGGTCAGGAGTTGACTATTGGGGGCCAAGGGACGCTCCTGACGGTGGGGAGCGGGGTTACCCTGACCCTGCGGAACATCACCCTGTCGGGTATACAAGGCAACGATGCCCCCTTGATTATGGTACGGCGCGGGGGAAAGCTGGTCCTGGGGGACGGAGTAATCCTTACGGACAATGAAACCACCGCTGATGCCGGCGGGGTATGGGTTAACGGCGGAGAATTGGTCCTGAACCCCGGGGCGGAAATCACCGGGATGGCGGCCCAGCGGGGCGGCGGGGTGCTTGTCGATACCTACGGAACCTTGTTTATGAACGGCGGGATCATAGCCGGTAATACAGCATCCGGGGTGAACGGCGGCGGCGGGGTACTGCTCCTGAGTGGAGGGACTTTCACGATGGTTGACGGGACCATACAATCGAATCGCGTATTGGAGGAATCCAGCGGCGGCGGGGTGCTGGTCATAGGTGGTCCGTATGATATGTCCTTTAATATGTTTGGGGGGACCATACAATACAACCGGGCGGAGGATAAGAACAGCGGCGGCGGGGTGCTGGTCATAGGTGTGCTGGATATAGATGGTAAATACAATATGTCTTTTAATATGTTCGGGGGGACCATACAATACAACCGCGCGATGGCCGGATCCAGCGGCGGCGGGGTTGGTATTCTTGTCGACTGGGGAATCTTCAACCTTTACGATGGGGCCATAAGGGGAAATAATGCCTTGGGGGCCGAGTCCGGCGGCGGGGTATTTATCAATGCATCGTACTATGGGGGTTTTTATTTTTATATGTACGGCGGGACCATAGGCGGGGAAGGCGGAGAGGCCAATACGGCCTCCTCAGGAGGCGGCAATGGTGTGTGTGTCCTTGATGGGGCTTTTATCATGTCCGGAGGGACGATAACGGGGAATGGCAGCGGCGGTTATGGTGTATTATGCCGCAGTGATAATAGTTATGGTTATAGCGGCTTCACGATGAGCGGGCCGGCGAGGATAGATGAAGACGTGTTTTTGACTTGTGAATATTATCCTCCTCTGGTGATTATTATTGGCGGCGACCTGAGCGCTCCTTCACCGGTAGCAAATATCATTGTGGACCCTCCCCCTGTTTCCGGGACGCCTTTTGGGACGCCTTTTGGGACGCCCTTAATGAAGGCAAGTTCTTCCGAGCTTATTCAGAGAAACTATCAAAAGTTTCAATTTAATGGTAGTACGCTCAGTGATATTGACATTGACTATGATGGGTGGCGCTATTGTGGGTACTATAAGTGAGGGATGAGCCTCCGCGGACAAGCTCCACGGAGGCTCATTTATGCAGGGGGGTTTGTCCCCCATCCCGGGAGGCGGTTTCTTGGCAAAAAACATCGACGCGTCCAAAATCGCGCAAATCGCCGGTGTCTCCCGGGCAACGGTCAGCCGGGTTATTAATAACTATGCCTTTGTAAAACCTTCTACCCGGGAACGGGTGCTTAACGTAATCGAACAACACGCCTATTCCCCTAATTTTTCCGCCCGGATTCTGGCGGGTAAACGGTCCTATACCATCGGCCTTTTCCACGCCGTCGGGGATCATGTGGGGCCCAAAAGCCGGCTGGAAGATACCCAAATCAATTTTATGACCGAAAGAATCATACATACCGCTATCGCTGCGGGGTATTATGTGCTGGTTTATCAGGTTTCTGATCCGGACCGCAAGGCGGAACAAAAAAAAATAGTGGATATGTTTAAGCAGAACCGGATTGACGGGGGAGTGTTTATAGGTTTCCCCAATTCCTATGATCTGATTGAAAATCTGATAGAACAGGGTTTTGTGACGGGGATCTTCAACCAGCGTATTTCCGGGAAGCATGAGGGAAACCGCGTCCTGGTCCGGATGGATTACAGCGGTTTTAAGAGAGCCGTTGATTACGCGGCCGGTCTGGGCCACCGGGATATCATGTTTGTCTGCGCCGACATGGTCCGCCAGTCAGGGGAGGATATTGCCGGTATCTTCAGGGAGGGGATGAACCGTAACGGGCTTGTGATTCGGGACGAATTTATCCTTAAAGCCGGGGCCTTTACCCGGACCCACGCGGTGGAGGCTTTTTCCCGCTTCATGGAACTCAAGCCGCCCATGCCCAGCTGTATTGTATGCGCCAATGACATCATGGCCTTTGGGGTGGTGGAGGTCCTGCGCCGCTGCGGCTTGAAGGTCCCCGGGGATGTTTCCATCATTGGTTCCGATGATATTCTGGTCAGCCAATACTTCGATCCCCCTCTTACTACCACGCGCTATGATTTTGACGAAATGATGAAAACCCTCACTGCCAAGGTGGTGGAGCGCATCGAAAACCCCCGCATAGACCACTTTGCCATGACCTATCCGGGAAAACTGGTGATCCGCGATTCCTGTCTGCCCTGTTCGGCGCCAGGCCTCCCGGTATGAAGGCCGCCGGCCCTTTTCTTGGGCGGAGGGGGAAACGGAATTTTATTTGACTTTTAGGAGGAGGGCGGTTATAATAAAGAACTTAAAAAGAGTTTTAATATAAAAAATTGAACACGGTTTCAAAAATTGAAACCGTGTTCATTAAGAGGTCAATATGCGGCCAATCCGCATATTGAGTTATTCCAAAACTTGAGTTTTGGAATAAACTCATATACTTTTTTAATGGAGGAACGTGATGAAAAAAAACGTAACGGCCTGCATGGTCCTGAGCTTGGTGGGGGTATTGCTGCTTTTGGGCGCTTGCAGCAAGGATACGGGCGGAACCGCCGCCTCCACCGGCAGTTCCGGCGGGGGAAAAGAAATCAGCGTATTTACCTGGGGCTTCCCCGCGGAAAAACTCGCCCGGGAAGAGCAGGTCAGGCGCTATATGGAACTTCACCCGGAGGTGAAGATAAATTTGGAAGTTTCCCCGGATTATGACCGGAAACTTGCCACCATGCTCGCTTCCGGGGATGGACCCGATGTGTTTGAGACCAGTGACGACTGGTTCCATTTGTACAACAAGGAATTGGCGGATCTTCGGCCCTTTATTGAGCGGGACGGCGTGGATCTGAGCATCTATTACGACCGCAGCCTCTCCGGTTTCCGCCTCCCCGACGGTAAACTCGAAAGCCTGCCCATAGGGCTGTGTCCCTTTGCGCTGGCGGTGAATAAGGACATCTTTGCCGCCGAGGGGATCACTATTCCCCAGGGACCCTGGACCTGGGACGATCTTATTCAGGCCGCCCAAGCGGTTACCAAGGGAAGCGGCGCCAATAAAATCTACGGCCTGACCGACCATTGGGTATGGCAGCAGATCCTTCCCTTCTACTATGGCGGCGGTTACTACAACAAGGACTTTACCCAGCTTGCCCTGGACACGCCGGAAAGCATCAAGGGGGTGCAGTTTTTCGCGGATCTGATGTACAAATACAAGATTATGCCCACCTTTGAAGAATCCTCCGGGCTTTTGGCGGAACAGCGGTTCTTTGGGGGCCGGTCCGCCTTAATGCCCATCAACCTCTGGGATATTTATAACTTTGTCCAGAATATCGGCGATTCCTTTGACTGGGACCTGGCCATGATGCCCACCATGAAAGAAAGCGGCCTGACCCCGGTGTGGAGTATTGTCGAAGGGTACGGCATCTGGGAGGGCAGCAAAAACAAGGACGCCGCCTGGGATTTTATTAAATGGGCAACCACGGACAGCGAATCCCTGGCCCTGGCTAGCGTCGCGGCGATTCCGCCCACCCATGACGCCGCCTCGATCTTCACCGCCTATAATTTTGGGGCGCCGTTAACCCTGCGGGTCTTTATTGATACGATCCCCAACGCGATCCTCTCCATCCCCGGCGGGCCCTTTGCCCAGGTAAACGATACGATCAACGAGTATTGGGATACCTTGAAGCAGGGACAGGGGGCGGCGGATGTTACCGCCGGGATAAATGAAATAACTGCCCGGGCCCGGCCCATCCTTCGCAGTCTCGGTATTAATTAGCGGCTTCAATACAGGGGCTTTCCTAGAACTTCAGTTTTGGGAAGGCCTCTCTGTTTTACGGAAATTGTTAGTCTGGTGATGGAGGTATTCGATAGTATGCGAGGAATAAACAGATCACCCTTACAAAAACACGAAACCATGAACTTTTTTATCTATATCAGTCCATGGATAGCCGGATTTTCCGCGTTTATCTTTTTCCCCATGCTGTATTCCCTTTTTTTGTCTTTTACGGATTCAACCATTGGGAAAATGGGTAACTTTGTCGGATTTGAAAACTATTACTATGTTTTTACCGATCCCCTTTTTAAGTCCGCCGCTATTAATACGGCTTATTTTTCTATTTTGGGGGTTCCCTTGCAGCTTCTTCTCGCTTTTTTTCTCGCCTCTCTTTTGAATATGAAGCTCCGGGGAATCGGTATATTCAGGACTATTTTCTATTTGCCCAGCGTGGTGGCGGGCATTTCCACGGTACTGCTTTGGAGCTGGATCTTCAACGCAAATTACGGCCTTATCAATTACCTCCTGTCGGTTGTCGGCATAAAAGGTCCCAACTGGCTTACAGACCCCAAATGGAGTATCCCCGCCATTGTGATCATGAGCCTCCACGCCGTGGGGGGGCAGATGCTGATCTTTCTCGCCGCCCTGCAGGATATTCCCAATGAACTATACGAAAGCGCCGATATGGACGGGGCGGGGCCGGTGAAAAAACTCTTTAATATCAAGCTGCCCCAAATATCTCCGACTATATTCTTTAATTTGATCCTCGGTATCATCGGAGCCTTTCAGGTCTTTATGCAGCCCTACATCTTCGCTAACCTCAACGCCAATGTGGGGAGAAACCGGGGCATGTATGTGTATGTACAATACCTCTTTGACAATGCCTTTCGGTACTACCTGGCAGGTTACGGCAGCGCCATAGCCTGGATCCTCTTTGCGGCCACCCTGGTCCTGACCCTTTTTATTATGAAAACTTCCAAGCGGTGGGTTTATTACAGCGGAGGTAATGAATCGTGAGGAACAATAAAAAGCTAAATCACCTTATTTCATCCCTGGCCGGTTATATTTTGATTTTTATCATGGGGCTGATATTCATCCTGCCCTTTGCGTGGCTGGTGTCTTCGTCTTTTAAGCCCACCGGACAGCTTTACCTGGTTCCCCCCCGGTGGATACCCCGCCCACCGGTATTGACCAGCTTTACCAGTGGTTGGGCCCTGCTGCCCTTTGGGAGTTACCTCTGGAACACCATATTCGTGGCCTTGGTGGGAGCCCTGGGAACGGTGATATCCTCCGCCCTGGTGGCCTACGGTTTCGCCCGGTTCCGCTCCAAGGCGAACCCCATCCTGTTTGTGCTGGTGATAAGTACCATGATGCTGCCCAATCAGGTTACCCTGATACCGGTGTACCAGATATTTTCAAGGCTAAAATGGATCAACACGTTTTTGCCAATTCTCGTACCGCAATATTTCGCGGTGGGGGCTTTTTATATTTTCCTCCTCCGGCAGTTTTTCCGTACCATACCCCGGGAACTGGACGAAGCCGCCAAAATAGACGGCTGCAATACGTTCCGGATTTTCCTTTTTATCATGATCCCCCTCTGCCGTCCTGCGCTGATCACGGTCCTGGTCTTTTCCTTGATTAACAACTGGAACGATTTTATGACCCAACTCATCTACCTCAATTCTGAAAAACTGTACACCATAGCCATCGGTTTGCAGTTTTTTAGTTCCAAATACGGGCCCCAGCAAATCAACCTCCTTATGGCGGTATCCCTGCTCACGTTGCTGCCCCTGTTGTTTTTGTTTTTTGTCGCCCAAAAATATTTTGTGCAGGGGATCGCTACCACGGGGATTAAAGGATAAAACACCGCTCCGGGTTTTGCCGGGGTTATATACAAGGAGGTCCATGATGGACGGGGTTATTGAATCTAAGCTGCTCACCCAGGTGGCGTTTATCGTACGGGATGTGGAAAAAACCAAGGTTAAATTCGCGGAGTTTTTAGGAGTCCCTCCGCCTGCCGTTGTGGACGGCGGAAAGTTTGAAATTACCGGAACCCAATACCAGGGTAAGCCCGCCCCGGACGCTAATTGCCTGATGGCGTTTTTTGATGTGGGCCCCCAGGTTCAGATAGAACTTATCCAGCCCAACGGCGCTCAAAGCGTATGGCAGGATTACCTGAACGAACATGGGGAAGGGCTGCATCATATCGCCTTTGGGGTAAAGGGGATGGACGGCAAGATCCGGGCCTGTGAAAGATTCGGCCTCCCCTGTGTACAACGGGGAAAATACGGGAATGCCGGCGGTGAATATGCCTACCTGGATGCCCGCTCTGATCTTAAATGTTATATTGAACTCCTGGAAAATTATTCGCCGGCCTGAGACAAGGTTTACGGCTATCTTGAAGCAAAACCAAAGGAGACTTTGCGCTATGAAAATTTTTATCACCGGCGGAACCGGAAATATCGGTCAATACGTAACCAAGACCCTTTTGGAAGCGGGCCATGAACTTGTTGCGTATACCAGAACCCCGGAGCGTATCCCCCAATTTGGGAAACAAAAACATCTTACCCCGGTAAAGGGGAATATTCTGGATCTGGAGATCATGGGAAAGGCCTTGCGAGGCTGTGACGCGGTGATCCATATTGCCCTGGGCTGGGGAAATACCCCGGTGGAGATGCTGGATCATGACACCCGGGTTACGGTTTTTCTGCTGGAAAAGGCGGAGCAGGCCGGGGTAAAAAATTTTATTTACACCAGTTCCACTGCGGTGTTCGGCAGGAATCAGGACGGCGCCGATGAAACTACCTTCTGTACCCCCGACGATCTGTACGGTTCTACCAAGGCGGCCACGGAAAAATACTTGACCGGGTTCCGGCAGTACTATACCGGCCAGGGAGTACGGGGCGCCGTGGTTAAGATCCGGCGTAACATTATCCGGCCGGGTTATACCTTTTCAAATCCCGCCTATGAGGGAGGCGCGTCCCAATCGGATACCCGGTTTCGGGACATAGCCCGGTCAATTCTCAAGGGTGAAACCCTGGTAATTTCCGAATATGACGGCACCCAGTTTATCTCTTCCGCCCAGATAGCCCAGGTCTACCTCAAACTGGTGGAAAGTGAGCTGGATGAGGAAATCTTCCTCGCCCTAGGAGCGTCCTTTACGTCCTGGGCGGATATTGCCCGGATGGGCATAGACTTGGTCCCCGGAACCGCCGCCAGGGTAATCCCCCCGGAAGGAGAAGTAAAACGCCGCCCTGCCCATGTCAAGGTGGATAAACTCAAACGGGTCTTCGGCTTCTCCTTTGATGCCGCCGAAGAACTCCGGGAACACCTGCGCTGGAACATCGACCGGGAACGGAAGGTCCTCCAGGGCCAGACGGTCCACGACGTGTACCACGTGTGGTAGGCCACGGCCGCCGGGGCTTTGCCGGGGCCTAACCGGGCTGTGGAACAAAGGCGCTAAAATAAAAAATATCGCTTGACATACCCCAGGAACCTGGATATATTATACATATGTTCATGTGTTCAACTGTTTGGGAGCTGTTATGGAAAAGGGTATTTTGGACATTGAAAGCCTTGATTGTAATGTAATCCATGAGGAAGTGGTTGCCGAGGTCAGGAAAAAAATGCCCGATGATGAGGTGCTGCTGAACCTGGCGGATCTGTTTAAGGTTTTCAGTGATTCCACCAGGGTGAAAATCCTCTGCGCCCTCCTGCGGGCCGAAATGTGTGTGTGCGATATCGCGGCCCTTTTGGGCATGAGTAAGTCCGCCATTTCCCATCAGCTCAGAACCCTCCGGCAGACACGGCTGGTGAAATACCGCCGGGAAGGAAAGGTGATTTATTATTCCCTGGAGGACGAACACGTGGGAACTATTTTTGATCAGGGTTTAGTCCATGTGTGTGAGTAAAGAGAGAAGGTGTTTTTTTACCCAAATAGTTGAACAGGTTATCAACTGTTCAATATTAACTTTTAACGCAAGGGAGGAACCATGGAAGCGGTATTAAAACGGGAGTATATTCTGCACAATCTCTGCTGTCCCAAATGCGCCGCAAAAATTGAGAAGCATATCGGCGCTCTGGAAGGGGTAAACCGGGCGCTGGTTGATTTTTCCGTACAAAAACTTGTCATTGAAGCGCAAAACGCCGGGTTGTGGGACGACATTATAACCCGTACCGGCGAGATCATCAAAAGGCTTGAACCTTCTATTGAATTGCACGATATGGCTGCCTTTCCCGGCAGGGAAGCAGCGAAAGATAAAAAGGATGTTCCGGTAACAAAATGGATCCGGCGCCTAAGCCTTACCCTGGGGATGGTTCTCTTTATCGCGGGGATGGTTTTTGATTATGCTCCGCTTATAACGCCGGCGCCTCTCACCAGGTTTATTATTTTTCTGGTGAGTTTTCTCCTGGTTGGCGGTGAGGTACTTATCAGGGCGGTCAAGAATATTTCCAAGGGTGAAATATTCGATGAGAATTTTTTGATGAGCATCGCCACTATTGGGGCCTTTGCCATTGGTGAATATCCCGAAGGCGCGACGGTGATGATCTTTTATCAGATTGGCGAAGCCTTTCAGAACTACGCCGTGGGACATTCCCGCAAATCCATATCCGCCCTCATGGACATCCGGCCGGATTACGCCAACCTGAAAACCGCCGCCGGTCTTGAGCGGGTATCCCCGGAAACGGTAAGCATCGGTTCCCTTATTGTGGTGAAGCCCGGCGAAAAGATCCCCCTGGACGGCGTGGTGGTAGACGGGGTTTCCGTTCTCGACACCTCGGCCCTCACCGGCGAATCCCTCCCCCGGGACGTAGAGAAGGGCAGCGCGGTTCTTTCCGGTTCGATCAATAAGAGCGGCCTCCTCACCATTGAGGTGAGCAAGGTCTTTGGGGAATCCACGGTCTCAAAGATCCTCGACCTGGTACAAAACGCGGGGAGCAAAAAATCCGTCACGGAAAATTTCATCACCCGCTTCGCCCGGTACTATACGCCGGTGGTGGTGTTCATTGCCGCCGCGCTGGCGGTTTTTCCGCCGCTGTTTATCCCCGGCGCGGTTTTTGCCGAATGGATAAACCGGGCACTGGTGTTCCTCGTGGTCTCCTGCCCCTGCGCCTTGGTCATTTCCATACCCTTGAGCTTTTTTGGCGGTATCGGCGGCGCTTCAAGAAACGGTATTCTGGTGAAAGGGAGCAATTACCTGGAAGCCCTTACCAATGTGGATACCGTGGTGTTTGACAAGACCGGAACCCTGACCCGGGGAGTGTTCAGCGTAACCAGGATTGTTCCGGCCGGGGACCTTACGGAAGCAGAACTGCTCTACTACGCTGCCCACGCGGAATCCAATTCCAACCACCCCATAGCCCTTTCCATCAGGAACGCCTGCAAAGAGGAGATTGACGGCGGCATCATAGGGGGGTATGAGGAAATCGCCGGGAAAGGCGTTTCGGTCCGTGTCGGGAAAGCTCAGGTTTTGGCGGGAAACGCTAAACTGCTGGAAGCCGCCGGGATCCCGGTGCCCGTCGTGGAGGAACCGGGAACCATTGTATACCTGGCAATGAACGGCGAATATGCCGGATACCTCGTTATTGCCGATGAGCTGAAAGCCGACAGCAAACAGGCGGTTCTGGATTTGCGGGCCCTGGGGGTAAAACGGATAGCCATGTTCACCGGAGACAGTAAAGTGGTGGGTGAAAGCATAGGACGGCGGATCGGCCTTGATATGGTTTACGCGGAACTCCTGCCCCATCAAAAGGTTGAATCCCTTGAAGCGCTGGAGCAGCATAAATCCGGTTCGGGAAAACTGGTTTTTGTGGGGGATGGTATCAACGACGCTCCGGTACTGGCCCGCAGCGATATCGGCATTGCCATGGGGGGCGTTGGTTCCGATGCGGCCATTGAGGCCGCGGATGTGGTACTGATGACCGATGAACCATCAAAAATTGCCCATGCAATCCACATCGCCCGGAGAACCCGAACCATCGTCTGGCAGAACATCATCTTTGCCTTATCAGTCAAAGGCATTATCCTGGTCCTGGGCGCCTTAGGTTTAGCCACCATGTGGGAAGCGGTATTCGGCGACGTGGGGGTGGCCCTTATCGCCATTCTCAACGCCATGCGGGTAATTAACATGCCTCGCCCTGAAGGGGCTGTCAAACCCCCTCAGCACGAATAAAAAACCATCAACCAAGGTGAGTTTTCTGGGGCGGGGCTAATATGCCGCAAAGGGGACAATTTCGGTAATTTCCACCCTGAACCGGGCTGAAACCGCCCATTGGGCCCCGTCTATCCAATACCGGGGAAAGGCGGCGAGGCTGATAAAGCCCCGCCCTTCCTTGGGTCGGTTCCGTTCGCTGCCCCGGAGTATGGCCCGGACCGCCGTTCGGGCGGCATCTTCCAGGGCCGATGATTTGATGGTAATCCAGTCGGACATTTCCACGGGGCCGCCCAGGGGACCATGGCCGGTTGCCTGAGCGCTTCGGATTGTTCCGGACTTCCAGGTGCTTACCCGCCGTTTCTGGGCCTCATTAAGCCGGTAATCGGTATAGAGGTACAGGCAGTTGTTCCGGACTTGGGCATCGGTGGCATACAAGCCGCCGTCTCCCCATTCAATGGCCCCTTCCGGCGTAAGCTCAAAAACTTCCGCTATGCCCCGGGCTTTTTCACCGATATCGTAATAAAAGGACCAGCCGTAGATCATGGCGGAGTAAAACAGGGCCGCTTCTTCCAGGGCCCTGCGGTGGGCGCCTTGGATATCCGGGGGCTGGGGGACTTCGACAAACGGGGCGTATACCGGCTCCAGATCGACCCGGACTTCCCCCCGTAATACCTCCTGGGCATAGGGGCTTCCCCCCTTGAGGAAAATGAGACCAAGGCCCAAAAAGAAGATGCGCCGGAACATAGTTTATTATCGGAAATTTTTGGGACTTCCCGGACCACAAACCGTAAAAAGCGCTCTCTTAAATGAAAATAAAATTCATTTTCATATTGACGGATTTACGCAGCGATGATATGATACAACCCTATGGTGAATAAACGTCCAACCAATTATCACACCCGGCAGGGACAATCTATTCTTGATTATATGAAGTCCCTGCAGGGCAGTCATGTAACGGTTAATCAGCTGGTACGCCATTTTGAAGCGGTGGAAGCGGATATTGGGCAGACGACCATCTACCGGCATCTTGAAAAACTGGCGGCCGAAGGAAAGATCCGTAAGTATGTCTTGTTTGATGATAAAAGCACCTGTTATCAATACATCGATAACGAAAAAAATTGCCGGGAACATTTTCATCTGAAGTGTGAAACCTGCGGCGCCCTCATCCATATGGATTGTGATTTTCTGAATAAAATTGAACGCCATCTCCTCCGGGAACATGATTTTCAAATCAACATGCTTAAAACGGTATTTTACGGAACCTGTAAGAAATGTCGTGCCGGTGCTTAATTAACACGAAGCAGCTCGCCAATAGGGGGCTGTTTTTTTGGATAGGCCTTGTTTTTGTTTTGGCTTCCCTTTTTTCGGAAAATTATATTGTTTCCCATGCGGCGCATGATTGCCGCGGTGAAGACTGTCCGGTCTGCCTTTTGATACAGCGGGCGGAAAATTTTTCCCGGCAGGCTAAAAACGCGGTATTTTATCCCGGTCCTTCCGTAAATGCCCGGCGGCTGTCCGCAGTTATTTTTGGTTTGGTTATTTTTCGTTTTGTTCCTTTAAGCGCCGTGCGTTTAAAAGTAAAAATGAACCGGTGACGGATGCCGCTTGATGCACGGGGTTTGTCAAGCCCCGCTTGTTTTTCAAAAACCGAAGTTTTGAAATAACTTTATTTGTATAGGAGTTTTTATATGAAACGAATTGTTCTTTTTATTTGTGTATTCGTGTCCCTCGCCATGGCCCTTGAGGCCGGGGGAAGGAAAGATGCGGGGAAGGGGAACGGGAAAATAAACGTGGTTACCACTATTTTCCCGCCCTATGATTTTGTCCGGGAAATTGCCGGAGATCAGGTTAACCTTACCATGCTGCTGCAGCCGGGGGCGGAAAGCCACTCCTTTGAGCCGACCCCCCAGGACATTATCAAGGTACAGAACTGCGACGTGTTTATTTATGTGGGAGGAGAGTCCGACGCGTGGGTGGAGCGGATCCTCGAATCCCTGGACACCGGCGGTATGGAGATTATCACCCTCATGGACTGCGTGGATGTGGTGGAAGAAGTGGTTGTTGAGGGGATGGAAGAAGAGGAGGAGGAGGAAGAAGCCGAAGGGCCCGAATACGACGAACACGTCTGGACTGCTCCGGGAAACGCGAAGCTCATTGTGCAGAAGATCGCCGGGGTGCTTAAACAGCGGGACCCGTCCAACTCGGCGGTATATGACAAGAATACGGCGTCCTACCTGGAGAAATTGACGGCCTTGGACGCTTCCTTCCGGGACACGGTAAGGGGCGCGAAACGGAAGACCATCGTATTCGGCGACCGCTTCCCCTTCCGTTACTTCGCCGACGCCTATGGCCTGAGTTATTTCGCCGCCTTCCCCGGCTGCTCCACCGAAACCGAATGCAGCGCCGCCACCATAGCCTTCCTCGTGGATAAGGTCAAGAACGAGGGGATTCCCGTGGTCTTTCACATTGAGCTTTCCAATGAGAAGATCGCCGACGCCATCTGTGAGGAAACCGGGGCAAAAAAGCTGCAGCTCCACGCGGCCCACAACATTTCCAAAAGGGATTTTGACCGGGGAGCAAATTATTACGATTTGATGACCCAAAACGTACGGAATTTACGGGAGGCCCTCTACTAGGAGCCTGTTACACGGAAGAACAACCCCGCGTTCCCCGCGGGGTTGTTGACTTTTAGCCTGAATCTGCCGATAATTAGAACCAATGAAGTCCCGGTCTTGCCGGGGCGACCATCAGAGCTTTACATCTTCGGGAGCAGCAACGATGCGCTTCTATCGGTGAACCGCCCAAAGTTCAACCGATAGGAGGCGTGAATGAAAGATTATCGTAATTTATCCCATACAGAATAAACCGCTTTGAGGGATTCACAAAAACAGGCCCCGGCTTTGCCGGGGAGGGGGTGACAAAGTAAATTAGCGGCCTGTGGTATGCAAACCCACAGGCGCAAGCAATAAGGAGCATACAATATGCGAAACCACGAGTGTAATCAACGGATGTATCTTTTTTCGGGGTGGTTAATAGCTTCTTTCTTGATGTTATGCGCCGTCGGAGCCATTATTGCCGGCTGCGCCCTGCCGGTGGGGGACGATTACCGGATAAAACGGAACACCAGCAACCCCTTCGTGATCGGGACTTACGACCTGCAGGTGTATGTCCCCGTGCCCGTAGCGGGGTCCGAGCCCGTAACGGTCCTCCACCGGGGGGACCTGGACGTTCAGGTAACCTGGAAGGACGCGGCGGATAACGACCTGACCGGGAGCCTGGATAGTTTCCAGGTCGGAGAGGTGTACCGGGCGGACATCACCATAAACACGAAAAAAGGCTGGCTCTTTGATCCGGCGCGCAATTTTCAGTATCCCGAGGGGTCGGTCAGTATCCAGCCCGGCCCGAACGCCGACACATTGGTCCGTTCCCTGGCCACGGTTACCTACCTGGCGACGGAAGCGCCGAAAATGGTGGATCAGGTAGACCTTTCCCTGTATATTCCGGTTCCGGTGTTGGAAGCAACGCCGGTGGGGTCTTTTTGGGCGGAGCAGTACACGGGAACCGTAAAGTGGAGCGGGGGTCCCGAAACAGAACCCCTCGACCTGTTCCAAGGCGGGGTGATATACACGGCCGAGCTCAGCCTCGCGGCGGCGCCGGGCTATGTATTTGGAACGAGTCTTGGGTTTTACCATACCGGGGACAACCTGAGCCCGGACCCGGCCGCGCTGGCCTTTACGGCGGCGCCGGACAGTTCCGGGGGGACCCTGAGTATCGTGTTCCCCAAAACCCGGGCGGGAACGGACATAGCCCTGCCGATAGACCTGACAGAACACATTTCCGCGCCCGTGGCGGAAGCTACGGCGCGAACCTCTTTTATCAGCCCGTCGATGCAGTTTAGCGGAAGCGTGATCTGGAAGGACAGGAGCGGCGCGCCCATGAGCGGGGATGTTTTCCGGGGCGAGGAAATCTACATAGCGGAGGTGGCGCTGACGGCGGCGCCGGGTTTTGTGTTTCCTGGAAACATCACGGGAGATGATTTTCACCATCAGTATGACGACTCATACATCCCCCCGGTCTATACACCCGGGAATGGGGAAACGGGAACCGTAACGCTGACATTCCCCATGACTCCTGACCTGATAGGGGTGAATGATTACGATTTGCAGAACTACCTGCCCCTGCCTGAAGCCGGAGTAATGCCGGTGTGGGAACTGGACCGTGGCGGGGTAATGGGGACCGTAAGCTGGGATTACTACGTCCCCTCCCATGGGTATACGGCGATGAGCCAGCTGGAAGTCTTCCGGTGCGACACGGTATACCGGGCGGAGATAACCATGCGGGTAAAGGCCGGGTATATATTCAATTCGGGGCATACTTTCGATTACGCCGCCGGGCTGCACTGGGGCCCCGCCGGGAACTCGAACGGGAAGAAGATCCGGAGCTTTACGGTGGTGTACGAGGAACCCATCGGGTCCTTCGCGTCGGAACCCACGCCGGGAAGCGCGTTGAAACGGATACGGGCGGCGAAGGCCCGGGGTGAGTTTACGAGCGTG
>JAITEG010000014.1 GCA_031282145.1 Spirochaetaceae bacterium | reverse complement strand
TTTCCAGATCCCGGTGGTTTGAATATACCAGCAGCCGAAATTCTTGTTCTTCCAGCGCTGTTTGCCCCGGGGTTGGGTAGTAGCAAAGGAATCCTCCACCCGTACCGTAATATCGTTTTTCCCGTCCCGGCAGAGGTGGGTAATATCAAAGGAGAACCGGGCATAGGCCCCCTCATGGACACCGGCAAAATGACCGTTGACCCAGAGTTCCGTGCGGTAATCGCTTCCCTCGAAATGGAGGACTACCCCCTTGCCGGGATTTTTGTCTTTTTCTACCGAGACCTTCCGGTGGTACCAGACTACCTCGTGTGGGCCCGGATCCCCAATACCGCTTTTGGAGGTTTCATAGGTAAAGGGGACCATAATCTGGCGGGTCCCGGGAAAAGCGCGAAACCATTCCCCCCCTATCCCTTCGTTTCGGTCGTCAAAGGCAAAGTCCCAGGAACCGTTAAGGCTGCTCCAGGAATCGGGTTCCCGGACAAATTGTGGGCGGGGATACTCCCCTTGGTAGCTTTTCATGGTATTACCTCTCGGATTGTGAATCCCGCATTTAATACATAAATATTGTATTTATATGAGTATTATATAAATTTTTTGTGATTATGTCAAGAAAGAATCGTTGACAACTCCGGAATTTCGTGATAATCTACAAAAGAAAGGAAAATATACTACATAATAATTGTAGTATATGTAGTATATATGATGAAGGTTGTCTTTTTTCGGTTGTTTCCATTGCGCTCTCCTGACTCGGCGGCGGTAATCATCTGGCTGCGGCATAATAATCTTACCCCCCCCCGATAGGAATACTAAGTATTGTCGGTCACCGAAAAAATATTACGGGTCCGTATCGTATCACTTTTCAGCAGGTAAGTCCCGCTTCTTTTTTCTTTTATATTGTCACTATTTATTTGGTTCCCGCAAAGGGGCTAAAACCTCTTGGGGGATTTCTCACGGGTATTACCGCGTTTAGGCGGTGAACATAAATTTTTTTGGAGGATGTTCTATGAAAAAGTTTCTTTTAATCGGAATGACGCTCTTCGCGATGACCGCGCTGATTTTTGTCGGCTGTCAGCGGAAAAGCGCGGGAGAGGGGGCTGCGGCCCCGGCCCCGGAGGTCAGTGTCAGCGTCAACGAGGACGGCACGGTGAATAATCCCGAAGACGTGGCGGTGGACCCCAACAAACTGGTGTTCTGGTCTCTGTTCTCCGGGGGGGACGGTGCCTGGATGGATCGGATCATCTCGGATTATAACGCCACGGGCCCTGCCCGGCAGGTACAACCGGTCATGCTGGTGTGGGCGGATTACTATACCAAATTCGGTACGGCAGTGGCCGCCCGCCGGGGTCCGGATATCGGGGTTTCCCATATCTCCCGGCTGCCGGAACTGGTGGAACAGGGCATGGTTATCGCCGTGGACGACTACGCCACGAAAGCGGGGATCACCTGGAGTGACTTCGCCCCGGCCATGGTGGAGGGGATCACCTTCGACGGCAAGAAATATGCCATACCCCTGGATACCCATGCGGAAATCATGTACGTCAACTTGGACAAGCTCAACGCCGCCGGGGTAACCCTGGCGGGTGACCATCTTTCCGTCGCCAACGCCGCGGAGTTTAAGGCGGTCCTGGACAAGATTAAACCCACCCTCCAGTCCGGGGAGACCGTGATTTCTCTTCCTCAGGAAGGAGATGATCCCTACCGGGCATGGTGGGCCACCTATTTCCAGATGGGGGGAACCCCCCTCGTGAACGACGACGGCACCGCGGTTACCCTGGATCAGGGGATCGCCGTCCGGGCCGCTGACTACATCAGGAGCCTCTATACCGACGGCTACGTCCTCCCCGGCATTGCCGACCACCAGCGCTTCTTCCAGGATGGCCACGCGGCCCTGGCCTTCGGCGGCACCTGGGCCACCGGGGTATTCAGCGAGGCGAGGGGTCTCAACTTCAGCGCCCAGCCCTACCCCCGGCTCTACGGGACCAACGACGCCTGCTGGGCGGACGCCCACGTGTTCACGATCCCCGCCAAGCAGGCGCGGAGCTCCGCGGACACCCAGGCGGCGGTGGACTTTACCTTCTGGGCGGCGAGTAAGGGCGGGGCGACCTGGGCCCAGTCCGGGCAGATCCCCTCCCACGTCCCGGTACAGTCAAGCGCAGCCTTTACGGCGCTCCCCTACCGGTCCGGCTACGCCCGGGCCGCCTCCACCGCGGTGCTTCCTTCCAAGAATGTGAACTTCGGCGCCATCAAGGACACCCTCATCCAGAACCTGAACGGCGTCTGGCAGGGCCAGACCGCTTCCCAGGCGGCGGTGGAGAACATTCTCTCCGAGATGAACGCCATCATCCGGCGCTAAGCGAAGCCAGCTTCCGGGGGGGCCGAAGGAACTCAAGTTCCCCGTCCCCCCGGTTATTGGCGGAGTTTTTTATGGAGGACAAGAGGATGCTGAAGAAGAAGAATCCCCTCGCCGCCAAGACGGTGACGGCGGTTTTGTTTATATTACCCTTTTTTGTGTTGTATACCCTGTTTATCATCTGGCCGGTGATCCAGGGGGTGTACGTGAGCCTCCACAAATGGGGGCTTATGGGGAAGATCCGTTTTTTGGGATTCGGGAATTACACCCGGTTTTTCCAGGACAAATATTTCTGGGAAGCCCTTTGGCATACCACCTGGTTCGTTATTATCTCGGTCCCCCTGCTGGTGGTGGTGCCCCTCTGTCTGGGGATCCTCGCGAACCGCGGGATGGCCCTCAAAAAGTTTTTGCGGATCGCCTATTACGTGCCGGCGGTCCTTTCCGTGGCGGTGGTCTCCCGGATCGCCCACTGGTTCTTTGACCCCTACAACGGCGTGGTGAGCTTCGCCCTCCACGACCTCGGGATTCTGAAGGCGGGGGAGGAGATTATGTGGCTCCAGATTATCCCCCTCTTCTGGGGGGTGATTACCCTCACCACGGTGTGGTGGACCATCGGCTTCAGCATGATGCTCGTGATCTCCGCCCTCCAGGACATCCCCCCCCAGCTGTACGAGGCGGCGGAGCTCGACGGCGCCGGCAAGGCCCGCCAGCTTTTCGGCATCACCCTCCCCATGCTCCGTCCGGTGATCTACCTCATCCTGCTGCTCCAGATCATCGCCTCCTTCAAGATCTTCGGCCAGGTCCAGCTCATCACCCTGGGGGGCACCAAAGCGGAGACGAGGCCCCTCGTCCTTTACATATACGATTCCGCCTTCCGGCAGAACGACCTGGGCTACGGCGCGGCCATGTCCTACGCCCTGTTTATCATCCTCGTGGCCCTTTCCTATATACAGCTGCGGATTCAGCGCAAGAAGGAGGACTAGTTAGTCATGAAAATATACCGTAAATACAGCGCCGGTAACGTCGCCCTCGCCGTGCTTTCCCTTTTCATCGCGGTACTCTTTCTTTTCCCCCTCTTCTTCGGCCTTTCTACGTCCCTCAAGGCCGAAAGCGCCTCCTTCAGGCACTTCTTCGACAGTTTCAAGCCCCCCTTTACCCTGGCGAATTACGTGAACATCCTCGGCAGCAGCAAGGTCCCCATGTGGACCTTTAACAGCTTCCTCATCGCCGTCATCAGTACCGCCCTCGCCCTCTCGGTCTCGGCCCTCGCGGCCTATCCCCTGGCAAAAATGGAATTCGCCGGTAAGCGGGCCGTCTTCTTCTATTTCCTCATGGGGCTCATGGTCCCCGCCGAGGCCACTATCGTGCCCCTCTTCATCACGGTCAACGGCCTTTACATGATCGACACCTACCCGGGGATGATCCTCCCGGGGATCGCCGGCTCCATGGCCCTCGTTATCATGGTGAGCTTCTTCAAGGCCATCCCCAAGGAACTCATCGAGGTGGCCCAGATTGACGGGGCAAAGCACCTGGTCATCTTTACCCGGATCATTATCCCCCTTTCCCGGACCGTCCTCGTGACCAACGGTATCCTAGCCTTTATCGGATCCTGGAACAACTACCTCTGGCCCCTCCTCTGCGCCATGGGCGAGCGGATGTTTACCCTCCCGGTGGGGCTCCCCACCTTCGAAATGACCTACGCCGCGGACCGGGTCATCCCCATCACCTGCAACATGGCGGCCTCCATCCCGGCGATCATCATCTTCCTCATCTTTGAGCGGCAGATCACCGAGGGTATCGCCATGACGGGCATCAAGGAATGAGTTTTGGGCTATTGGAGACTCTCGCGGAAACTCCGGCAGGGAAGTATCCTCTGCGTAGTTTGTATTGGTTTGATCCTGTGCACCAACATAAAAGGTAACACCGAAGACGAAAAATCTTACCCAGGAGGCGTTATGAGTACCCGCGTTCCCAGTGTACCCCTTATTACCTGCGATTCCTATTTTTCGGTTTGGTCCCCGGCGGATACCCTATATGCCGCGGATACCGTTCATTGGACCGGCCGGGTCCAGCAAATCAACGGTACGGCGCGGATCGACGGCGGGACCTTCCGCTTCATGGGCCGGGGATCGGAACCGGTCCTGACCCAGACTTCGCTGGAAATCAGCGCCACCGCCTCTTGTTATACCTTTGAAGGGGAAGGACTCATCCTGGAACTGACTTTCCGGAGCCCCCTGCTTTTGGATGATCCGGATCTGCTTTCCCGCCCCCTTTCGTATATCGCTGTCAGGCTGGAAGTTACCGATGGCAGGACCCACGAGGTGGAGTTGAATTTTTCTTTCAGCAGTAACTTCTGTAAGTACGGCGATGAGCCCATTCCTATGGTATGGGGAAGCCACGATCTGGGGAACAGCATGACCGCTTGGATAGGGAAGCGGGTTCAGGGGCCTCTGAGCCACAGTGGGGATGACGTGACCATTGACTGGGGCTATCTCTACCTGGCCGTGCCCCAGGGTCAGGGCCGGGTGTTCATGTCCGGGGCAGGGGAGGAACTCAGCGCCCGGCTCTGTTTCCCGGAGTTAACCGGTACCGGGGAATCCTTTGTCGTCGCCGCCTATGACGATGTGGCATCGATCAACTACTTTGGGGAATTTCGCCGGGGTTACTGGGCCCGTGGTGGCAGGACGATCCTCCAAGTCATTGAGGAGGGGATTCGGGATTATTTTTCCATCACGGAACGCTGCCTGGCCTTTGACCGGGAATTGGCCGCCCGGGCGGAGGCCGCCGGGGGACCGGCCTATGTTTCGCTCCTGAACTTGGCCTACCGTCAAAGTATCGCCGCCCACAAACTCATTACCGATGAGAACGGAGACCTGGTTTTTGTCTCAAAGGAATGTTTCTCCAATGGCTGCGCCGCCACCGTGGATGTGAGTTACCCCTCGACGCCCCTCTTCCTGCTCTATAATCCCGAGCTGATCAAGGGGATGCTCCGGCCTATTTTCCATTTTGCCCGGCAGCCGGTCTGGACCTATGACTTTGCCCCCCATGACGCCGGCCGCTACCCCCACCTTACCGGCCAGGTCTACGGGCTCCGGAAACAGCGTATGGAAAACACCGAAGTCTATCCGCCTTTTTATGCCTTTCCCGCCAATTCGGCCCTCTACGATCTCCGTTACCAGATGCCGGTGGAAGAATGCGGCAACATGCTCATCATGATGGCCGCCATTGCCCGGGCCGAAGGGAACGCGAATTTTTCCCGCCCTCATCTGGATCTGGCGGAAAAATGGGTCCAATACCTCATCGAATACGGGGAGGATCCCGGAGAACAGCTCTGTACCGACGACTTTGCCGGCCATCTGGCCCATAACTGCAACCTCGCCGCCAAAGCGATCATGGGGATCGAAGCCTATGCCATCCTCCTTGACCTGACGGGGAACCAGGCGGAGGCCGGGAAATATCATTACCAGGCGAAGAATATGGCCGCGGCCTGGCTTGCCAATACCAGCCGGGGGGATCATCGCGCCCTGGTGTTTGACCGGGAGGAAGGTTGGAGCCTCAAGTATAACCTGGTTTGGGATACACTCTTTGGCAGCGGTTTATTTCAGCCAGAGGTCTACGAAACCGAGATCCGGTGGTACCTCAAACAGCAAAATACCTACGGGGTGCCTCTGGACAGTCGCCGGGACTACACCAAATCGGACTGGATACTCTGGGTGTCCGCGTTTAGCTCCGACAGGACTCAACGGGAATCCCTCATCGCCCCGGTAGCGGCCTTTTTGCGGGACACGCCGGATCGGGTGCCCTTTTCCGACTGGTACGATACCGTAAATGCCCGGCACTATTCTTTTCAGAACCGCACCGTTCAGGGGGGCCTCTTTATGCCCCTACTGGCGGACGAGTGGGCGAGGTAAGGTTCTGGCGCTGATGCCTGGGCTATAGCCTGGGCATCAGTCCCTGCTGCCTGAGCCATTCGTTGAGTTTATCACTTATCTCCTCCCGCCGCTGTTTTGCGGGGTTAATGAAATCTATTTCCCCCGCAAAGGTATTTCCCGGAAGCTTGCTTTTTATTTTGTCAAAAACCTTTCCCTTGCCGCCGGCATGGCAGCAGAAAAGGGCGATCCTTTTATTGCTGATCCGCTGTTCCTCCAAAAAAGTATTCAAGGCCGGCGCCGGACTGGCCGCCCAAACCGGGGTACCGATGATGATAAGATCATAGGCTTCCGTATTGAGCGTATAGGGCTTAAGGGGGGGAGTTTTCTTCATTATCACCTGCCTGCCGCCCCAAAAGTATTTTGAAATGCCCTGCCTTTTTTTATCATCCACCGTCTGTAGTTCGATAAGATCCGCTCCCAGGGCATCTTTTATCAACTCCGCGATTAACGCGCAGTTACCTTCATAGGAATAATAAATAACCGCTGTTTTCATAGCCAGCCTCCTTGACGGGGTATTGTCGATATAATACCGGGGTATTTTCAAAATGTCAAAAGGGCTATCTTCCGTAAAATATTGAGCTCTGAGAAGGGTGGTTCCGGCGCTTAAAATAGCGTATAGTGATGGTATGATCCCGAAAGATTTCCTTACCAGGTCCCCGGTTTCCCTGTTTGCCGCCTATTACCGGCCCCATTGGAAACTTTTCGCCGCGGATATGTTCTGCGCATCCCTGATCGCCGCCGTGGATCTGGTGTTCCCCATGATGACCAAATTTACCATTGAGCGCTTTCTGCCCGCCGAACATTACCGGTTCTTTTTCGCCATGATCATCCTCATGATACTGCTTTACCTCTTACGTACCGGATTTTCTTATTTCGTTACCTATTGGGGGCATACGGTGGGGGCCTATATCGAAGCGGATATGCGGCGGGATCTTTTTAATCATCTTCAAAAGCTGCCCTTTTCCTTTTATGATAACCACCGGACCGGCCATCTCATGTCCCGGGTAACCAATGACCTTTTTGAAGTAACCGAACTGGCCCACCATGGCCCGGAGGACCTGTTTATCTCCCTCCTTACCCTGGTGGGGGCGTTTTTTCTTATTCTTTTCATACGGTGGGAGATGGCGTTGGTTCTTTTTGTTGTGATTCCGTTTATGGTGATCCACACGGTAGTGTCCCGGGGTAATATGCTCAGGGCATCCAAAAAGGTAAAGGAACGGACCGCCGAGATAAACGCATCCCTGGAATCGAGCATCTCCGGAGTCCGGGTCGCCAAGGCCTTTACCAACGAAGCCCATGAAACGGAAAAATTTACCCGGGGGAATGAACATTTTAAGTCCGCCAAGAGAACCTACTACAAATCCATGGCCCTGTTTAACAGTAAGCTTGAATTCCTGCTCCACATCCTCAACGTGGCGGTGATCGCCGCCGGCGGCTTCCTGATTATGCGGCACAAGATGACCCTGGCGGAACTTATCACCTGCAATCTCTTTGTGGCCGCCTTTCTCCAGCCAATCCGGCGGCTGGCCAGTTTTGTGGAACAGTACACCACGGGCATGGCCGGGTTCGGCCGGTTTGTGGACATCATGCGGATTGAGAGTAACATACAGGATAGACCCGGCGCCGTAAATCTGGAAGAAATCCGGGGACGGATAGAATACCGGGACGTAACTTTTTCATATAACCACGACATACGGGTACTGGAGCATATCAATCTGGTGATCCCTGAGGGGACGACCTTGGCCCTGGTGGGCCCGTCGGGGGGCGGAAAAACAACCCTCTGCCACCTTCTGCCCCGGTTTTACGAGATCCGGGAGGGGAGCATAACCATTGACGGCAGGGATATCCGGGATATTACCCTGGAATCACTGCGGAAAAACATCGGCATTGTACAGCAGGACGTGTTCCTCTTTGCCGGCACTATAGCGGATAATATCTGCTACGGCCGTTTAGACTCGGGAGCGGAGGAGATCATCCAGGCTGCCAAAAGGGCGGAAATCCACGAGGATATTATGAAAATGCCCGCGGGTTATGACAGTGTGGTCGGGGAACGGGGGATCAAACTCTCAGGGGGCCAGAAACAGCGAATCAGTATCGCCCGGATCTTCCTTAAAAATCCCCCCATCCTGATTCTGGACGAGGCCACTTCCGCCCTGGATTCCGCCACGGAACTTAAGATACAACACGCCTTGGAGGAGCTTGCCCGGGGACGGACCACCCTGGTTATCGCCCACCGGCTTTCCACCATCCGCGGCGCGGACCGTATTGTGGTGATCGATGATGTGGGCATCCGGCAGCAGGGCTGCCATGGGGACCTTATGGCCCAGGGGGGGCTTTATGCAGAACTGTACACCGCTCAATTCACCCATGATAAGGACTCCGCCTTGTAAAATCTAAGGCCGGCTTGATAAGCAACCCTTGACCGGTACACCGGTCTTGTAGCGCTCAGGGTTACTTGTTTTTAAAAAGTGTCGTTTTGAAAAAGTTTCAAATAATTAATGCTTTTTTGTAAAAGAAACTACAATACTACCGAATGAAACCATGCAATACTCTAGATGAGGTTGAAAAAAGGAGCGTTCGAATGGTAGTAGGTTCGTGGATCGTAAGCACAGAAAACATGCGCTGCAAGAACTGGATCAATGGTATGGAGATAACCTTTACCCTCACTGAAAACAACGACCTTAAGGGAAGGATCAGCGTTATTCCCAAGGAACGGTTGAGTGAGATCCCTACCCTCGCGCTCCGGGCCTTTTATATTCATAAGATGTGGCGGAATGCTACATATATATTTAAAAAACTTTATTTAAAAAAAGATCAACGCCCCCGGAAATTGCCGGTTGGGTATGTTGATACCCCGGATGAATGGTAACTAGCTTTACGCATAGAGAAAAAATCTCTATGCGTAAGGCTGCCGGGTGTTCCGCGTAAGGTTTCAGTTTTCCCCTCTGGGTGTTCAAGAACTCATTCATGTTTTGGGAGAGCCTCAATTAATAAGGTGTAGAAGATCCGGGACCCTTGCTGCCCGGCGGAGAGCCGGATCGCCCGGGCCGGGATGGTTCCGGCCTTTTCCCGGATCGTCCGGGTGACCAGTATGGGAATCTTGTACCGGGAGGCCAATTTGGCAAGGAACCGGGAACAGGTTACGGCGGGGCCGTAGACCCGGTAACCGGAACCGGGAATGGGGATAAAGGCGCATTCCCCTGCGTCAATACCGAAAAACCAGGCCCCCCCTATGGGGGAACCCTTCAAAAGCTCGTCGAGAAATTTCAGCGCCCCGGACACCGGATTTGCGGACCCAGAGTCCATGGGTTCCCCCCGGATCCGCATGACCATCCGTTCCAAGGGAGAGCCAAATACCATAAGCGCCGTATCCCCTTCCCACCCCGCCATAATCCCCCCGGCCTTGGCACACCACCGGGAAAGCTCCTCGTGAAAGGCGGCCCCATCCCGGGCGGCCTCCCGAGGGTTCATGGGGGAATTCCGGTTTTTTTGGACTGCCAGAGAATCATTTCTGATGGTGATGACGGCGGCGGAAACCGTCACGGGCTCCAAAGCCGAAAGGGCGATGCCCCGGGTATCCCCTAGCAGCCTGTTATACTTGTGGATTCTTGCACCACCAGCACCGCAAAAATCCTGATTAACCGGCGTGCTTTCGGAGTTTGCAAGGTAAAAAATCGCCTGCAAGGCGCTTTTTGGAGGTTTTACCTGCGAAACGCAACAAACTCCCAGGACATCCCTCCGGGCGCCGGCCCGGAGCAGGGTTTTAAAATAGGCCGGGGGCAGGGAATTCCCGTAGAGGCGGCGGATCTGGTCTGCCAGGCGGCGGTTCATGATCAAACTAAAGAGGACCGACGCCAGGGAAGCCCCCCCTGCCGCCGTCAGGGGGATAAAGGGATCTATCCAATAGGCGCTCAAAACGAAACTCCCGGAAAAAACCACCCCGATGAAGAGGCTGAGAAAAAAACCTATTCCCAGAGAGGGGAGGGGCTCCTCTTTGACCAGGCACAGACAGAGGATGCAGGCGGCGGCCAGAGACCAGAACAGGACCTGCCGGAGCGGGGCGGGACGGATGACGCTACCGGAGAGAAGGCTATTGGCAAGGATCGCAGAGGCTTCTGTCTCCGTGGGCCCCTGGCCGCCGGGCCCCAAAATACAAAAGGAACCGTAAAGAAGGGATTTGAGGGTTCCCCGGATCTCCTCCAGGGAGTTATATTTTTCCCTGATGTCCCGAAAGGTCCTGATAAGTTCATCTCGCTGGTTCCGCAACTCTTGAACAGCCGAGGCTTCCCTTTCCGCGGAAGCCACTTCCACGGCGATCCGTGTTTCATACCCCGAAATCAAGGCCATTTCCCCGGGGCCGTAACAAAAATCTTCCAGGGCACTAAAATATCGTTTCCGTCCTTCGATCCAGAGGAGCTTTTTTTCCTCCCCCGGCTCCCGGAGGAGATCTTCCCGGATGGAAAGGGCATACTCATACAGAACCGGCGGATATTTTTCCGGATTAAGCCCTCCATAGATCCCCAAAGGGGCCGCGGCAGTGAGGATCCGGTAGAGTTCCTTATCCGCTTCCTCGTAATCCAGTATCAGAGACAGGGGGACCCGCTTAAAATCCCGCTCTTTCCCGGGCTTTTCAATTAATAGGGCTCCACGCTTATCTAAGGGAAGGAAGCGGGTCTCTCCATCTGCATTTACCAGGCGGAGGATAAGCCCGTCGGCGGTATGCTCGATTGCCGGCTGTTTGTACCGGTCTTTGAGGGCGGTATACACCGGATGCTCAGGTTCCCCCTCCTCTAAAAGGACCGGGGCTATCCGCCGCAGTACCCCGTCGGGATCGGTTTGAGTGATGAAATACCCGGCGCCGCCGGTTTTCCAGACCCGGCCAAACACGGCGATGGCTTTTTCAAAAACCCTGGTTTCTTCAGGCGACATAAACAAAGCCAAAAGCCGATCCTTACCCTGTTCGGTGAGGTTTAAAAGTTCCCCCACATAGGCCGCAGCCTCCTCAGGGCGGATGGAACCCAGCCGGATAGCCTCAAAAAGGTTCAGGATATTTCCCTCTAAAAGACCAAATTCCTCATCAAACCGGAAGATCAGTTCCGCTGTATTGCTCAGCATCCCCGAAGACAGACCTGCCACAGGAATCTGCAGGATCAGTGCCGAAGCTTCAACTTCCGTTAGACACTGTAAAACCGAAGCCGCCGTCCCGCCTTCAATAAAATAGGGGAAAAATTTCTCCGGAGGCTCAGTCCCGCCGGTATTGGTTTCTATCAGGGTTATTTCACCGGAAACCGGCGGGGACGGCCGGCAGGTGGTGAGAAAATCATACCACGGACCAAGCCGCGGCCCCGTAAGAAGTTGCGCCATCCCCAGGGCGCATAAGACGGCCACGCCCAAGGAAATAAAAAATCGCAGTATCTTCGAATTTTTTGTAAAATAAACCGCCATTACCGATTACCACTATCCCAAAATAGCATATTTATAGATTATATTATATGATGAGACTTTTTCAAAACATGGAATTTTGGAAAGGCCTGGTCATTCCGGTAATTTCCGGAATTTTAGGAGGAACCATGGGACGGAGAGGATTAGTTTTTTTATGGGCATTCATGATAAGCGCCGTACTATTTTGGGGATGCGCCAAGCCCCCGACCGAGGAAATGGAAAAGGCCGCCGAGGCGGTTCTTCAGGCGGAAAATGATCCCGATGCGGTCCTCTACGGCGAAAATTCCCTGCTTCGGGCGAGGGATGCCCTTTCCCGAATGAGGATGTCGGCGGAGGCTAAGCGGTATGATGAGGCCAAGCTTTTGGCCCAGGAAGCCATCAGCGCCGCGGAAAAAGCCCGGAGTGACGGTGGGTTGGGGGCGGTTCGAGCCCGTGAAGAAGCCGGACGGCTCCTTCAGGAGGCGCAAAATGCCCTGTCCACTACCGAAAAGACCCTGAATACGGCAAAGGACCTGGATAAGGTGGAAGCCGATTTCGATACCCTTACCAAAAAATGGGAAACCGCCCGAAATACCATCGGGGAAGCGGAAGAGAACCTCGCGGCAAACCAGTACCAGGAATCCCAGAATAAAAGCATGGAAGCCCGTCGGACCCTGGGGGACATCACCGCGGAAATTTCCGGGGCCGTTACGAAGAAATCCCGTAAGAAATAGGGCTGTTCCAAAACTTCAGTTTTAGAACAGCCCCGGTTGCCCTTATTTTACATACAGGGGCCGTTCTTCGTATTTGGTGTGGAGCAACTCGTGGGCCTTATGGCCGGTGGGTTCCCCCAGGAATTCATCATATACCAAACGGATATTAGGGTTCTGGTGGGAACAGCGATAGGGTGACGTCCGATCATCCTGGTAAAGCCCCGAGGTGCGTTTGGAGCGGATCTCATCGGTACAGCCATAGGGTTGTCCTCCCCCGCCGATGCATCCTCCCCGGCAGGCCATAACCTCCACAAAGTGATAAGGGGTTTCCCGCCCCGCCTCCCGGTCCGCCCGGATCCGGTCCAAAACCGCGGCGATATTACCCATTTGGTGGGCCACAGCGATACGGATCTTGGTCCCATTGTGGAAATCCACCTCCGCCTCCTTTACCCCCTCAAGACCCCGAACCGGGAGAAAATTGACATCCCCCAGCTCTTTTTTGGTCACGAGGAAATAGGCAGTCCGTACCGCGGCCTCCATAACCCCTCCGGTAACCCCGAAGATGGTTCCCGCCCCGGTATAGGGGCCCAGGGGATTGTCCGCTTCCTCATCTTCCAGTTTGAGGATCTCAATCCCCGCCTGCTTGATCATCCGGGCCAATTCCCGGGTGGTAATGGCAATATCCACGTCGTCCCCGTGGCCCGCGGAACGCATGTCGGCGTTCCGTTTGGTTTCCCACTTTTTAGCGGTACAGGGCATTACCGAAACGGAGAAGATCTTATCTGGATCTACCCCGGCTTTTCCCGCCCAATAGGTCTTGATCATGGCCCCCATCATCTGCTGGGGGGATTTGGCGGTGGAGAAGTTCGGGATCATGTCGGTGTAGTATTTTTCCATATAGTCAACCCAGGCCGGACAGCAGCTGGTGATGAGGGGGATCTTCCCCCCCTGGGTAAGCCGCTTCACCAGTTCCCTTCCCTCCTCCATGATGGTGAGGTCCGC
>JAITEG010000009.1 GCA_031282145.1 Spirochaetaceae bacterium | reverse complement strand
AAGAGATTTTCCAGGGGCCGGAGTATCATGGGATCCCCGGGAATGAGCAGTTTATAACAACCGTCCCTGACCCTGGCGCGAAAATCTTCCGGCACCACCTGTTTTAACCCGGTAAGTTTCTGGTCGTAGTCGGCAAATTCATTTTTCCGGGAGATATACATGAGACCCCCTTCGTAGATTTGGACCGGAAAACCTTCGGCATTGGCCAGGTCATACGCAACCAGGGCCGCGCCGGGGGGCAGGCGGGCTTCGAAAATTACTTTTCCGGTATGACTCTCCTGGATGATCGTGCCGTTATTGCAAATCAGATAACCGGGCCGCTTGTTAAGCCCCAGCTGCCGGGCAAAACGGTCCATGGCTGCGGGGATTCTTCCCGTAGCTAACACTACGACAATACCGGCATTTTCCGCCTTTTTGAGAACACTACGGGTATGAAACGATATAGACAGATCCGAACGCAGAAGGGTATCGTCCAGATCAAGGGCAAGTAAACGGACGGAGTTGGTTCCCATGTAACAATAATAAACCGGTATCCCCTTATTTTCAAGTAATTGGCGTATTGAAATCGCCACCCTTCGACAATTCAGGGCGCAGGGAGCGCCGGACCGGGCTATTCATTCCCACTGTGGTAAGGCATTTTTTCCGCAACAAACTCCTAGCTGAGAAGTACATGGATCACTTCCCGCGCCGGCCCCCGGATCCGGAGAGTCTCTCCCTCTATTTCGGCGGTTCCTTCCCCGAACACCACCCGGGAGCGGGTATGGCGCGGACGGTGAAGCCGGATCCCTCCGGCATCGATCTCCTGATCGCGGTGGTTGTAAAAGGAATAGATTTCCTCCGGCTCACGGTCACCGGAAAAGAGGTTACAGTACAAATCAGGATGAGACGGAAGGGGATAAAGCGGTATGGGCCGGCCGCCCTGGTAAATGGGACGATACTTCAGATAGACCTCCTTGTAGGAGCGGAGAAGGGCCTTTTGATCCTCTCCAAAGGGGAGCCGGCGTCCAAAAATATCCTGCCAAATCACGATGGGAACGGCGCTAAAGATCGCGCGCTTGATCAGTATCGTCTTATCCTCGTAACGGGACCAGCGGGAAATTACCGGGGCCAGGTGGATGGGACAGATAAAACGGAGCAGATCAACCTCCGGCATGGGATCGGCCCGCCAGAACTCGTCCCAGGAGGTGGTCACTATCTCCAGGGGAAGGCCTTTGGAGGGATGAGACTGACTGGTCAGGATCAGGCCGGGCCGGAGGGCGTCCAGCTTTTCACGAAAGGAACGGGGAATATCGTGCATGGTATCCAGCTGGTATCCGTCGGCGCCGGTGTCGGCAATGAGCCGGGCAAACGCGTCTCCCATCGTTTCGGTATTTTCCCGGGGTCCCCGATCCCAGGGGATATAGGGGAGAAACACCCGCACCCCGTGTTTATGGAATTCTTCCACCGCCTCCCGCAAAGCGGCCCGTCCGCCGGGAAAGTCGTCATAAAAGTCCCACTGTGTCCGCCCGTCAATGCCTAGCCGGGGATATTGATTCCAGAGGGTAACGGTGTCGTAACCGCCGAAAGCTTTTCCCTGCTCCAGAAGCTTTTCCACATCAATCCGGCCCGTTTCGTGGTTAAATCCCTCTTTACCAAAGAGGAAGGTAAAGTTATGGATCACGCAGGTCTTGAACCACCGGAGATCCTCTTTTCGATATTCGGAGAAATCATAGGCTTGCGCCCAGATCCCGCGGTACCGGTCAAAAGCCTCTACCCAGCCGTTCCGGATTCCCGTAAAAACCGCCTCAAAGGTATCGTTAAAAGAAGCGTCGGGGTTTATCCTGAAAAAATCATCCCGGATTTCCCGTTCCGTTCCGGCCCGGCAAAGGCCCTTATTGGCGTTCTGGTTCGCTCCATCGTCGTTCAAATCGCTTAAGCTCGGCAGCCGTACCATAAAGCCGGTTTTGTCCTCTTTGTCGCAGACCACCAGGGGAAGCTGAATATCGGAGGAATATTCATAATCCCGGGGAGGCTGTATTACCGGTTTTTCCTGGAGACTTACCACGGGATTGCCCGGCGGATAAAACCGGTCCCCCGGGCCGTTTACCTCAAGTTCGGAAAGCAGAGGAATTTTCATCCGGCTGTTATAGGGGACTCCCAATTTATACCCGTCCCAGACTTGATAAATCAGCTGAATCGTATCGGTCCGGTTATTCAAAAAATGCACCCGAACCTTGAGCTGTTCCCGGTCTAATTCATACTGAAGGCTTACCAAATCCTGGGTTTTATCCTTCCCCCAAGAAACGGAAGCAAGAATAAAATCCGCGCAGGAATAGATTTTTCCGTAGATTTTTAACAGAAAAAGAGGGCGGTTACGGTTTTGTTTCTTTCCGGCAAAAAGGGTTGAAAATTCGGTAATTTCACCTCTGCCGTAATCTACCATGGTAAAAAGCGTTTCATTGCCCATGGTAAAGGTTTTGCCTTCCTGGTTGATCTCGAACATCATTCACAGTCCTTGACACAACGAAAGCCCGCAGTTTCAAGCCGATCCATGGCATCCCCCAAAAGATGCATTTTAAGGTGGCAATCATTGGCCACGGCGCCGCTTTCCGTATGCCAGTAATAGCTCCCGGCATAAAAACTGCCCCCCCGGAGGGTAATAAAATAATGATCCTCTCTGTGGCCTACGACCCCGTCGGCGTATTTTTCACCGGTAAACTCCCATACATTACCGCACATATTATAGAGTCCGAACGGGGAAACCCCTTCAGGATGGCTGTCCACGGATTCAAGCCGCTTCCCGTAGACATTGCATTTACGGTAATCCTTTTGGCTGCCCCAGGGCCAGCGGAATTTTTCCGGTCCCCCGGCCAGGTACTGCCACTCCGGTTCCGTGGGCAGGCGTTCCCCGTAAAAGGCGGCATAAGCCCTGGCGTCTTCCTGGCTCACATTTACCACCGGCAGGTCCTCCTCGCCGGGGAGATACCTGCCGTTCCGCCAGTGTTTTAAAAAATTCCGCGGATTCCGGGGTTGATAGCCGCTTTCCCGGAGGAATTCATAATACAGATGGTTTGTTACGGCATAACGGTCGGCCAGGAGGGGTTTGATCACGCAAAGACGAGGCCCGTGATCCATCTGACAATCCCCTTCCATGACGCGGTGACTTACCCGAAATATGTATTCATCATAATCAATAAAAATTGGTTCCCGCGAAAGCATAAAAGGCTCCTTTGGATTAGATGGTATCGCTGACGATATCGGCGGCACCCTTGAAACGGCGTAGTCCCGCGATAAGCAGTACCAGCAGTACCGTAAGATAGGGCATCATGTTCATAATCTGGGTGGGGAGTCCGTATGTCGAAAGTACCAGCGTCATGGAACCGGTATAGGCAAAGAGGATCGACACCAGGGCGGTTTTAAGAGGATCTCCCTTCCCGACCAGGATGGCGGTAAGACAGAGAAAACCCCGGCCCCGGGTCATATTTTCGGTGAACATTGAAAGTCCCGAAAGGGGCATATAGGAACCGGCCAAACCCATGGAAACCCCCATGATAAGCAGGCAGACCCAGCGGTATTTGCGGACATGGATCCCGGCGGTCTGGGCGGCCGGGGGATTGATGCCTACCCCCCGCAGCCGCAGCCCAAAGGGGGTTTTGTACATGACGACAAAGGCCAGGGCCACATAGAAAAACGCGAAGTAAACCATGCCGATATTATCGTTAAAAAGGATATTCAATATGGGGATTTTCTTCAGCCAGATCCAATTCAGGGTTTTATAGCCCACAATGGAGGGATCGGTAAAGTTTCCCCGCACCCCCCACACGGTGGTAAGCAGCAGGGTGGTAAAGGCCCAGGCGGCGTTGTTATAGGCGATACTGACAATAAGGGCCCGGCAATTAAAATGGAATACCAGAAGACCGTAGAGTCCCGCCAGAACCGCCCCGGAAAAAATAGCCAGCAAGGACCCCATATAGGGGCTTCCGGTAAGGTAGCTGCCATAAGCCCCAAAGAAAGCCCCGGTAAGCATAAAACATTCATAGGAAAGATT
>JAITEG010000144.1 GCA_031282145.1 Spirochaetaceae bacterium | reverse complement strand
TGCTCGATAAGGGCGGTATTCTGCTTCATTTGTTCGTCCAATTCCGCTAAAATCCGCTCTTCCCGCTGGAGATCCTTACGGTATTGCTGTTCTTTTTCAGAAGCGTCCCGGATTTCCTTATCCAGGGCCTCATATTCCCGCTGGGTACTGATGGAATCCATGTTTTTTTCAGCCCGTTCCCGGGAGCTTTCCGCTTCTAACAGCAGATTACGATATTCTACTTCCGCAATTTTCGCCTTTTCATAATCCTGATTTTTTTCAATAAAGGACTTCTTCAGCCGGGATAAGAGTTCTTCCTGGGTAGACAGAAGCTTGGGAATTTCCTGAATATCCCGTTCCAAACTTATTTTTTCTGAAAGGATCTCCTGCAAGGTACGCAGTTTATCAAATACCTCTTCCATTGCCATGTATTACCCCTTAAAAATGAACACTTGAGCTTGTCCAATACCCGATTGGTACGAACCTCCGGTTCCATGGATAAGCTCTTATTATTACGAAGGTTTTTTCAAACCTCAGTCTTGAAACAGTCTCAATGGTCTAAATAATCCTTTAACCGCCGGCTCCGCCGAGGATGTCTGAGCCGGCGGAGGGCCTTGGCCTCAATTTGCCGGATCCTCTCCCGGGTAACATTAAAATACAGTCCCACTTCTTCCAAGGTGAGGGAATATCCGTCGTCAAGGCCAAAACGCATCTTAAGCACTTCCTGCTCCCTGGCGGGCAGGGTGGATAATACCCCGGAAAGCTGTTCCTGAAGCAGGGTAAAGGCGGTCTGATTTGCCGGATTTTCTACATCCTTATCCTCAATAAAATCTCCTAAAAGGGAATCCTCTTCTTCTCCGATGGGAGTTTCCAAAGATATGGGCTCCCGGGCCACGTTTTTAACCGATTTTACCCGCTGGGTGGTCCAGCCGAGGCGCTCGGCGATTTCTTCATCCGTGGGTTCCCTCCCCAAAACCTGCATAAGCTGCCGGGATTCCCGCACCACCTTGTTGATCTGTTCTATCATGTGGACCGGAACCCGAATGGTCCGGGCCTGATCCGATATGGACCGGGTAATAGCCTGTCTAATCCACCAGGTCGCATAGGTAGAAAATTTAAAACCCTTTTGGTACTCAAATTTTTCTACCGCCTTGATAAGGCCGATATTCCCCTCCTGAACCAGGTCAAAAAAATGGAGCCCTCGGTTGGTATATTTTTTGGCTATGGAGACTACCAACCGAAGGTTCGCCTTAATAAGCCGGTCTTTGGCGCTTTTCATCAAATTACGGCCCCGGCTTATTTCCTTGGCCATTTGGTTGATGCTTTCGATGGATTCCTCAAATTCCGATTCCATCTGACGGAGTTTTTTCTCGGTTACCTGGATATGCCGGATAAGTTCTTTTATTTCATCCGAGGTGAGACCCAATTCATCTTCGAGCCGTTCCCGTTCTTCCTTGATGGTCAAACCCCGGCCCAAGGTACGGAGTTCTTTTAATGAACCCACCCGGAGCCGTTTCTCTATCCGTTCCTGCTCTTTTTTATACCGTTTTATTTTTTTTGATGCCTGAATAAATTTTTCGGAAAAACTGGTAATTTCCTCGGGATGGATTTCGGCAATATCAATAACCTCCAGGATCCGGCCACGGATTTCATTGAGTTCTTGATCATCAAAAAAGTCTAAACCCCGGGTCAAAAGCCGCCGTTTAATTTCGATATAATTCTTCAGTTCCACCCCGATGAGCCGGAGGGTTTCCTTATAAAATTGGTTAAGCCGGCGGCGTTCGGTCATGTATTCGGTGATTTCTTTTTTAGAAAGGCTTAACTCCCGGGGGTCCTTTTTGGAAAAGGCCCGCAAGGCGATGTGGTAAAATTCGGGGATGATCATACCGGATTTTTTTATCACCCCTTTGATGATATTTTCCCCATCCTCCATTTGTTTGGAGAGTTCTATCTCCTGTTCAGCGGTCAAAAGGTTTTCCCGGCCTATCTCCCTGAGGTAAAGCCGGATAGGATCATCCACCGATGATTCCTTGTCGTTGTATACGAGCCGTTTTTTCTCGGATTCCGCGTTTTTACGGGTATCCGACTCAGATTCATCCTCTCCGGTCCCTTCGTCCTCAATAAGCTGAACGTTATTTGCCTCCAGGAGGGCAAGAACCTGCTCTATTTTGTCGGAATTGGCGATGTCTTCCGGCAAAAAATCGGAAAGTTCATCGTAGGAAAGGGTTTTCTTTTCCTTCGCGTATTCAATCAACTTCAAAACAGCAGGATCTAGCTGCAAATCCGTCATTCGTTATGTTCCTTAAAACGATATAATTCGGCATCAATATGCACTTTTTCGGCCAGGAGATCCGCCGTCCGGTGTCCGGCTTCCCCCTGCCGCATGATACGCAGTTCCGTTACTATTTCGGCCCGCCGGCGTTCCAGCCGCTTCTGTTTTATCCGCCGGATGCCGTCTGTAACGAGCTGTTCCACATGGACGGAAAAGGCCTCGGAACTCCCTCGTTCCAGTACAAATTTACGTAAACCCTCATCTTGAACCCGGGATAAAAGATCATCCATCCCGGAGGAATCGTTTCGATACCACTCATCCAGGGCAATAAACAATTCTTTAGCGTGAGGATCCTTTAATTCCTCAATCGTAAAGGCTGAAAGCAATTTAGGATACAATCCGGGGTTTAAAAAAACCACAGTCAGCAGAAACAATTCATCGTTCATCCGAACCGGTTTTATCCCGAAACCGGCGGATGGTTGGGAATCCGCCGCCTTTTTCGGCCTTGGTTCCCCTGGCCGGTAACGACCGTAGTCATAAAATACCGCCTGACGCTCAACCCCAAAAACATCCGCAATTACTTCTATAGAGGCCATCCGGGACACCTCCGAATCCAAAACCTCCAGATACGGAAACAAGAAAGCCACCGCCCGGGCCTTCCCTTCGGAATCGGAAAGATCGTATAAAGCCTTGCTGCGCATCACAAGATACTCAAGGTCATTTATAAAACATTTTACACTCTTTTGCAACGCCTCCGGCCCCATTTCTTTTAAAATATCCGCGGGATCCTTTAAGCCCTGGTCGTTTTTTAGGGATACCACAGAACAACCCAGGGCGTTTTTCCGGCAGGTCATGATGGCCTTAACCGCCGCGGCCTGGCCCGCTTCATCGGTATCAAAAATAAGGTAGATCCGCTCCACCCAGCGCCGTAAAAGTTTGGCCTGCTCATCGGTAAAGGCCGTTCCCAGGGGAGCCACCGCGTTGCTTATCCCCGCCTGGTGGAGGGCTATCACATCCATATACCCCTCGGCCAGATACACCTCCCGGGTTTTTCTGAGTTCCGGCAGAGCCAAATCAATAGCAAAGAGGGTTTCCCGCTTCTTATAAATCTCCGACTCCGAAGAGTTGATATATTTGGGACCGTCCCCGGATAAAATCCGCCCCCCAAATGCGGTAGTCCGCCCCTGTCTATCCGCGATAGGAAACATCAGCCGGTTCGTAAAAAACGCCGCCCGGGGGTTGTTTTTAAAAAAAAGACCGCTTTGATCCAAAAAATTTTCCGTATATCCCTTTTTGGAAAGAAAATTGTACAGCCAAGCCTTATCCGCCGGGGAATAACCCAAACGAAAACGGGTTATCATTTCGTTACTTATCCCCCTGGATACAATATAATCTTTTGCGGCCTTACCATGGGGTTTTTTCATAAGAAAATGATTAAAACTTACCGCTACCCGACGGTATAACTCGGAAAGTTCGTCTATTCTTGTGGTAATGCCCGGATCCTTCGATTTTCCCCCGGAATTTTCATATACCACTTCGATCCCCAACCGCTTTGCCAGGGTTTCGACCGCCTCGGGAAAGGTGAGTTTCTCCAGGGCCATAATAAAATTTATCACCCCCCCACCCTCATGACAGCCGAAACAATAATACATCTTCCGTTCAGGATCCACCGTAAATGAGGGGGTCTTTTCGTTATGAAAGGGACAGAGCCCCCAGTACCGGTTTCCCCGTTTTTCAAGCCGCACATAATCCCCCACCAGGGCCACGGCGTCCATCCGGTCATTAAGTTCCCGGATAGTGGTTTCGGCGATGTAACTCATAATGAAGGACCCTTGACATAGAGGGTCCCCGCTTTGATGTGAGCATCCAGGGTCTTGGAAAAATAATGCCTGCCCTCGGCGGGATCTATCAAACGGAAATAAAGATAGTCGCTGGACAGGGGCTGAAAAACCGCATTTAGGGCAACCGCGCCGGGGGCGGAAATAGGCCCCGGGGGTAATCCTACCCTCATATAGGTATTATAGGGGTCCATGATTTCAGTATCCCGGGTATACAGAACCTCCGGATGGGGTTTTCCCTGAATTTCGGTAATCACGTATTCCACGGTGGCGCAGGACTGAAGAGCCATTCCAATGTTAAGCCGGTTATAGAACACCCCCGCCATAATAGGGGCCTCTTCATTAAGGCGGTACTCCCGTTCCACAATAGAGGCAAGGATCACCCGCTTATGGAGTTCCTCGGGGTTCAGGTCAGGGGCGTCCTTTCGAATTTCCGCCAAACGCTTAAAAAAGGTATCTGCCATGGCTTTAACCACCAATTCCGGAGGATATCCCGGGGAAAAAACATACGTATCCGGGTAAAGATAACCTTCCATGGTATCCCCAGGAATTCGATAGGTATTGAGGATCTCCCTATCCGCGGCGGCGGCGAGGAACCCCGCTTCATCGCAGATCCCGCCGTTTGCCAGGATCCGGGCTGTTTTTTTTAGGGTAACCCCCTCCGGTATGGTCACCCGCCTGAGAATTTGCCGGCCCGCCACCAGGATCTCCCGTATCTCAAGCTGACTAGCGGGAAGGGTCACCTGATATGTTCCGGTCTTTAGGTACCGCTTATCAATATAGGAAAGAAAATCCCAAAAATAGCGGCTCCGGATGATTCCCGCTTCCAAAAGCCTCCTCCCCACCGAAGCGGCACTTTCCCCATTACGGACCTCCAAAATGACCTTTCCCTCCGGCTCTATGATTAATGCCTCATGGCTGCCGCCCTTTAGAGCTTGAAAAGACGGCGGGGAATTAAAATAAATCACCGCCCCCAGCCCCAAGAGGGCACACAACAAGGCCATTCCCCAAAAAACACATATAGTTCTAACCACTGTACGAATAATCCGGGACATTTCTCCCTCAGGCTTTATAAGGTAAGTTCCAAACCTTCCGTGGCAAGGGAAATTTCAATACCCTTTATCCCCATACGTTCCGTATACCACCGGGCGGATTGCAGGATATTGACCAACTTTCTATCGTCATATGTAGGATCATGGTGAAACAAAACAACGTGTTTGATCCCCCAGTTGGCGGCAAAATCCACCGCCATACTGAAAGCGCTATGTCCCCAGTTGTATTTTTCAATTGCTTCCCCCAGGGTGTATTGAGAATCCAGGGCAATAATATCCACTCCCCCAAAAAAAGCGGCATTTTCATCATTCCGTATAAAATCGGTGGCGGATAACTCCGTATCGGTGGCATAGATAAAACGATGCTTACCGTCATTTACCCCATATGCATAGGAACCGCCAGGATGATTCATCTTTTTAAAAGAGATTTCCAGGGAATTCACCATCACTTTTCCGGTTATACAGTGAAAGGTTTTTTTTGAACTCATGGCGTCCATAGGGGCCGGAAAGTAGGGGGGAGCCATCTGTTCACAGAGGGCGTTCTTAAAATTTTCCACAGGGGAATAAAAATCAACGGATACCGAAGGATCATAAGCGGGATTAAAAAAAGGCAAGCCCTGGATATGATCCCAATGGAAATGAGAATAAAACAGATGGTAATGAATTGGTTTGGGCTTTTCCTTTGCCATGGCAATGCCCATTTCCCGGAGGCCGGAACCACTGTCAAAAATAATAAATCCCTTGAATCCGTCCACCTTGATTGAGACACAGGGGGTATTGCCCCCAATCGTACCAAAAAGCCAGGGGGGAAGCTCCGCCAGGAATCGTTCTTTACTTTCGGCAGATTCAAGATCCGAAGGCTTTAACCGTTCCAGGACAGATGAAATTTTACTTTTTATTTGGGATGGCAACTGCGGCGATGGAAGGGAACCACGGACACCCCAAAAATGGATGCGCATTTCTATCTCCTTGGGACTATCAGATTGTTCTGACCATAATGGATTCCGCCCTCCCCCGGGCTAAACATGATACGATATACTCCATGTTATGATATTCACCTTTTCCCATACCCGGACATGATTCCGCCGTCATTTTCCATGTATCGCAGGATTCCAAAACAGAATACCAAAACGGAAAAGTCCTGCATTGCAGGGGACGTCCCGGGTAAACCGAACATCCGTTTTTCCAAAAAATACAATCATAATTGGACTTTTCTTTCAACGAAAGTCGTTCCACTCCTCCTCCTTGGGGGATCCACCGGCAATAAACTTCTATGACCTCATTATAACCCAATTCTACTTCCGTCGCCAGAATTTCCACATCTTTTTTCGATAAAAATACATAACCCGGATGATACCGGCAGCAAGCCGAACAGCGGGTACAGGTAAAATAGAGCCCGGAGCGGTAAAAAGGCTGTTCCGGCATAGCCACCCCCCCCCAAAAAAAGAGGTTTCATTCGTGCCGAAGGGACTTGATACCCTCTGCACACTCCTACATGCGAACTTCAGGGTGGTTAAAAGGTATTAAACCCTGAGTACAACCACCTTATGAAAAACAACCTTCTGCACGCTTTCGCGAGCGAGCTTCAAGGCGAGGTTGTTGATTATCCATTGAGCCGGTTTCAAAATACGGATCTGCGGATTCTGAACAGGCTTCACTAATGGGGATTTTACCCTATTTTGAGTGGGAATTACAAGGGATCGAAGCGTTTTTGGAGAAAGGGCATCGAAACGGAGCAGGCCGCTGGCGCCCGGTACTACTGTTCGATGAATATATTGCGGGAAAGGAACGGGACAAGGATCCTATTTGAAATAATATCATAACATTCTGATATAATAATATACTATTATAAAAATATCATGAATTTATTGACTTTCCGGATGTAATTCGATATACTGGACTCGTTATAAATCTATTTTTTTTGGAGGAAAAGCATGAAAAAGGTTGGATGTATTTTTTTGGCATTGGTATGTTTGGGTACCTATGTCTTCGCCGGTGGGAGATCCGACAGCGCAAGGACGGGCGCATCGGGCCAGGTAACCATCAAGGTCTTTACCAATCTGCCGGATCGCAAAAACGGTCAGGGACTGGTGGAACAGACCATTTTTGACGCGTATATGAAGGCCAATCCCCATATCAATATTACCGTTGAAGCCCTTGAAGACGAGGGGTATAAGACCAAGTTCAAGGCCTATTCCGCGGGTAATTCCATGCCCGACCTCGTGAGTACCTGGGGGCAGCCGGGATTTATTGACGAGGTAATTGACGCGGGGATCCTGGCGGAACTGAACCAGGGGGATTACGCGAATTATGGGTTTCTCTCCGGCTCCCTCGACGGTTGGGTCAAGAATGGGAAGCTCTACGGCCTTGCCCGTAACACCGATGTGATGGCCTTCTATTATAATGACAAGTTGTTCAGGGACAACGGCTGGAATGTCCCCAAAACCTACGACGAGCTCATCGCCCTGGGCAAAGCGATCCGGGCCAAGGGCCTCATCCCTGTCGCCATGGACGGACAGGATAAATGGCCCCTCTATATTTTTCTCACCGATGTCTATACCAAATTAATCGGTTCCGACGTACACAACCAGCTGGTTAACGCGGTGAATACCAACTGGAATGCCCCGGTTTTCCTTGAGGGCGCAACGTTGCTGCAAAACACCGCCAAGGAGGGACTTTTCCAGAACGGTTTTGAGAGCAGCGATTACGGGACGGCGATGAATATGTTCACCAGCGGACAGGCAGCCATGTTCTATATGGGAAGCTGGGAGATGAGCATGGCCAACAACACCGATTTCTCCCCGGAATTCCGGGAGAATCTGCGGGCCTTTACCATGCCCCTCATCGCCGGCGGCAAGGGCAAAGCCACGGATATCTGCGCATGGAACGGCGGCGGGTATGCGGTCAGCGCCCGGAGCCCGGTCAAGGAAGAAGCCATTAAACTCCTTAATTATATGTTCCTGCCGGAAAATTGGACCCGTATTGCCTGGGAAAACAACGTCTGTATGTCCGCCCAGGATTTTTCCAAGTACCAGACGGGAAAGGAAACACCGGTTCAGAAGCAGTTTATCTCTATTGTTACTGGTTCAAGTTCGGTAAGCGGCAATCCTCTGGGGGACCTGGGAACCGCCGAATTCAAGAGCAGATCCGAGGATCTCGTTCAGCAAATGGCCAGTTCGGCCATAACTCCCCAGGAATATCTCCGGAGACTGGACTAAAAGGAGCGGGCGGGCATGAACAAGCTGTACCGTAATAAACTGGTTATCTTTAGTCTTGTTTTGCCCGCCCTGTTCTTTTTTCTCAGCGCCGTCATTGCCCCGATAATCCTGAGTATATATTACGGGTTTACCGACTACTCCGCCTTGGGGAGTCCCCTTTTTATCGGCATTGCCAATTACCGGGAACTTATACATGATCGGGTGTTCTGGTTGAGCCTGCGGAATTCCCTTTTTTTGGCCATGGGGTTTATCTTTATCCAGCATCCCCTGGCCATGATCACTGCCGCGATCATCGACCACCTGGAAGGAAAGATGGAGCACTTCTTCCGGTGCGTGTACTTTATTCCCAACGTTATCTCCGTAGCGGTGATCGCCTACCTTTGGCGCTTTATATTTGAGCCGAACTTCGGGCTGCTCAATACCCTCATCCGGCTCTTCGGGGGGGCGGGGGACATCAACTGGCTGGGGAGGGAGCGGGCGATTTGGTCCGTTCTTATCGTCCTTGTCTGGCACGGGTTCGGCTGGGGAATGCTTATCTATTACGCCGGTCTTAAAAACATCGACCCGGAGTTGTACGAGGCGGCGGCAATAGACGGCTGCGACGGTAAAAAGGCCTTTCTGCGGATTACCCTGCCCCTGATGAAACCGGTAATACAGATGAATGTAACCCTGGCGATCATTTCGGCCTTGAAGCAAATGGAAACCGTGTACCTCCTTACCAATGGAGGGCCCGGCAATGAAACCCAGTTTATGGGGACCTATCTTTATAAACAGGCTTTTAACGCGTACCGGTATGGTTACGGGAACACCATCAGCGTTATATTTATCTTTACCTGCTTGGGGGCGACGCTTGTGCTGAACCGCTTGTTCCGCGCAAGGGATTGAGGAACAATATGACGGAAAAAAACAGACTTGGACAGGGCAGAATTGGTCGTCATCTTACGGCAAGCGGCTGTGTCATGTTTATTATCCTCTTTGGTTTCGCTGCCATACAGATTTTTCCCCTTATTTGGCTGCTAAATTTTTCCTTTGCCTCCAGTACGGAGATGTTTACCAAGGGCATCCTCGTCAGGCCCGAGCGGATCCGCTGGGACAATTACTACAAAGCCTTTGTGGACGGACATTTTCTGCTTTACCTTAAAAACAGCCTCCTCATTAACACCCTCGCGGTTTTGATTGTGCTGGTAACCTCCGTGATGGCGGCCTTTGCCTGCTCACGGATGCGATGGAAGCTGTCGGC
>JAITEG010000008.1 GCA_031282145.1 Spirochaetaceae bacterium | reverse complement strand
TCAACAACCCCGCGGCAGAGCCGCGGGGTATGTTGTTCTCATAAGGTATTGTATTCGGGTTTCATACCTTTATAACCGCGGCAGAGCCGCGGGGTATGAAACCCTCAACACGAATCAACAACCCCGCCCTGAAGATCGCACGCGGGAGTGTGCGGAGGGAGGGCATCAACCCCTCAGGCAGAAATGAAGCGCTTGGCCGTGCAGCCGGCACCCGGCTATGTTTCGCAGGTGCGGGTTCCGAAGCTGCCGGAACGAAAAATGGTATTCCGGATGATCCCCTGCTGCCGGGACTGGTCGGTATTTATTCCTTCAATGATGAGTTCCGTCAAGGCCCGGTCCATACGGGCCAGGGTCCGGGCCCGGTTGGGGCCGTAGACGATCACCTTGCCCACCAGGGATTCGTAGTGGGAGCTGACGGGGCAGCCCTCATAGAGGCAGGAATCGAACCGTACCCCCGGACCGCCGGGGATCTCCAATTTGGTGACTTTGCCGGGGCAGAGGGCGTTAATCCGGCATTCCATCGCCCAGCCTGAAATACGGAGCGAGGAGGGCAGCAGTTCCATCCGGCCCTCAATGCCGGTCAAGAGCTGCTGGCGCAGTATATCGGTACCGGTCACGAGTTCGCTCACCGGATGCCCGGTCTGGAGCCGGGCTTTAACCCCTAAAAAATAAAATTGTTCTCCCCGGATAAGGAAAACGGCGGTTCCCACCCCCCGGTACTTAAGGCCCCGGAAAAGTTTCGCCGCGTCGGAGGACATAGCCTTCCGCATCGCCCGGGACACTCCCGGGGAAGGGCTCTCCTCAATGAGTTTCCGATGATCCTTTTGTATGGAACCGTCCCGTTCCCCCAGGACCGCCACTTTTCCCGCGCCGTCGGCGATGATCTGAAGCTCCACCTGCCGGGGATTATCCAGATATTGTTCGACCAGGACCTCCCCACCGGCGCCGGATAAACCCGCCTTGATGGCCGGCAGTTTTTTTTCTATTTCCCGGGCGGAGCGGACAACCCAGTTTCCCCTGCCCCCGGTCTTAATGATCACCGGGAAACCCAATTCCCCGGCGGCCTTTTTTACCGGCCCCCGTTCCGCCGGGACTTCCCCGCTGCCGGGGACGAGGGGGATGCCGAAATCCCCGGCGGTTTTCCTGAGCCGGATCTTATTCACCGTATGTTCCAGTACCTCCGGGTCAGGCCCGATAAAGATAAGCCCCCGATCCCGAACCATCCGGGCAAACCCGGCGTCCTCAGAAAGAAAGGCGAGCCCGGGGTGCAGGGCTTCACAACCGGTATTGAGTGCCGCCATAATCAGGCTATTGCCCGACAGGTAACTTTGAGCGGCAGGAGGCGGACCAATACATACCGCCTTATCCGCCAGCCGCACATGGAGCTGCTCCTTATCCGCGGTGGAATAAACCGCCACGGTTTCAATCCCCATTTCCCGGCAGGTTCGGATAATCCGGACCGCGATTTCTCCCCTGTTGGCTATTAATAACCGTTTGATCAAAGAAGGCTCCGTTGCGGGTCAGCCGTTACCGGTTAAAACCGCTTTACCTCAAACAGCGTTTGCCCGAATTCTACCGGCTCACCGTCTTCGGCCAAAACCGAAAGTATCTCCCCATCGAATTCCGCTACCAAATGGTTCATCATATCCATGGCTTCCAGGATACAAAGGCTGTCCCCGATTTTAACCTTGGTTCCGGGCTTTACCAAGGGCGGATCACCGGGACCCAGGGCGGCATGAAAAACCGCCACCATGGGACTCGTGACGGCCACATTTTTGCGGCGGCGGGAAGAAGCCCCCGCGGGAAAACCCAGGGACACGGCCAGGTCCTCCGCGTCGGAACTCTCCGTCCGCGGGGAATATACGGATTGATTCACGGCGGCGGCCTTTCTGAGGATAAGATGAATGGTTCCATCGTTCAGATCCAGTTCGTCCACATTACCGGCGCTAAAGGTATCAATTAAAGTAAGGATCGTTTTCTCGTTCATTACGGCTCCACAATTAAAGTGTACTCAATCCTCACGATATAGTAAAGGTAAAAAGGGGATTGCCCTTTCCCGGCTCTAAAAAGGCGAAGTTCCTCCGAAGGGGAACTTATGATCCTGAGTGGGAGACCAGACAGAGCCATTCCGCTTCGGCGGCAAGCTCATCCCCCACATAGGCCTTGCCGGCCTGTTTGATCATCCGCTCGGATATGCGCAGATTCCGTATCTCCGAACGGACCTCTTCCCCGGGCCGGACCTGGCGGCGGAATTTCACCTTGTCCACCGAGGCAAGAAAAAACAGGGTCCCCTGCCCGGCCTCGCCGCCAAAGATCCCTAATTGACGGAGCCCTGCCCCGCCGGATTGGGCCATGGTCTCTACCAGAATAACCCCCGGGACCACGGGGTACTGGGGAAAATGCCCCCGGAAAAAAAATTCCCCCTCGGTAAACACATGGCGGGCCACGATCCTTTCTTTGCTGGCCTCGACGATCTCATCCACAAAAAGAAAGGGTTCCCGGTGGGGAAGGAGTTCTTCTATTTTATTCATCGGCGCCCTCATTCGGTATATTTCTTGAATACCACCACCCCGTTGTGGCCCCCAAACCCTAGGGACCCGGAAGCGGCCGCGTTCACCGTGCCATATTGGATCTTGTTGGGCACATAATCCAAATCACAGGCAGGATCGGCCTTATCCAGGTTAATCGTGGGGGGAAAATATCCGCCCCGGATAGCCAGGATGCAGGTAATAGCCTCAAGCCCCCCGCTCCCGGCGATGCAATGGCCGGTCATACTTTTGGTGCTGGATATTTTCAATTTGTAAGCATGATCCCCAAAGGCGTATTTTATCATCTTGGTTTCCGTGGGATCGTTGATCTCCGTGGAGGTCCCATGGGCATTGTAATAGTGAAGTTCCTCCGGCCGCAGCCCCGCGTCCGCGAGGGCGAGTTTAATGGCCCGGCCGCCCCCTTCCCCGGTGGGGTCCGGGGCGGTGATATGGTAGGCGTCGGCGCTGACGCCGTACCCGGCAAATTCCGCGAGGATTGGGGCGCCCCGGTTTTTCGCGTGTTCCCGGCTTTCCAGGATCAGAATTCCCGCCCCCTCCCCGATAACAAAGCCGTCCCGGTCGGCGTCAAAGGGCCGGCTTGCCTTTTCCGGCTGGTCGCAGCGTTTGGTGGAGAGGGCCTTGAGCATCTGGAAGCCTCCGATGGCAAAGGGGACGATGCACGCCTCGGTTCCCCCGGCGATCACCACCTCGCACCTCCCGGAGCGGATCAGGTCCAGGGCCTGCCCCAGGGCGTCGGTACCGGAGGCGCAGGCGGTTACCTGGGTATAGGCGGGGCCTTTGGTTCCATAGATCATGGAAATAGTACCCGCCGCCTCGTTTCCAATCATCAGGGGTATCGTGAGGGGAAGCATACGCCGGGGGCCGTTAGTAAAAAGTTTATGGAAGGATTCGGTGACGATTTCGAATCCCCCGATACCGTTTCCCAAAACCACCCCGGTTTTTTCAGGATCGCTTTTGAGGCGGCCCCTTGTCCCCGCGGATGTCTCCACAGTTTCCAGCAATGCCGCCTGGGTTAATGCCTGGGCGGTGCCGGCCACAGCAAACTGGGTAAACCGGGCCATCTTCCGGGCATCCTTTTTATCCATCCAAAGGGAGGCATCAAAATTTTTAACCTCCCCGGCAATGGTAACATCAAAATCTGTGGTATCAAAGGCCGTGATCTTCCCCACTCCGCTTTTTCCCGCCTTAAGGGACGATTCAAATTCTTCCACCGAATTGCCTATGGGGGAAATAACCCCAAGGCCGGTAACCACAACCCGTTTGTTCATAAAACTCCCCCTCTATATAAACATACCGCCGTCTACGGCAAGTACCTGCCCGGTAATATAACTCCCCCGGGCAGAGGCCAGAAACAAAACCGCTTCGGCTACATCTTCAGGGTTCCCCATCCGTTTAAGGGGAATATGATCCAACAGCTTCTCCCGGACGGCTTCCGGCAGGGCGGCCGTCATATCCGACACAATGAACCCCGGGGCCACCGCGTTGACCCGTATCCCCCGGCTGGCGGTTTCCTGGGCAAGGCTTTTGGTCAACCCGATAAGCCCCGCCTTGCTGGCCGCATAATTGACCTGTCCCCCGTTTCCGTGGAGTCCCACCACGCTGGACATATTGATGATGGAACCGCTTTTTCGGCGGATCATATCCCTGCCCACGGTCCGGGCGATAAGAAACGCCGCGGTAAGGTTCACCGCCAGAACCTTTTCCCAATCCTCAAGGCTCATGCGGAAGGAAAGGTTGTCCTTGGTTATCCCGGCATTATTTACCAGGATATCGAAGCCGCCTGATTCCTTGAGACTTTGTTCTATGATCCCTTCCACAGCGCTTACCTGGGTCAGATCCGCGCTTATCCAGTGGAGTTTTTCCCCGGAACGGGAAATCCGTTCCCTGAGATCCTCCGGTTCCTTGGTTCCCAGGCCCCACACTTCGGCCCCCTGGGCGAGAAACAGATCCGTTACCGCCCGGCCTATACCCCGGGACGCTCCGGTGACCAGGGCTTTTTTATCCGCTAACTCCATGGAGTTCTCCTTCTGATATCAGGCTGCTTAGGGGCCTAACCCGCAATGCGGGAGGCTCCTAGGCCCCCTGCTTTTCCTCAAGCCGCCAGCCGGCCAGGGTTTCAATATCCGCGGCGGTACCGGCGGCAAAACAGGGAATGCCGGTTTCCACATCCTTCCATAATCCCTGCAATACCTTACCGGGACCGGTTTCCAGAACCGCGTCTATGTCCAGGGCCGCAATGGCGCCCTCTTCCGTGGTCCACCGGACCGGGCAGGTTATCTGCCGTAAGGCCAGGGCCTTTGCCTCGGCCCCGGAGCTAATCCGGCTTCCGGAAACATTGGAAAACAGCGGAATGGACGGGTTCTTAAATTCCGTGGCCGCCAAAACCGGACCGAAGGCTTCCACCGCCTGAGACATCAGGGGGGAATGGAAGGGACCGGCCACCTGGAGCCGCACTACCCGCCGGGCTCCGGCTTCTTTAAACCGGGTTTCCGCTTCGGCCAGGGCCGCGGCGGTCCCGGAAACCACCACCTGGCTCCGGGAATTAAAATTCGCCCCATAGAGGTCCGAAAGCCCTCCGGCTTTCCATTGGGCGATCAGGGCCTCCACTTTTTCCGGGTCAAGGCCAATTATGGCTGCCATACCCGGCGGCTCAGCCGGCCCGCCGGCGGAACCACCCCGGCTCAACCGGTCCGTGGCGTCCTGCATGGCCTTGCCCCGCTCTTTTACCAGGCGGAAACAGGTTTCCGCGTCGAGGGCCCCGGCGGTAACCAGGGCGGCATACTCCCCCAGGCTGAACCCCGCGGCGGCCCCGGGCAGGATGCCCTGCTCCCCCAGGTAAACCGCGGCGGCCAAATTTGCCAGGGTGATGGCGGGCTGGGACAGGTCGCTCCGTTTGAGGGTCTCCTCGTCCGCTTCCTTGATAAGGGTCCCCATATCCCGTCCCATCACCTCCGAAGCCAGGGCAAAAAGTTCCTTGACGGCGGCGCCGCCGGCTTCCAGAATGTCCAGGGCCATGCCCTGATACTGTGCCCCCTGTCCCGGGAACAGGAAGGCTGGATTTTTTATTGCCATATAATGAGATTCCCTCCATACGTTAATCCTCCGCCGAACCCTATGGTCATAATAAGGTCCCCCGGCTTCAATTCCCCAGCCCGGTTTAATTCATCCAGGGCGATGGGAATAGAAGCGGCGGAAGTGTTGGCATATTCTTCGATATTAAGAAAGAATTTACTTTCAGGTATTCCTAGCCGTTTCCCCGCGGCCTGAATTATCCGGGCATTTGCCTGGTGGGGGATGATCCGGGCCACGTCATCGATGGCGAGCCCTTCGGCGGCCAGCAGCTTTTCCACGGTACCGGTGAGGGCCTTTACGGCGAAGTTATACACCAGCCGGCCGTCCATCTCCACCCGGGGCGACTCCGCGGCTTCCCCTTCCCGATAGGGATACCGGCCTCCCCCACGGCGTATCATGAGGCTTTCCGCGCCGGAACCGTCCGCCTCGAGGACGGTCCGCAGCAACCCCCGCCTGACCCTCCCGTCCCCGGAGGCTTCGGTCCGCTCAATAAGCACCGCCCCGGCGCCGTCGCCGAATAAGACCGCGGTTCCCCGGTCGTTCCAGTCTATTAAGCGGGAGAGGACCTCGGCGCCTATCACCAGGGCCCGTTTCCGGGATCGGTTCAGGGTGAGGAGCCCCGCGGCCGTTTCCAGGCCGTAGATAAACCCGGTGCAAGCGGCGGTAACATCCATGGCCGCGGCATTTCGGGCCCCCAGCTTGTTCTGAACAATACAGGCGGTGGCGGGAACACCGTAATAATCCGGGGTGGTAGTCCCCAGGACTATCACATCCAGGGATTGGGCCAAGGCCTCCCCGGACACCCCCATCCGTTCGGCGGCCATGGCGAGGGCGTTCCGGGCCGCTTCCAGGGCCAAATCACTCGTGACAACCCCCTCGTCCACCATATGCCGGGCCCCGATTCCCGTATGGGACCGGATCCACTCATCTGAAGTATCAAGCCGGTCAGCCAAATCGTCGTTGGTAAGTCTTTTGGGCGGAATTGCCCGCCCGGTAGCGATAATTTCAATAGCCATTAAACCGACCTTTTATGACAAAATATTGTTTTTTGTCATAATACAATTTACCGTCAATTATCTAAAATGTCAATAGGAAACTCCAAAAACTCAGTTTTTGGAACAAAGGCGGGATATTTTATAATCCAAAAAAGCGTTTACTGGCGTTTGTTAGGCCATTACGAAAACCGCTGAAAGTTGAAGTTTTTAGGTACCCTTATGCCGCGACGGTGCTGCGTTCCTTGATATAGTTAATATACTTCTCAAAGGATCTATCCGCAGGGAGTTTTGAAATTAAAAAACCCGCGCTGAATTTCGTTTCGGTACTTTGTATCCAACGGACTTCAACCGTCACCTCAAAGGGTTTTATATGGGAGGATTCCTCGGGCAGCAACCGCATGGTATAATATTCCCCCGGGGTCAGCGCGGCATAGGTTCTGCTTTCCATACGAAACCCGCTCTGGCTGATATTTCTCAAGAGCGCTTTACCGTCAAATCCATTAATCATGATATGAGCTACAGAATTATAACGGGGCGCCCGCAAGGCTAAATTACCCAAATTCTGGTCTTCGGCCTGATTCTTTTTGATAAAAAGCATAATTCCCTCCATAAAAAATTAATGGTTATCCTGAGCCTTTGAACTAAAAACACACGAACAATTAGGAGCCGCGAAACCTATTCCCGCGCGGGTTCCTATGTTTCTTCCGGTACGGTAAGGTAATGTCCTTCCGCAATCAACCGGGCTACATTAAGAGAAGTGGCGATACTTTTACTTGCCCCTTGCACATCAAGGATACTGTCACTCACATCCTGGGATATTTTTCTGAGGTTTTCGACGGTATTATGGATTGAATCACTTTCTTTTTGTATTTCGTCTGAACCGATCCGTACCTGTTCGGTGGTTTCCCGCAGGCTTTTTAACGCGTTTAACACCTGGGCACCGTTGGAAGCCTGGGCCTCCACGGCGGTGTTCACCGTATTAAGGGAAGCCTGCATATCTATCACTTCCGTGAACATGCTGCCCAGGGTCTCTACTGTTTCCACCGAGGCCTGCCGTATCTTGTCGATGCCGTTTCTCATATTTTTTATTTCATCCGAAATAGAGGTGGATTCCTTATTCGACAATTCCGCGAGGCTCCGTACTTCGCCGGCTACCACCGCGAACCCCTTGCCGGCTTCCCCCGCGTGGGCCGCTTCAATAGCCGCGTTCATGGCAAGGATATTCGTCTGGGCGGCAATGTTCACCAGGGCCGCGTTGGCCTCTTCCAGAAAAGCCGATTGTTCCGCGATACGGCTCAGTTCTTCCGAGAGCTTGTTCAGCATTTTCCGCCCGGCGTCAGAAGATTTACTTAAATTTTCGGTGGTATCATGGGCCTGATGTACCACGGTACGGACCGCGTCAATATCCCGTACCATCTGTTCTATGGAGTCCGATGACCTGGCTATGGTATTACCCTGGATATCCACCGCGTTGTCCAGGGAATGGATATGCCCGATAATCCCTTCCACCGACGAAGCGGTCTGCAAAACCGAATCCATCTGGATATCGGTCTTACCCTGCACCGTATCCATATTGCGGGTGATAATATCCAGCCCATCCGACGAGTCCTTGATGGAGACATGCAGGTTCCCGCTGATATTTTTTTGCCCCAGGTGTTCATTGCTAATATCGGTTATGGTTTTTTTCAACTCATCCCGAATCGTACAAAAGGCCCTTTGCACATCCCCAATCTCATCTTTCCGGTGTTGGGGTATGTTGATGTCAAACTTCATATTTGCCAGGGCTATGGCGGCGGTTACGATTTCTTTTATAGGCTTGATAAGAAGCACGGACAGCACCAGCAAAAGGATAACCACCGCCACCACCGCCGCGGCCAGGGCAATCGGGAGGGTTGTTATCAACATTTGGTTTACTTCCGTCAGGAATTCGGCTTTTTCAACGGTTGCTATGAGGATCCAGTCGGTATCGGGAACCTTGGAATAGGCGCTTATATGGACTTGGGAATTAAAAGTATATTCTTTATTATCTTGCCGGCCGGCAATGACATCCAGAATATGATCGGCCAGGGACTGCATCGCGGGGTCATTCACGGCCTCTTCTATGGGATTAAACTGGTTGTAAACGAGGTCCGTGTCGGGATGACAAATAAAGACTCCCTTAGAATTGATCATGTAAACATAACCTGTTTTGCCTATGGTTATTTGTTGGGTCATATCCGCCAGAACCGCGCCGTCCCGCCTTCCTATCAAAACCCCTCTCACGGTATCGTCCACAAAAATGGGCGACGCGAACATAACCACCGGCCTGCCGATTACCCGGCTGATGAGTACGTCGGAAACGACCGATTTTCCGGCCAGGGCTTTTATGATATAATCCCGGTCGCCCAGGTTGGAGACAGTATCTTCTTTAATATAATGGGCCGTGCCGTCCAACCCTACTATGGCAAAATCCATATAACCGTGGCGGTCGATTTCAGGCAGCAAACTGTCCCGCTGAATTTCCCAGTCCAGGGTTTTGGTCCGGGCGCGATTCGCCAGCTCATAAAGAACATTGAGTTCCGATTTGACCATAGATTCGGAAACCAATTGGGCCGCTAGGTCTGCTTGGTTTTGCAGGGATTGTTTCGCGGTTACCAGCATAATCCGGGAGGCGACCATATCGGAAACAAGGGCCAAGGCGGTCATAAAAAAAAGAACCAAACCCCCGATAATCAAAGAAACTTTTAATGATAATTTCATAATTCACCTCTTAATTATGGGGATATACCAAATGGACGCTTTTCCCAATACCCGGTCGTTGTAGAAAAGCTTCACTAATTTCATTCAGTAATAATTTTCATTCAATTATAATTGGAAACCCCCAAAAAATCAATACAAAAAATTCGGTCGTTTTACGGGTATTCACGGGTTAAAAATTTTTATTACGCCGGCCCTGCGCAAATTTCAAATAACTCAATTTAAGGCTCCTAAGCCGATATAATAGGTTTCAAAGGAGTTACCCCGGCAGGACCGGGGTTTAAAACTCTTCCCGGTCTTAAAAGTGCCCCGGATCAGGGTGAGAAGCTCCGGGGCGCCTTCCCCCTGGAAGATCTTTACCACGAGGCTGCCCCCGGGCAGAAGCGCGGTTTTTGCGTATCGGAACGCTGTTTCCGCCAGGGAGAGGGAACACCCGGTGTCCACCAAACGGTTTCCGGTGGTTGCCGGGGCGGCATCGCTTATCACGAGGTGGTAGGGCCCCCGGGACAGCAGGGCCTCCCTGGTTTCTTTTTCCGTAATATCCCCTTGGACAAAAAAGAAATTTTTTCCCTCAAAAAGGCCCTTATCATACTGCCGGGACAGGGGAAGGAGGTCCGCCGCCGCCAGAAAAAGGCGGCCCGCCATACGACGCAGGGCGTAGAGACTCCAACTGCCCGGAGCGGCCCCCAAATCCAGGATTTTAAAGGGGGAATCCGCCCGTCCGGGCCCGCTCAATCCGGGGAGGAGATTGAATTTTTCATCAATCTCCTTGAGTTTATAAACCGACCGGGCCGGGTACCCTTCGGCTTGCGCTTTGAGGGACCAATAATCCGGTTTTTTATATATTGCCACGCGCGATGGACCTCCCTGGGGGCTTTTCTCCGGGACATACCTCGGGTAAAATACCCCATGAACCAACAGTATACCCAGCGGCTTGAAAAGATAGAAGCGGTTTTGTGGGAGGCCCTGCCGGAAGAACCGGATTTTTCCTGGATGGCCCGTTCCTTCTTATCGGTTTCAACGTCCGGTCAACCCGGAAGTATTGTTCCCGGGGATTCGGTAAAATTCCTCACCCAACCCGGGAGGGAACTCCTCGGCCGGGGGGGGAAGCGTTGGCGGCCCCTGCTCATGGTCCTGGTCTGCGAAAGCCTGGGAGGCGGAGAGCGGGCCCTGCCCCTGACCCCGCTGGTGGAATTTCCCCACAACGCAAGCCTCATCCACGATGATATTGAGGATAATTCCGAAGAACGCCGGGGCAAGCCCGCGGTTCACCTGCTTTACGGGACCGATACGGCTATCAATGGGGGGTGCTTTTTTTATTTCCTCCCCCTTACCTGTATCGAAACCTGGGATGCCCCGGTGGAACGGAAAAATTCCGTTTATGCCCTCTGGTCCGCCTATATGCGGCGGCTTCATTTGGGACAGGCCATGGACATAAGCTGGCACCGGGATTTTTTTTCCCTGCCCAGCCCTGAGGACTATTATACCATGTGCCGGATGAAAACCGGATGCCTCGCGGGGCTCGCGGCGGTTCTGGGGGTCAGGACGGCCTTTACCGTAAAAAATCCGGAAAAAGAAGGGCTCCTGGAAGCACTGGTGGGAGAAGCGGCGGAAAAATTGGGGGTAGGGTTTCAGATCCTCGATGATGTTAAAAATCTTACCACGGGAATTCCCGGTAAAAAGCGGGGGGACGACCTGGTGGAGGGGAAAAAAAGCCTGCCCCTTCTCCTCTACCTTCGGGGGCATGAGGAACGGGGAAAGCTGGCGGCCCGTTGTTTTTCCGCGGCCCGTTCCCAGGGGTGTTCCGCCCCGGAAGTGGAGGAATTAATCGGGGAGCTTAGGCGGACCGGGGCTTTGGATGAGGCGGAATCTCAGGGGCGGACCTTGATAAAAGAGGCCGCGCATTTGTTTTCCGGAGCTTTTACCGGGCTTTCCGGAGACGAGAATGCCCGGAAACTCCTGGCGGATCTGACAGACTATTTAGCAGGGTGAGGAACGGGGTATAAATGGTAATTTCTAAGGGAGATGCTATGAGAAAAATGCGGGAAGTTGAAATATGGACCATCATGAAAACGGATCAGGGAAATGCCGTATTATTACGTCCCCTGGGTTCGGATATTTCGGTGCCGATCTTTATCGGTCCTCTGGAATCCCAGGCCATCCTTATCGGGCTCGGCGGATTGGTTTTTCCCCGGCCCCTTACCCATGATCTGCTTCTGGATATTATCCACCGGGTGGGACTCGAATTGATCCGGGCCGAGGTCCACGATATCAAAGAAAATACCTTTCTGGCCCGGTTGTTTTTTGCGGGAAACCAGTATCCCCCGGACAAACCCCTGATCCTGGATTCCCGGCCTTCCGATGCCCTTGCCCTGGCGCTGCGGTGCAAATGCCCGATGTTTGTTTCCGAGCGGGTGGTGATCAAAGCGGGGGTTCCGACGGATATTTTTATTAACGCCCCCGGGGAAGATCCGGCCTTTCCCCCGGAGGCCGGTTTTGATAAAAAACCGGAATTTTTCGAAAAAAACCGGCGGCGGCTTGCCTTACAGACAGAGCTGGAGGATGCGGTGGCCAATGAAGAGTATGAACGGGCCGCGAAAATTCGGGACGCCCTTATCCTGCTGGACCGTGATACCGGAATAGGGGACCCCTAAACCGTTTGTTTCACCGGTCCCCGGGGCTGGGCGGAAACCTGCCGATAAGGTAAGCAGGGGAAAATGTTCCGGTTTTTGTTGCCAAGAAAGGAAAACCGGGTTATAATAATAAAATAAAAATATAAGGAAATATATGATAGTAACTTACCATGAATCGAACTATGTAAAGTATATCCTGAGATTAGCGTTGATTTTTACTATCGTTTATTATTTGTTTTTTTGGGGTATCTTTCCCATTCCCGGCATTATGGAAGGGAAAAACCGTTCCGGATATTCTCCCATGGCTTATGATGTAGAGAACGGCATGGGGGGTATGTCTTACCTTGAAAACAGCGGCTCCGGTAGTAACGAGCCTGCCTTGCCGGTGGAGGCGGTATTCGGCATACCGGAACCAAAGGAATTTTCCAAGCCCCAGATGCTGCTTTACGCCGCCTATACGGTCAAGCAGGGGGATACGATCAGTGATCTCGCCCGGAATTTCGGGCTTAACCAGGACACTTTGATTTCTTATAACGAAATTAAACAGAGCCGGCTCCTGCAAATCGGTCAGGTTTTGAAGATCCCCAATCAGGATGGGCTTTCTTATACGGTAAAAACCGGGGACACCCTGGCCGCGATTGCGGAAAAATACCAAACCGACACCGGAACGATTCAGACGGTAAACGAGCTTTTTTCCGAAAAGATCACCGTGGGATCCAAGCTTTTTATCCCCGGGGCCCGGCTTGATTGGGTGGACCTTCAGGAGATCAACGGCGATCTTTTTACCTGGCCGGTGTACGGATACCTCACCTCTCTCTATGGATACCGGGCAAGCCCCTTTACCGGGGTCCGGCAATTTCATTCCGGGCTTGATATAGGCGCCGCCATGGGAACCCCCATACGGGCGGCCATGGGCGGCAGGGTTACCGCGGTCGGTTACGACAACTCTTATGGCAATTATGTGGTGATCACCCACCATGGGGGGTATCGTACCCTTTACGGCCATATGAATGTGATCCGGGTAAAAAGCGGTACCTACGTGGCGGCAGGAGAACGTATCGGCGACGTAGGTTCCACCGGCCGCAGTACCGGACCCCACCTCCATTTTACGGTATATAAAAACGGCGTAACCGTTAATCCCCGGACTTTGCTCAAATGAGGCTGTGTTTTAAAGATTTATTTTTAGGTGATGGATAAAAAGGGGTTATGGGGCTTATTTTTTTGAAATAATAGAATCTAAAAGTTTTTTAAAATTAGGGTCTTGGTTTTTTTCTGTTTCCGTATCGTGATGGGGGTTTAGGATACGATCCGGTATATAGAGGATCCCGTTCCGTTCCTCAACAACGATTTCCTCCCCGTTTATCGTTTCCGCGGCCAGGTCAATCATTTTCCGGCCTTCCAATTCTTCTCCCGCGGCCTCCAATACTTCAGGAGCGCAGGCGCTTTCCAGTAAAAAAGGCCGCGAGAAATAAGAATAGTGATAATCCCCGTGCAGATCTTCCAGTTGTCCTTCTTCATGAAGGATCAGTTTTTTTTTTCCTTCCTCCCTGGAAGAGGGTTCGTCCGGTTCCGGAGGCGGCTCCTCTTCAGCGGAAGAAAAATCAAACCGCATGGCCGCAAAGGGCGAGACGATTTCAAGATCCGGCTTTACGCCTTCATCTTCCTGGTCCGTCTCGGTTTCATCCTCCCCGGGGGAAACCTGAAACTCAATTTCACTGGCCAACTCGTCGATATTCTTGGAAACTCCCCCCGGTTCAGGGGAAGGAAACGCTTCTCCCGCCGGTTCCACTGAGTCCAGTTCCTCCAGTTCCTCTAATTCTTCCAGCTCTTCGAGTTCGCCGGATTCAGGCACATCCATAAACTTTTGCTCCTCTTTAAGTTTTTTTCCTTCAATATCATCTTTTATCCTTTTTTCATCTTCAGAAACCGCCGGCCTTTCCTGGAAGGGGACTCCGGCGGCGGAACGCGGAAGGGCGGTCACCACCGCCGGAAACCCACCGGCCCCTCCGGCAGAAGCGGCAACCAGAACCTGACTGACAATATTCCGAAGTTTACCCTCGTCAATAGTATCGGTACTCCCTTCCTGGCGGCCTCCGATGACGGCTAATAATTCATCCCAGGATTTATCGATAAGAAAATCCACATCCTCCGTCTCCCGTTTGCCGGGAACCAGCTTGATACCCCGTTTTAATTCCCGCCGGACTTCCTCACGGCGCTGCTCCAGGTCCCGCTTCCAATGCCCCCAATCAATTTCCCCCTTATGCTCGTAATACTCCTCAATCAAATTAATCTGGAGCTGTTTAAGCCGGTTTTGAACCACGGTGATGGGGTCCTGCCGCAGGTTAAGGAGCAGAAAAACGGAAAGATAGGCGGTAATAAAAAAAGAGGCCAGGAGGATGATCTTCATAACCGGGGGAAACAAAAAGATAGCCTCGTCCACAATCCGTCCGATATGAAAGCCCTGATTGGTTTGTTCGGACAACAAGGCTAGGGAAGTTCCGGATACCGGGGAATTGAGGGTGGTCAGGGTAAAAAGCCCCTCGTCCCAAATAGACGCGATCAGGGGGAGCAGGGTATAGCCGCTCCCTTGGGGGAGCCCGGTAACCATACCGGGAGGAGACGCAAGCAGGGAAACCGTCTCCCCCACCTTGAGCCGTCCCAAACTGACGAGCCTGTCCGCTATAACCCGGGCGGAGAGGGCAAACAGGGCCGTTCCCCGGTGTACCTGGTAGGAATCATAAAAGGGAAGGGAAAAAATAATCCGTTCCCCTTCGTCATCCACCGTCAATTTGGGGAGTCCCCGGTCGGGAACCTCCACCAGATCATAGGGGATAAACCCCGGAATATCATGGTAATTCCGGTAGGTTACGGAGCTCTGGTCCTGCTGCCGGACATCCTGGGGATTGGTGGAATAGTGGATTCTCACCCCCCCGGCATCCACGAGCCTGACCGATTGAAGCCCCCGCTGGGACTCCATCAAGAGGCCGAAGATCCTGGTCCGTTCAAAAATATCTTCCGCCTCCTGCTGGGGCAGAAAACTCCGCCGGACCGCCTCATTTTCCAGGGCTATAAAAAAACGGCCCTGCAATTCGGTCAAAAAACCCTGGACCGTTTCGGCATCCCCGCTTATCTCTTCCCCCAGAGCCCGCATTATGGAGGGATTATAAAACCGGACCTCCACCAGTTCAAAAAGTCCGGTATACGAGAGGATCGTAAAAGCGGCGGAGAGGATAACCGAGACAAGCAGGCTTAAAGACGCCTTTTGGGATATCGTCAAACTTTTGATCCTGTGGTAATCTTCAAAACGGCCTTCGCGCCGTTTATAATATTGAGTATGAAACAAAAAAACTTTTTTTTCTATAGCGGCGGAGGGCGTAATTTATGAAAACCTGGTACCCCACCGCGGAACAGCCGAAGCGGGTATTTTTAATCGGCATTTGGGATGAAGGGGCCTCAAAACAGGAAATGGAATCCCGGACCGCCGAATTCCGGGGTTTGGCCAAATCCCTGGGGGTGGAAATCGCCGCCCAAGAAACGGTTCATGTCCGGGAGCTCCGGTCCCGGTTTGGGATGGGCACGGGAAAAGCCCGGGAACTTGGGGAGAAGGCCGCTGCCCTGGAGGCGGATTGCTTGATCCTGGATTGGGAACCCAGCCCTTCCCAGCAGCGGAACTGGGAGGACCTCTCAGGTGTCCCCGTGATAGACCGGCAGGAACTCATCATTCAGATCTTCGCGGAACGGGCAAAAACAAAAGAAGCCGCCCTACAGGTGGAATTGGCGGAGCTTTCCTATGCCCTGCCCCGGTTGAGCCACAAATACCTCAACCTTTCCCGGCAGCGGGGGGGGAGTTACGGGGCCAAAGGCGCCGGAGAAACCCGGTTCGAGACCGACCGGCGTATTATCGAGGGGCGGATCCAACGGGTCAGGCAGGAACTGGAGGAGGTCCGTAAGCACCGGGCGGTTCAGCGAAAAAGACGGGGGAAGACCGCTTTTTCCTGCGCCCTGGTGGGGTATACCAATTCGGGAAAATCCTCCCTCCTCAATGCTCTGACCGGCGCCGGTGTTTTGGCGGAGGATAAACTCTTTGCCACCCTGGACCCGGTAGCCCGGCCTTTACCGGGCAAGGCCATCATGCTGATCGACACCGTGGGCTTTATCCGCCGGCTTCCCCATAATTTGGTAGACGCCTTCAGAGCCACCCTGGAGGAAGCTACCCTGGCGGACCTGCTTATCCATGTGTTGGATATCTCCGATCCCGATGCCGAACACTACTTCGACACCACCATGGCGGTCCTGCGGGAACTGGGGGCGGATAAAAAACCCATGGTGATTGCCCTGAACAAGGTGGACCGGGTGAACCTTGCCGATATGGTCCGGAATCTTCCGGCGCCCTATGCCAACGGGGTTCCGGTTTCCGCCCAAACCGGCTGGGGTTTAGAGGAGCTTACCCGGCGCGTGGAGCTATTGATATCCGGTCCCGTTTCCCGGTTCCGCTTCCCCCAGGACCGGTACGACCTCGCGGCCGCTCTTTACCGCGACGGCCAGGTGCTTTCGGAAAAACATACCGACACCGGTATTGAGGTAGAAGCCCGGGTGGCCCCGCCGCTTCTGGAAAAATTGCGGGGCTTTACCCTGCCGCGGTAAAGGGATTTTTCGCCGTGACTATCCGCTTATGACTCCAAAATCAGCAGGGTTTTGGGGTCCAGCCGCAGGGCCATGTGTTCGGGATTATAGGTATTCCGGTCCTTGGTGGCGGTTAACGCGATATGATCCGGTTTCGGCTCCAGAACGATAACCACGTCAATCAGGTCCACATAGTCCTTAATCACGAGGGGTATATTCCGCTTGTCATAATGGGGTAGCGCTCCCTTGACGGTACAGCTATACCACACAGAAAGTCCCGTATCCTGGGCGAATTGTTTTACCCCCCGGATCCGTTCCCCGTCAATACGGCTAAAGTCTATACCGTCCACGATGAGGGCATCGGCTTTAAACCCCCCTTCCACAATCATGGCCTTGAGGCTTCGGATGACCTGTTCCCCGGTCACCCCGTCCTGGCTGAAATTCATCAATACCCGGTTTCTCACGAGTTCGTTTTTGATATCCCCGGTGTTTTCCAGGTTCTTTTTTCTAATAAATTCATTAAAAATATCCTCGTACCAGGCCAGCACATAATCGGTATGCTGGGTAAAGGATACGTGGATGACTTTTTCGGCCTGTAATAACTTGTCCAGGGCGATCTGTACCAGTACCGAAGTTTTACCTATCCCGCTTTGGGAAGCGATAATCCCCACTTCCCCCGGTTTAAGTCCTCCGTGGATGGATTTCTCAAAGATGCGCACCGGACTGCGCGAAACTAATTCCTGCTTGACCATAACTTCACCTTTTATCCTCTGGATGTTGGGGCCGTTCCAAAACCCGGTTGGTATTGGAACAGCTTCTGCTTTTTAAGAACGCCCGGCGTCCTTCTTGCGTTTTTCCTCGTATGCTTTGATGAGGGCGTCGGAAATACTCACCGGAACCTTTCCGTACTTCTCGAATTCCATGGTAAACTCAGCTTTACCCTGGGTCAAGGACCGCAGCACCGTGGAGTACCCGAACATTTCGCTTAAAGGAACCTCCGCCTCGACCCGGGAGAAGATCCCGTCCTCGGTGGACGCCGATATGATGCCCCGGCGCTGGTTAATCGAGGCGAAGATATTCCCCTGGAACTCCGTGGGCCCCTCCACGGTAACCTTCATGATGGGTTCCAGGATACAGGGTTTTGCCTTGTTATAGGCTTCCCGGAAGGCGCCGATAGCGGCCATTTGGAAGGCGATGTCCGAAGAGTCCACCGGATGGTACTGACCGTCGTTGATAACACAGCGAATATTGACGACGGGGAACCCGATAAGGCTCCCCCGCTTCGCGGCTTCCCGGAACCCCTTGTCGCAGCTGGGGATAAAGTCATTGGGAATGGCCCCGCCCTTGATATTGTCCACAAACTCGTAGTCCTTGTCGGCTACGCTCTCCATGAAGCCCGCCACCCGGCCGTATTGACCCGCGCCGCCGGTTTGTTTCTTGTGGGTGTAGTTGAAATCCGCCCGGGCGGTGATAGTCTCCCGATAGGCAACCTGGGGCATCCCCGTGTCCACCTCGGACTTGTATTCCCGGTGCATCCGCTCAATATACACTTCCAGGTGGAGTTCCCCCATGCCCTGGATGATGGTCTGGTTGGACTCGCCGTCCACATAGGTCCGGAAGGTGGGATCCTCCTTGGTGAAACGCCCCAGGGCCTTGGCCATCTGGTCCGCGGACTTTTTATCCTTGGGGGTAATGGCCAGGGAGATGACCGGCTCGGGAACGTACATGGAGGACATGGCGTAGTTGAGGCCGCCCCCGCAGAAGGTGTCCCCCGAGGCGCAGTCTATCCCGAAAAGGGCAACGATGTCCCCGGGAACCCCCTCGTTGATGTCTTCCATACTGTCCGAGTGCATCCGGACCAGGCGCCCTACCTTGAATTTTTTCCGGGCCCGGGTATTGGTAAGTTCATCCCCCTTCTTAAGGGCCCCCTGGTAGATCCGGACATAGGTAAGCTGACCGTATTGGCCGTCTTCCAGTTTGAAGCCCAGGGCCACGGTGGGGCTCTTCGCGTCCGCCGAAAGCTCCCGCCGCTCCTCGTGGTGGTCCAGATCCAGGGCGTAATTCTTTACCTCCGTGGGATTGGGCAGGTAGTCGTTGACGGCGTCCAGGAGCAGTTGGATCCCCTTGTTCTTATATGCCGAACCGACCATTACCGGTACAAAGGATTCCGCCAGGGTACCCGCCCGGATCGCCCTGCGGATGAGATCTTCGGGAATGGCTTCCCCGGCCAGGTAACGCTCGGCGAGTTCATCGGAGTAAAGGGAGACCGCGTCGATGAGTTCCTCCCGGTATTTTTCCGCGTCGGCTTTGAGATGGGGGGGGATCTCCGCATAGCGGATCGTCTCCCCCGCTTCCCCGTCAAAATACACGGCCTTCATGGTCACGAGATCCACCATACCCTCAAGTTTATCCTCCAACCCAATGGGGATCTGGATGAGTACCGCGTTCAACCCTAATTTTTCCCGGAGCTGGAGCCTCACCTTAAAGGGATTGGCCCCGGTACGGTCGCATTTGTTGATAAAGGCGATCCGGGGCACATGGTACCGCTTGAGCTGCCGGTCCACGGTAATGGACTGGGACTGAACCCCCCCCACGGCGCAGAGGACCAGGATAGCCCCGTCCAGCACCCTGAGGGAGCGCTCCACCTCGATGGTGAAATCCACATGGCCGGGGGTGTCGATGAGGTTGATGGTATGGTCCTTCCATTCAACCTGGGTCGCCGCGGACTGGATCGTGATCCCCCGCTCCCGCTCAAGTTCCATGTGATCCATGGTCGCCCCCACCCCGTCCTTTCCCCGGACTTCGTGGATGGCGTGGATCTTGTTGCTGTAGAATAGAATCCGTTCAGAAAGGGTGGTTTTCCCCGAATCTATATGCGCGCTGATTCCAATATTCCGCATCCTCGTAATATCGATGCCCATTTTTCTTTATCTACCTCACTCTCATGATAAAAAACGCTGATAATTGTTATAATATAGTAAGGTTTTCTAAAAATTGCAAGCAATAGTTACCCATGATATTCGGAAAATAACCGGATTTTAGGAATTTTATGTGCGACCATCCCCCCACTGGGAGGGGGTGTCAGCTTGACCCCTCGCCCTATTCACCGTATCATGGAATGGTGGCTGAACAGAGAAATAACCGGACAAAAGGGTCTCAAAAACCAGAGCCCCCTCCTCGGCGGACGGGAATTATTTTGTGGCTTGCCTTTTTCATCCTGATCATCAGTCTTTTTTTTATGAACCGGAATCTTATCCGGACGACCATGGAGAATACCCATTTTTTGGACCGCCTTTTTCATTCCCCGGATACGG